>JAHPYY010000150.1 GCA_019058515.1 Promethearchaeota archaeon
AAGAAGATATCCGGAAAATCTACTTCAAAAGCAGAACGTTTCTGCAAAGATTTAAAAGAAAAATGGGGCGTTTAATTAGGCTTCGCTATGATCTTATATTTTTATTAGAAAATATTGAAAATGTATCCAAATTAATAGGAGATTATTATCTAGCGCAGATTTACAGCCATTTAAGCGAGTTATTTCAATTAAAACAATGGAGTGATAGCATCCGCCATCGTGTTGAGACATTAGAAAATATTTATAATGTTACGCAAACAAATATTAATGAAAAATTCCTGCTTTATGTTGAATTGCTACTCAGCTTTATTTTCGTAATGGAATTTATTATTCTGATCTTTGAACTATTTCAATAAGTTGCTATTTAAAAATTAAAATTATGATTTTATTGAAAATAATTTAGTTAGTAAACATGCATGTATCCTAAAGATACTTTATTTTAAACGAGGCTAATTTTCCTTTTTCTATTTTTATCTCCCTATAAGCACCAACTTTTCCAGGTTTTTTATGTGACTTGAAACCTAAAGCAGGGGTTTGAACGATAAATGGATGATGTTTTTCAATTAACTGCTTATTTTGATAAAGCTCAGAATAATCGTCGTAAAATACAGCAATAGATTCTTCACTTTCCTCGCGTTTTCTAAGATCTCCTTTGTGGATTCTTTCCAATCTATATTCATTTAATAAGTGCGTGTGTCCCGATATAGTGATTACACAATTGTCTTGACAGAAATTCATTAATTTCTTCCAATTAGATGTTATGGTCCCAAATCTAATATTAAATTTGTTATCTATTCTAGATTTTTCTTTCTTTCGTTTGTAATCTCCAATTTTTGATTCTCTGAACTGTTCTATTTGTATCTTAATTACTTTTTTAAACAATTTCTTTATTCGGCTAAATACTCCTCGTTTAAATCTCGTATTTACAGGAGGTGCGTGCATCCATAAAATCGCTTTACTATTTCCATCAGATCGATATTTAATTATGTTTTTTAAAAATTTGATTTGTCTTTGGGAAAAACCAGTTAGAGAGGGACTTCCAGATATGAAATCTGAAATTTTCTTATATGAATCTGAGCCCGTGTTCAAAAAGATAAATATGAGATTACCTAATTTAAAATAATAATCTAATGAAGGATTAATCTCTAATAAATACCCTTTCAAGGAATTATCACTCTTTAGAATTGATTTTATCGGGGATGCGGAATATTCTTCTTTTAATGCTTTAGCTTCCTCTTTTTTTAGCCCCACCTTCTTGTAAATACCTCCCCAGTTTAAATCGTATTGCCAAGGTCGATAATCGTGGTTTCCCGTGATGGTAAAAATGGGACATAATATTTCCTCAGTATCTCTTACACCTTTTTTTTCAGACTGGTTGATGTTTAGGAGTATATTTTTAAAAATTTTCCAGTTACTCCTCTCGTATTCAAACTCATTATCATATTCTTTGGATATTTTACTTCTTACAGAGAAATCCACGAGATCTCCTGTAAATACTACAAAGTCTATTTCTTTATTTAAGACCTTTTCATTAATTATTGTTATAAACTTTCTGAAGAGGTTATTAGGATTAATTAGTCTTTTTCTATAGGTGAGATCGATCTTATTTAGAGAGTTTTTAATGCTTAACTTCTCTTTTAATTTTGTCCCGGTTTTTTCGATTTGATTTATAGTTTTGATGTTTGACTTTCTTAGTTTTTGATACATTGAATAAATAATAAGATACATCTGGTCATTTCTCTTCGCTATATGCAGATCAGTAGCTTGAACAATGCTGAGATTAATCCAGTTATTTTTTGAGATTACGAGAGCATGATAGTTTATACTTTTACCGAAATCAGTGTTTTTGAATAAAAGATCGAACATTAGAAATCTCTTCTCTGATAAAAAATTTAACATTTCATTGTTTAGCGTAAATTCTATAGTCACAGTATAATAGAATTTTAAATTACCAAATACTTTTAGTCTGTTTAGATATGGCTGTGGTCTACAGAATTGGTCCTCTATAAAATCTGGATTATTTATTTTAGTCGATTTTACAGAACTAATATCTATTATTTTCGCAATAATTGGGGAACCTCTAAATACATGAGGTCTCAGTTTTTTTATATCTCTCTTCTCGATTTTTACTTTCGTCTGAGATTGAATTCCAAATTTATCCCATTCTTGGAGTGTGAATTCAAACTCTTTTTCTTTTCTTTTCCATGACAAAATTCTTTTTAAGGATTTCCAAAGATTCTTAAGTCTTTCACTAAAACCTCTTTTTTTGATATATTGGGTTAATTTCCACTTATATTCGTATATTGGGATTAAGCTTAAGCAATTAATTATAACATTTTTGAATTTTATTGGATTTTTAATTTCGGTAATAAAAAGTAAATTAGTTTTAAAATTAGATTTATTAGTATTTTCTTTATAATTTAATATTCTAGGGTGTCCTAAATTAGGATTAACCATAATTACGCGATTAGAATTCATGATAGAACGCTATTTATGTGCCTTAATATCGTTTTAATCTATTTATTATAATAAAACAAATTTTAAAATTAAAATATTACAAAACAACAATATTTAAATAGCCCAAACACTTTAAATCCTTAGAATACGTCATAAAACTATTTTAATAGTAATCCTTGGTCAAAGAAATCTAACTATAACTAGCTTTCTTTATTTATTCTAAAGATTATTCTCGTATTTCAAATAAATATTTCTGCTTTCATAGAAATAGGCCAAGGAATCCTTACATTGTTTTTGAATAGATTCTCATTTAACATAATCCATTTCTAGGTTCAAAAAAAACCCCCTCAGAGCATATTATAGTAAAAAAGTACTAAGTGATTAACACTCATGGAATTTTGTGATGTTTGCGGAAGTTTGATGCTTCCTTCTATAGATAATGAAAAAAATGTCCTTATTTGTAAAGCTTGTGGTAAATTAAAACCATTAGAAGAAGAGATGCTAGACTCTTATAAATTTCACACGCGGATATAAATCATCCAGCAGGAGAAGAATTCAAAAATTTAGAAAAAATGGAGGAATGGAAAAATAAAGAAATATACAAAAAAGTCAAGGATTAATGCTGCTAATTCATCAAGTTATAATAACACAAAAATAAAAAGAGGTGATAATAAAAAGTGCCCGGGTCTCATGGTTCGCTAACAAAAGCGGGGAAAGTAAAACAGCAAACTCCGGTAATAGAGAGTACAGGCGTTAACTCGGTTAAAAAACCAATTCCTAGAAAGAGGTATAGAAAACTATACGAAAAAAGAATTGTGGAAAATCGTTTTGGAGGTCAACCAGATTCGATTGCTGCGAAAAGAGCGTCATATAAACGCTAATTCTTTTTTAACTAAATAGAAAGTTAAATTTATGGATTCAAAAAAAGAATTTAATATTCAACATTTACGGAAGAGAATAGAAAAATGGTAGATTTAAATTATGATAAGTTCAATTTAAGCGAATTCGAAGATTATCAAGTTTTAAACGATCTGATTAAAAATGTATCTCAAAGCAAAAAAAGAAAAATAAAGAAGATCTTGATAATTGGAAAAGATCTATTACATATTTACCCACAATTACATAAAATTTATCCTAATGCGTAATATCACATTGGTAATAAATCAAAAGATATATTGAAGACCTTCATAGAACACTATAGTAAGCAACAAAACTATTCTACTCACGTTCTTAATGTTTTCAAAGGAGTATCACTTCATGATTTTACTTACTATTATGGTAAGTTTGATTTAGTAATTGCTAACAAAATTTATTCTAAAGCAAGAAAAAAGAAAGTATATCTTTCAATTAGATTTTTATTTAAACATTTTCTGCATCAATATGGGATATTATGTATAATTATTTATACACAACATACTAGAGATAATAAATTTCTATTATTTGAGAATATAAAACCTGTTTTGGAAAAAAAAATTTCTTTAAGAAATAAGAACAGTCCAATCCACTTAATCTTTTACATTAATAGAAAAAAATTTGCATTACTTGGTGGTGATTAAAATTTGGTGGGAATATTTGCTATATTAACGCAAAAAAAAATAGGTAGAATTGATAGAAATAAAATTAAAAAGCAGGCTTCTAAAATAAAGCATTAGAAACTATTCACAAAATAGTTTAAATTTTCATTTCAATTCAAATTCATTTAGTGCCTACATTCCTAAGTACAAATTTATATTCTCATAATGATTTTTATTATGCGGGAAAATCTTAAAGCTAATTTAGTTTGCTTATTACCTTTAATAAGATTCTCATTTTTTGGCTTAATTTTAAGTTCCAATCTTAAAAATAGACTTACATTTTATCTTTTGTTAAAATTGATTTATAAACTTTAATGTAATCATCCACCATCCTTTCAACAGGAAATTGCTTTTCAACCCATCTGCGACATTCTAAGCGCTCAATTTCTTTTACCTTTTTTACTGCTATAACTGCCTCTTCACAAGAATTAACTATAAATCCTGTTTTTCCGTTCAGAATAACCTCAGGTATACTTCCCTTATTGAAAGAAATTACAGGAGTCCCACACGCCATTGCTTCTACTACTGACAATCCAAATGCCTCTGGAACATTGATAGGGTTTAATAAAGCATAAGCATTACCTAATAATTTATCTCTCCTCTTCGGACCAGCAATACCGACGTATTTTATATCGTCATCAAGAAATGGCTCTATTTTTTTTTTAAAATATAGTTTGTCTTGAATAATCCAGGCTAAGATTAATTTCATTCCAATTTTCCTAGCGATTGTAATAGCTTCTTTTGCTCCTTTGTCATTATGAATACGACCAAAAAAGAGCAAATAATCTTTCGGTTCAGAGTTAAAAGTAAATTGATTCAAATCTATACCGTGATAAACTGTAGCAATATAATCCAAACCTGGAATCCTAGCAGCGTTGCTGATTGAAACATAATAGCTCTGATTGTTGTATTTTCTATAAACCGGTAGAATTTTTGGAGATGAGATGCCATGGATCGTTGTTAAAACAGGCGTTGATGTCATTTTCATATAAGTTAAAGGCAGGAAATCAAAATGATTATGAATAATATCAAAATCATTTCCTCTTTCAAATAATTCAGATATATGCAAGCATTCCCATACTTTTGGTATTAACTCTTTATCTTCTTCGTAACCGCGAGGACAGACACTAAGAAGGTTTGCTTTGGTATTTGAATTTTTGGTTGCGAATAATGTAACTTCAATTCCTTTCTCGATTAGACCTTCTGTTAATAATGAAGCTATATATTCCCATGGACCATAAGATCGAGGAGGGGTGCTCCATGCAATGGGCGAGAGTATTGCTATATGCATAATTTTCCTCCTTATAAAGAATTATGCTTTTTAAGCCACTCTAAAAGTTCCGAAAGATTAGCTGTTGCTAAACCTATACAACTATCTGCACATCCATAATACAAGGAAATTTTATCATTTTCTTGTATCCAACCACATGGAAAGACTACTTTATCTACATCGCCATAAGTCTCGTAAGATTCCTTTGGAGAAAAAACCCATTCGTCAGATCTACATATTAAATTACATGGATTTCCTTTATCTAATAGTGCCAACCCTAATCTGTATATAATACCACTGGCAATACTTTTTACTCCATGATAAAGAACTAGCCATCCTTCTTCAGTTCTTAAAGGAGGTGGTGATAGGCCGATTTTATTTGCATCCCACCAACTACCCTTCCTAGCTTTAATAAGTACTTGATGATCTCCCCAATGTTTAAGATCTGGAGAAAATGAAATCCAAATATTAGCTTTTAAAGTTGGAAGATAGGAAACAGGTCTATGAATCATTGCCCAACGCCCATTAAAGCGAACAGGAAATAAAGCAGCATCTTTATCTTCTGGTGGCATTACGGATCCAGAACGAGTATAATTATGAAAGTCGGTGGTAGTTATTAATGAAACTAAGGGCCCTTCTTTCGAATAAGCTGTATAAGTAATAGCCCATAGTTCCTTTTCCTCCAAATAAGTAATTCTCGGGTCCTCAATTCCCCATACTTCTTCAGGGTATTCATTCGGTAGCGGTATTATGGTAGGTTGAGGGCTAATCTGCCAATTTTTCATCCCATTTTTACTTTGAGCTAATGTCAAATGAGAAATACCACATCTATCTTCAACACGCATTAATAAGAAAATTAAATCATTGACTTTTACAACTCCAGCGTTGAATACTGAATTTGCTTTATAAGGGATATCGTTAATTGATATAATTGGATTGTGGGGATACCTATGGAATAGCTCTCCCATACTTTTGTTGTTCATTTTTAATTTCAGCGTTAGAATTCAGGTTCTATTATTATTGGTTTGCCAGAGAATTTAGATTCTCTCGCTAAAGTATAAGCTTGGTTATATTTTTGAGCAACGATTTCCCAAGAAACTATTTCGTCAAGATATTTTTTCAAATTTTCTCCTAATTTCATTCGAAGATTCTCATCGCAGGCTAATCTAACAATGTTGTTTTTTAGCATTTCTTTTGTCGTAAATAATAAGCCACCTTCACTTTCCAAGGTTTGTGCAGTTAACCCTTCCATAGGTGCTGTGGTGATATAAGGTTTATTCAAAGAAATTATTCTTGCGAGTGTCCCAGATTGTGTTTCATCGATAGTTGGTAAAACTATAAAATCACAGATAGCCATCACCTTATAGTATATGTCACCTCTCGGAATAAATTCGTAATAATATGCTTTCCTTCTCTTCTGAAGATCGAGAACTTCAAATTTCCACAGATTATAATCTTGTAGATGGTTTGGGTCTCGCATTGTTCCTGCAGCGAATAAATCCCACTTTTCACCACATTTCTCTTTGATTTCGTCGTGAATTTCGTCCCATATTGAAAGAAGGATGTCCCATCTTTTATTAGTTTGTATCCATCCAATCATTCCTACAAGATGATCTGATAAGATCTCTTTTTCTAAACCTAGTTCCTTTTTTAAATGAGATATCTCTTCAATACCCCACCTTTTATCAGCACGAGCACCATGTGGAACGACCATAATATTATGTGGTGTTTCCCATCCTCGAGCTCTAAATGTCCAGTCTAGTCTCCATTTCTGATAGTGGCATTTAAATAAAACTACATCACTCCTCTGACAAAGTTGATAAACAAATTCCGCTTCAAAATCTGTAAGTCTACCATGAATTGTGTGTGGCTCGACTACAATAGGATAATGATCAATAGCTTCAAGAAGTTTGAGAAAACCTTCATTTCTATCCCCTATTCCGCGTTTGTCTCTATATTCGTAAAGCCCAAATTCATGTTCTAAATGAATCGCATAAGGTTTCAATTCATTTATTAGTTCTGCTACAGGTTCATACCAATCGTAATTGTTTATCTCAATTATGGGATAAACTCCTTCACCCTTTCCATCTGTATGGCTAATGACCAGAACATCTTTATCAGGATTGGCTTTTTGAATAAATTCTCTTGCCTCTTCAGCAAATGTTGCAATTCCACACAATCTTGGTGGATAAGAACTTATTATAACTATTGGTTGGTTAGACAACTTTTTTAATCCTCACTTATTTTTTCTGATAAATCAATCTCAGTTATACTATCTAATAAATACATATTTAAAAGGGATAGTAACCACGCTAATGTTGATTCCGCTCCCTGATTTATATTGAGACCGGTGGGTGTCAATGCATCATAACACCCGCCTGTTTTATAATTATAAAGCGATTTATTCAAATCGTTTCGTCCTAAAAACCACTCTAAACAATGCCGTGCTTTTTTAACCCATTTTATATCTTGAGTTACTTTAAATGCCTCAACACATGCTTCAAGTATACTCTGGGCTTCAAGAGGTTGCTGATCAAATCTCGCCTTCTCTCCTTCACGAGGATGCCACCCCGAATTACCGATTGGAGTGAAGTATCCTTCATCATTTGTTTGGATGTTAATCAGCCACTCTAGCGACCTTAATCCCGCCTCAATCATATCTCCTCGCTGTAGCCACTGCCCAGACATTAGTAAAGCCTGTGGAATCTTTCCATTATCGTAAGTTAGAGTATTTTCAATCCATGACCACTCCTCACTAGCATTTGAACGATACTGGTTATATAATCGATTCGCAATCTTTTCTCGGATTCTTCTTATCTTGCTATCTCCTCCAAATCTTGCTAGATACGCGTGAATTCCTACCAAGCCAAAAGCTAAAGCTCTAGGTGAATTAAATTCTGAAAGAACTGATATGGCTCTATCGAAGACCCTTAAAGCCTGATCTCCGAATTCTTTTGTTTTTGCGAATACTACTGTTGTTCCTAAACTCCAAACAGCTCGACCATGACAATCCTCAGATCCCTCATCTTCAAGCCATTTTCGATTGTAGCCTAAAAAATTACGAAAGCGCCCGTTTTCATTGTTAAAAGCGTGTAATATAAAGCTAAAATAACGACTATCAAGATTTTCTAATAAATCATCTTCCAACGACAAAAATTTAGCTAAAATTACTATAATTAAGGCCCTCGCATTATCATCCGTACTATAACCATGCTTGCGATTTGGTATAATGAAATTAGCGTGTTGTAATATACCAACACCATCAGTTAGCCTATAGAGGTGATCAAACTTTGGTTGGGGCATCTCAAACGGAGCAGATCGTAAGGATTTCATCTTAACTATGGGTTTTGGATGTGAAAATCTTTTTTCAACAACTTCCGCAAATATTTCTATGTATTTTCGAGCAACATTCTTCCAGATCATATCCCTAGAAAACAAATAAGCTTTTTTACGCATATTATGTCTTTCAAGTTCGTTATCCAGTAATTTAATTACTTCATTAGCTATACTTTCTGAGTCTTTAAAGGGGATTATCACTCCTTTTCCATCTTTTAATATTTCTTCAGCATACCAATAGGGTGTGGAAATTATAGCTTTACCAGTTCCAAGAGCGTAAGCGAGTGTACCAGAAACGATTTGTTCCTTGTTTAAATATGGAGTAACGTAAACATCTGCAGCTCCTAAAAACTCGCATAATTCTTTTAAATCTACAAATCTATTATAAAAAACTATGTGATCTTCTACTCCGAGTTTTCTGGCTCTTATTTGGAGAGAATGGCGATAAGATTCACCATATTCTTTCTTTACATTTGGATGAGTGGCTCCAAGAACAATATATATAACATCAGGATATTTTTTAACGATTTTAGGTAATGCATCAATCATTGTTTCTATACCCTTACCTGCGTTTATCAAACCAAAAGTTAAAATAACAATCCTTCCTTCTACTCCAAATTGATCTTTAAAGAAATTTGGATCTATAAATGGAACATCTGGGATTCCATGATGAATTACATTAATTTTTTCTACAGGTATCTCATAGTTTTCTCTTAAAAGCGTTTTGGCTTGCTGACTCATGACAATTAATCGATCTGAAACAATACCTATTGTATCAATAATTTTACGAATCTGGGGTTGAGGATTCGGTACAAGTGTGTGTAATGTAGTTATAATTGGCATATGCAAGTTGCGGAGTAATGTTAAAATATACTTTCCATAATCTCCGCCATAAATCCCAAATTCGTGCTGCAAACAAACCATATCAACATTATTAACATTCAAAAACTCTGCAGCTAATTGATAATCCTTCAATAGATTGGCATTTAATTCAAAGCGAACTTGATCAGGATAAGGATAACCTTGCAATATATCATTCATTGCTATTGCCCAACAAGTACTTTGAGGTAGCTCATTTGATACTGCTTGCAGAAGATCACTTGTAAAAGTCGCTATACCACATTGCCGCGGTAAATAATTGCCAATAAAAGCAATAGTTCCTAAGTTTGGACGATATCCCTTTTTAACTTTCATAATAATCATATAAATTTATAGCATAGATTTCAAATCCTATTATCCATTTAAAATATTTTTATTATAATTATGCATTTCAAATCGATTTCATTTAGTACCTACATTTTAAGTATAAATTTAAAATTGAAATGATTTTCGCTTCAATTGTTTAAGTAAAAACGCAATTTGGTAAACAATATTTATTTTATAATGTCTGTTATAAAACATGTTTCTACAATTTTAATACTATTAATTTGAGAGATATTTCCCTCAATGATTGGATTGAATTCTTCAATTGAAGGAATCTCAAGCTTAATTAACAAACCACAATCTCCTGATAATCTCCAAATATCTACTATTTCCTCTATTTCTTTTAATTGGTTAATTATCCTTTTAATTTCCGCAAATTCAGGCTCAATTTTCACAATTACATGAACTTTTGGATGATCATCTATATCATATTCAATTGTAAATTTATCAATTATGTTGCTTTTAATCATCTTATTAACTCTGCGTCTCACTGTTGCCTCTGTTTTTCCAACAACATCGGCAATTTCAGAATAAGATTTTCTACTATCTTCTTTTAATTCATCTAATATAATAAGATCAATTGCATCTATCATATGATTAATTCCAATCACAATAATTAGCGATAATATATAAAATACACGATAATAAAAATAAATCAGATTAAAAAGTACGATCACAAAACTTTATCAAATGTTATCTATTCGAAAAATATAACTATTAAAACTAAGGCTTTTCATGATGGAAAGTTATTGCCTTAATATCCTGTATACTTTGTAAATTAAATAAGTCGTTATAGGTTGTAATCCTCATTCTTAAAAAACCTAATTTAAAAGAATTCATATCCCTTTAATCGTTTTATACCTTCACATATATTTAAAAAGAGTTTTTCGTTCCTAAGATAATTAAATTGCGTATAAGGAAACCTTTTGCACGCTATGGGTTTGTAGGTATTAATTGAACACAGATTCAAATTTAGATAAGGGCAAGTACCATATGCATCTGTTCTTAGTATATATTTTAATCCAGAACTTAAACCCTTTAATATTGTATTAAAATCTTTAGGAGCGAATATGGGATCCTCGTCAACATTCGGTATTATTGTCGTAATATGCTTACGTAAACTACTCTTACCATAATATAAATGATTCTTTAAGATAAAATCAATCAATTCTTCTTTCAATGCAGTAAATTCACAGTTCTTCGGTGTTTCTTCATTCTTTACTTCAATACATTCTGGTTTAATCATAGCATTTTCTAAGAGTTCGTGCTTTTTCAACATCTTCCACTTCTTAACTTCTTCCTTACAAATGTGAACTTCATAACCCGCACGGCAACATTCTCCACACATTAAACATTCAAAATTCTCGGAGGGACTATGTTCTCCATCGAATTTTTTATCCATACTTACCTGTAAATTTGTCATCTCTCGAATATACTTGTAATTCTTATGTCAGACAAAATATTTATGGTCGGTCTGAACATATTATTAATAATTTTCCAGTAATATAATTCCTCCTTAGATCTTAGCATAATGCTTGGTGAAATTTGTCTTTAGAAATATTGATGAGCCAAGATGCGAATGAGTTGTTTATCAAACCTAACTCTTTTTTACTAAAATCTGCTTCGACGCGTAAATTACATCAATTTTGGGTAAACCTTGAATCTTTTGGATAAGATCAACTCGACTTTTGATGGTACTCCAATTAGAGCTAACCGTTTGCGAAATTTCACTAATTGTGTGAAATTTTCCATCGTTCAAAGCATCGTAAATATTCCGTACGATTTCCCATGTGGTTTTCCTATGCGACTGGCTTGTAGAAATAACGATTCACCTTCAATGTAATACAAAAACTAGTAACTATATATACTTTATATATAAAACTATATAAGCTTACTTAATCATTAAACAAATGTTTAATTAATTAATATATCATTTCTACTTATATATAAAACATCCACATATTTAAATAATATTTTTGGTTATAATAGTATAGTGTAAACCATGTATATTTGTATACCTGCTAATAAAGAGACAAATATGCCTATTTCTGAAATTCCTAAATCGACTTTGGGGGATCCCATAAGTCGGTTTTGTGAATAATTGCGAAATAATAGCACTACAAACACTCCGATAAGGAGGTAATCTTATGCTAAAACCAAGCTGTAATATCAAAAAGCAAAACAGGAAAAAAGTATTAACTGCCTGTATTGGTCAATGTGTACATGTAGCAGGAACTCATAATTTTATGGACATTGCCACCCAATTAGGGTTTGAATGCGTCTTCTTAGGACCCGCGACTTCAAATTCAGAAATTATTAAGACAATAAAGGAGGTTGAACCAGATATTCTAGGTCTTAGTTATAGATTAACACCGTTCACAATTGTACCAATACTTCAAGATTTTAAACGTAAATATGAAAAGTTAAAAGTTAAACCAAAGCAATTATTATTTGCTGGTACTCCTGAAGTAATTAAGGTTGTTAAAGAATTTGACTTGTTTCACGAGTATTTTATAGGTGGAGAGTCCAAACACGTAATAATCTCGGTGTTAAGAAAAGATTTAACTGTATCCGAAGAAAAACAAAAAATTCCTATGGATTTAATATCTCGGATTCAGTGGAAAAAACCTTATCCCGTAATTAGAGCTCATTTTGGCTTACCAAGCATGATAGACACCTTAAACGGTATAAGAAAAATAGCGGATGCAAAGATATTAGATATTATCTCAATTGCACCCGATCAAAATACACAGGCTAATTTTTTTCATCCAGAGGATCAAGTTTTGGAACTTTCAGGAGCTGGAGGCGTTCCAATAAGGAACAAGGATGGGTTCCTCAAACTGAACGGAGCGAGATTAACGGGAAATTTTCCCTTGTTGCGAATATATGCGGGTACTCGAGATTTTATAAAATTAGCCAAATTATACAGAAAAACTATCAATAATGCTTGGGCTGCCATTCCAATTTTTTGGTTCAATCAAATGGACAGGAGAGGTCCTATAAGTTTGAATGAATCAATAAAGAAGCATTTGGAAGCAATAAAGTGGCATGGTGATAATAATATACCCGTTGAAATTAACGATCCTCACCATTGGAGTTTGCGGGACGCCCCCGATGCCATTGCGGTTGCAGATATGTACCTGTGCGGAATTATAGCTAAAAACTTAGGGGTAAAGCACTTTATCGCTCAATGTATGTTTAATACACCGCCTTCGAGTTCGTTTGATATGGACTTAGCTAAAATTCTCGCAAAACTTGAGTTACTTTATTCATTAGCCGACGAAGGTTTTTCAATAGTCAAACAAGTTCGGACAGGATTGGCTAGTTTTCCTCTCGATTTAGAAAAGGCTAAAGGTCAATTAGCTGCAGCTACGATGGTTCAGTTAGCCGTAAAACCCGATATAGTGCACGTTGTAAGTTATTCGGAATCCAATCACGCCGCACTTCCGGAAGATGTAATTGAGAGCTGTAAAATTGTTGAACAGGTTATACATAGGTTTTATTCAAGCAAAATTAGCTTTATTAATGACAGGATCTTGCGAAGAAAAGAAGAACTTGTAACACAAGCAAAATGGATCGTAAATTTAATACCGTATTTTGCGAAGAATAAACAAGAACTTAAAAATCCGTATATTAATCACAAAGTATTAACTCGGCTTGTAAAATACGGTGTATTCGACGCTCCGCATTTATTAAATAACGAATTCGCGTTAGGTAAAATAACAACGAGAATGCTAGATGGAGCATGTTATTCTTGGGATACTTTACGCCAGAAGAAGTACGATGAAATTCAGAGAATAAAAGACAATCTTTTTGAACTCGCTGGAATTGATGTTTCAGATTTATTGAATTATAAAAATACTTCAATCTTTGGGGTGATAGACGAGTGAAGTTTTGTGTAATTGGTGCCGGAAACGGTGGTAGAGCATTTGCTTCGTATTTATCTGCTAAGGGCTATCCAGTAAATTTGTATAACCGTTCGCTTACAAGAATCATTGATATTTGTAAGAAAGGAGGTATTAAAGCTTCAGGAGAATTAAACGGTTTTTTTCCACTTAATCTGGTAACACAGAATTTAGAATCAGCTGTTAAAGATGTCGATGTGATTTTAATAGTTGTTCCCGCTTCTGCACATAAAGAAATTGCCAAAGAGATTGCCCCATATATTACACAAGATCAGATTTTATTGTTGAATCCTGGAAGAACATTTGGTGCTGTCGAATTTCGACGAATTATTGAAAAAAATGGCATTTCCTTTTCTACCTTTATTGCTGAAACTCAAACATTACTTTTTACTTCGCGACAGCAAAAAAAAAATAGAGTAGAAATCCTAAAAGTAAAAGAATCGGTCGATTTCGCCGCTTTTCCCGAAAAACATACTTTATTTATTCATGACACTTTAAAAGAGGTATTTCCTCAATTAAATCCAGTGGATGATTACCTTCAAATGACATTAAATAATATTGGAATGCTATTACACCCCACTCTATCTTTATTAAATTCTAGTGCAATGGATAGTGGAAGAACGTTTAAATTTTATACGGAAGGTGTAACCGCTCGAACATGTGAAGTACTTGAGTCTATCCAAGTTGAATTAAATAATATTTACGAGATTTTAGGTCTAATACAAATGAGGTTTTGCGATTGGGCAAATAAAGTTTACGGGATAAAGAAAAAACACATTTATGATACTATTAAAAGCATTAAGGCCTACGAAACTATTCTTGCTCCAAAAAATTTAGTCACCCGATATTTCACGGAAGATGTACCAACAGGATTAGTTCCAATTTCATCGTTAGCTAGCTTTTTAGGAATCAACACCCCGATAATAGATTCCGTGATAAGTCTTTCCTCGATCCTGTGTGGAGTTAATTTTAGGAATGAAGGAAGAACAATAAAAGGATTAAGACTTGAACAATTTATTAGAAAGCGAATAGCTGTAAACGAATCAATTGAATTACCAACATCGCAGGAAATTCGAGTTAATTAGCTAATCTCTTCAAATTTTTAAGTTCCTATATTTTAAATCTATTAAATACATTAATTCCAAAATTAATAAAAACTGAAAACTAAGAAATATTACCATATAAATATGAAACTAAATAGATTAAAATCCATCGTTAATCAAATCCTAAGAGAATCTTCTGCGAGTGAACAAGGATACATGATCGATCCATTCTATCATTACACTCCCGAATTCGAAATCATTATTGATTTAAAGACAGGGTCATTTAATCCTGAACTTAAAGGAGACGATGTAGAACGATATTACAAGTCTCTAATCGATTGGTTTCATAAAGTCTTGGTAAAAGAAAAAATTCCCAATGAGATTATAGAAAAAGCCATATTAACTGTAAGTCCTTCTGGTAAGGAATGTATCGTTGAAGCTCGAGGAAGGAGATTTTATTCTACATTGAAATTCAAGTAGTTAATCTGAATTATCTACCTACGATTTTGCTAAATCATCTGTTATTTGCTTGTAAGTTGAGAAAATATTTTAAAAAAGAAAATAAGATTGGATTCTATTCTAAAGCAATTCGACCCATTGCTCTAAAGTTCAACTCCTCACTAAATTTTTCAAAATCATAAATTCGACGACCATCGACAAGGTTAGGCGTTTTCATGTGATTTTTAAAGAACTCTGGAGTTAGATCTTTAAACTCGTCCCATTCTGTTATCAATAAAGCGCATTCAGCGTCTTTGAGAGCTTCTTCAATCGACCTTGCGTACTGAATTTTATCTCCTAATTCTTCTTCAGCCGTTTTAAGCGCTTTAGGATCATACCCAACGATATCTGTTACTCCGCAAATCATTAGTTCGTTTACTACTCTAATACTAGCCGCCTCCCTCATGTCGTCCGTTCCCGATTTAAACGACAATCCCAATAAAGCAACTTTTTTATTTGCTAAACCACCTGTAAGTTCTTCGGCGATTTCAACGATATGCATTGCTTGATCGTCGTTAATCCCTAATACAGCTTCTAATAATCGAGAGGTATATCCCTTTGATTTAGACCAAGCTTTAATAGCGTTGACATCCTTATGAAAACAAGATCCTCCAAATCCTACACCCGCTCCCAAAAATCTATGATTTATTCTATAGTCTAACCCAACACCCTTCATAACTTGAACTACATCGACATTAGGTACCAGTTCAGCAAAATTCGCAAATTCATTAGCGTAGCTAATTTTCGTTGATAATAAGCAGTTATTGCCGTATTTTACAAGCTCAGCGCTTTCTAAATTCATACGCAATAATGGACAAATCTTTAAATGGTCTCCATAGAAATACTCATAGAATTCTTGTAACATATTTCCGCTTTTTTCGTCGTACTCTCCTATAACTATCCTATCCGGATGTAATGTATCTTCTATCGACCGCCCCTCTGCTAAAAATTCTGGTTGCATGCACAAACCGAAATCTTTACCTGGTAATTTTCCTGAAATATCCGTGATAATTTTTCCTACTAAGTTCCTTGCGGTACCGGGAACAACCGTAGATCTCACAACTACTAAATGATATTCGTCTTTTTTCTTCAGAGCCTCACCAATTTCTTTTGCCGTATTTTCGATAAAACTTAAGTCAATGCTTTTATCCTCTCTCATTGGAGTACCCTGTGTAATCATGGAAATGTTGGTCTTAAGTACCGCTTCTATAGGATCCAACACGCATTTAAGCATTTCAGCCTTAGACCCTTTAATCTCATCCATCATTTCTTGTAAACCGCCTTCGAAAAACGGCGCAGTTCCCTGGTTAATCATGTTAGCTTTTTTCTCGTTGTGGGTAGAAGCGATCACCTTGATATCTTTTTGCGCAAAGCAAGCCGCACTGCATAATCCTATAAAACCAGTTCCTAAAATTGATACGCTATATTTATACATTATGTTAAAATCCTCTGTTAGGTTTATATTTTCGATTTATACGATTGTATCTCTATTATTATTTAATCAATCTTATTACATAGAATTGCGAATTCTTTTTAATTTCAATTGTTTGAAATCTTAGAAATTCTTACTACTCGGAAATAACACTAAAAATCATATTTAAAAGACTTGAAGTTAATTATATTATTAATGTTAGAGGATAAGCGAAAGCAGAGATATCGAGAAAAACTAGAAAGATTAGAAGAATATCAGCTCTTATTTGAAAAATGGTTTAATAAAGAAGATCTTCCAAAATTGGAGAAAGAAGGAAATTTCGAACGAATTTTTGCGATTTATCATTCTATCCAGTTGATTATAGAAGCTATTTCTGATATCATAAGCATGATATTAAGGGATTCATCCATTATCGTCGAGGATAACTATAGTAATTTTCAGAAACTTCTAAAAAGAGAGATTATTTCCCCTGATATGTTTCAAGGATTAAAGAAGTTAAATGGATTAAGAAATAGAATCGTACATGATTATAACGGAATAATCGACGAGATTGCTTGGGAAACAATAGATGAAAACAAAAAATATTTCAAGGAATTTGAACAACTAGTTAAAAAATGGATCGAACAACAAGATTGAAGAATATCAAAAAAGTTCAGAACCAGATTAAAAAGGATTTCGACTTTATTGCAACAAATCCTAAGATCTTAGGGGTAATCCTTTATGGATCCATTCTCTATGCAAAAGATCATCAAAGAAGCGATATTGATATATGTATCGTCACTAAATATCCTAAATTAATAGAAGCCTATAATTATCTTATGGAAAATCTTAAAACTATCCGCAAATATGATATTCGGTTTTTTAAAGAATTACCTCTTGTAGTTCAAGGCGAGATAATGGAAAATGGGTCCGTCATTTTATCAAATGGCATATATGAGTTATATGAATATTTATTTCCTTATAGAAAAAAATTCGAGGATTGGAAATTCAAGATTAAATGCTGTTTATGATGTATAAAAACTTTGAATTTTGATTGAAATATTATAGAACTTACCTGAAATTTAATTTTGCTTGTTTTTTACGCTATTCTTCTCCAAATTCTTGGTTGTAAATCGATTTAAAAAGTATTTTATTTTCGCTACTACGATTGTTTTTGACTTATTTTATTAGTAAACTTAGAATATAGCGGTACTTGGAACAATAACTTAAAATATAATGGTATTAGAATAAACTGTAGAGAAGATTTGTTGTTAATCGTTTAAAATGGGAACTTAATGGGTAAGATCACGGTTAACAACATTTAATAGATAAAAAGGAAGAATAAAAAGATGACTAGCGAATTAAAAAATAAATTAAAAATACCTAGTTCGGCATTAGAACAAATTAACGACTTTATTTTGAGTGATGATAATCCTCTAATTAACGACTTGTTCGAAATAATCGATAAGTATGGAGGAATTGAGGAAATTAATAAAAAAGCTTCGGAATCGGGTAGTTTAGACTCAATAATTAGCAAATTAGAAAAGAAAAAACCTACCTATGTTAAAGACTTGGAATGGCTTCAAAAAGAAAAAGAAAATAATTCATTTATCTCAATTAAAGAATACCGTAAAAAGATACTTGGTGATGCTATAAATAACTTCAATTTTAACGAGGATTTTGCGGTTACTATGGAGCTCTCCGCTTGCCAATACTTTCCGTTTTTCATTGATATTGCCCGTGATGCGATTGAAAATGAGTTACTAGTACCAGGTAGAATTATAAGGGTTAGAAATATGAAAGAACAAGAAGAGGATGGAGATTTGCTTGCCATGGCAGGAGCTATGCGGATTGCTGGTTGTTCATATGTAGAAACATTAGACACTAAAGGCACTGCTCCAGGACCAGATGGATTACCAGTTAATGTTCATCTTGGAGGCTCAGACACCATTACAGGGTATTTTGGAGGAGTAGGTCAACCAAATGATTTTGCGTTAAAATGGATTGACGAGTATTTTTATTACTATACTAATTACGGCGTGAAACAGGTGTTAAATGTCAATCCGGGAACCGTATTGCTTGGATATTTCCTTTATAAGTTAGGAATTAATAATGAGTTTAAAATATCCGTCTATATGGGAAACGATAATCCCTACGCATGCCTGTGGACTCTATTAACTGCCAGATTGTTTGCACGCGAAGACGGAACTAGTCCTCTAATTGGTTTTAACTTATCAAACTCGGTAAACAACGAGACTTTGGAGTTATCCGCTTACATTAGAAAGAATTTTGGATTTGAGGATGTCGTTAGATTAGAACATCACATAACCGAAACATGGAAAAGCATCGTAAGACAACCTTACGATCGTCGAGAAGAATTGCTCGAACTAGCTAAAACCGTTAAAAATGTTAGTGCAAAACACGAAGGGGGAGATATTGAAGTAGAAAAGTCGAGAGAGTATCCAACAGACATTTTAGATTACTTTAGACCAAAAACAGAACTTATTGAAGCGGGTTTAATGGAAAAATTGCGGATAAATACCTTAGACCGCTACAGAGCTGTTAATAGCACTGCTAAGGCTCTAACAGAAAAGGGCTTGACCTTTATAGCAGCCCCTAACCTTCACAAATAAACTTACCTGGTGATTAATATCGCGAATAATAGTGGTAAATATCAACTTAAATTGAGTGGAGTCATCCCTGCCATGGTGACTCCTTTTAACGTGGAGGACGAATCAATAAACGAGGAAAATTTGAGGTATTTAGTCAACTATTTGATTGATCAAGGTGTAAACGGATTGGTACCATGTGGCACAACTGGAGAATTCTGTAATATGACTTTCGAAGAAAGAGATAGAGTTATCGAAATAGTAGTAGAAGAAGCTAAAGGTCGAGTTCCCGTCATTGCAGGAACGGGAGAAAGTGGTACTAAATTGGTAATTGCTGCAACTAATAGAGCAAAAGATCTTGGGGCAGACGCTGCAATTATAGTCACTCCCTATTATTTAAAGCCAAAAGCAAAAGGACTTTACGACCATTACTATACTATAGCAGAAAACACAGATATTCCTTTAGTTATTTACAACATCCCTGTTTGCACTGGACTTTATATACCTTGGACAGTTGTAGAGGATCTCGCAGATATTGACAATATAGTTGGGATTAAAGATTCAAGCGGCGATTATAAGTACTTTTCCGCCTTACTCGAAAAAGTAAGCGATAGACTTTCGGTGATGATAGGTTGGGATGAAAATGTCTTGGGAGCATTAGCAGGAGGAGCAGCGGGCTGTATATTGGGTTCAGCAAATGTCTTACCTAAAATCTGGCTTGAGATATACGACCACGTTAAGAATAATCGTTTAATTGAAGCTCAAAATCTACAAAAGAAAGTTCAAAAACTTGCTAGGATACTTATTAATTCTGGTGCTCTTGGTGCGAAAGAATGCTTGAATTTAATGGGCGTACCCGTCGGAGTTACCCGTCAACCTATTATAATGGGGGATGCGCTCTCCTTTGAAATCCGAGATGAATTACGTATAGAACTTGAGAAACTGGAGTACCTAAAGAAACGATCCATAGATATAAAAATAGATGATAAAGACTTGACAAGTAGATTTTACGCTGTGGGCATAACTCCTGAAAAAATTACCAACTTTAATTTGAAAGTTGGAGAGAGTTTGGTTGGAGAACGAGCCGAATTAGCTCACATAGATTTATTAATTGGTAAGAAGGATGGTCCTGTAGGAGAGGCTTATGCTCGAGCTTTAACCCATCCTGCTGAGGGAAAGGAAGGTCTACAAGTTATACTCGAGCCTAACATGCAAGTTAAACCGGCGACAGTTATGATTCCCACGGTAAAAGTAAGATCCTTACGACAGGCAAGCCTAGTCTATGGTCCTGCTCAAGCAGCGGTTGGGAAAGCAGTAATGAAATGCGTTGAAGATGGATTGTTACCAATTCAACTCACAGAAGAAATCGTCATTATTGCGAATGTTTTCGTTCATCCTTCGGCCAGTAGTCGCAAGCGAATCTTTATCAACAATTTTAAAGCAACTCGAAACGCCATAAGAAAAGCGATGGAATCTCAGCCCACTCATGACGAGGCATTGAAAAACGCTGAAAGCGCTAGACACCCCTTTAGAAACGATCCCTGAGGTGAATTCGTTAAAATTGAGGCTTAAAAACTGCAGAGATGTTAAAGAAGTCATTCATGAAATAGAAAAACTAAACTTCAAAATTAGTAAAGAGATATCAGACGAGGATCTATGGGGTAATTATTCTCTTAAAATAGTATTTCAAAGAAACGGCGAAAAATTCAAATTTTTAGGAATTCACGATTCAGAAGTTCGAGATATTTGCATACTAACTCCCTTTCCAGAGGAACTGGAAAATCTTCAAACTTTTGATTAATTATCCAACATTTTTTTACTACTTTTTCAATTCAAAATAACATTTTTAATCTTTTGCTCCCTAATTTAATAAATCACGTATAGGAAAATATTCAAGAATTATTAGGTGATGTTTATAGACCTTAAATATCTTTTTAAGAAAGGAAATATCGGCAATATAACAATCAACAACCGTATCGTTCGCTCAGCGACTTGGGAATCGAGGGCTACCGAAGATGGTTATGTAACTGATTCGCTTATCAAATTCTACGATGATTTAGCGAAGGGGGGGATTGGTTTAATAATAACCGGATATATTGCCGTAGATCCAGTAGGAGCTCAAACTACTCGCATGACTAGAATTTACGATGATTCATACTTACCAGGACAAAAAAAATTAGTAAGCTCTATTCACGAGTATTCAGACGTTAAAGTTGCTGCTCAAATAGCACATACAGGCAACAATGTCATTAATCGCGATAGAGACACAGTTGGGCCATCTCCAATAAGAGATCCCATAACTAAAAAAGTGTGTAAAGAATTAACTATTGAAGAGATTAAAAACATAAACAAGAAATTTGCCGAAGCTGGTGTTAGGGCTTACGAGTGTGGCTATGATATGATACAATTACATGGAGCACATGGATATTTATTGAGTGATTTTATTTCTCCGTTTACAAATAGGCGGAACGATGAATATGGAGGTACTACCCTTAATCGATTAAAAATTATTATCGATATTTACAATCAGATCAGAGATAAATTGGGAAAGACATTTCCAATAACAATTAAATTAAATACTCAAGATTTTTTAGGAGTAGGGAAGGGACTTGCTTTAGAAGAGGGAGTTGAGATCGCTAAGTATTTAGTAAACATAGGTATTGATGCTATTGAACCCTCCTCCGGACGCACTAATCTAAGAATGACTAATAATAAATCGTTTCCAAGCGTAAATTTTAGCTCAACTGACGATGGTAATTACTATTTACCAAACGCTAAAGCACTTAAGCCAGTAATGAAAGATTGTAAAATGATTCTTATGGGAGGTATAAGAGACCCACTATTAGCAGATAAATTTCTTGAAGAAAAATTTGCTAATTTTATTTCAATGTGTCGCCCCTTTATATACGAACCAAACTTGGCTAATCGTTGGAAAAGCGGAGATCTGTCCCCCTCTCTCTGTACCAATTGCAATGCTTGTTTTGGAGTAGGCGAAAGAAGAAAGGTTTATTGCGTAATAAGAAAAAAATTAGAAAGGAAGAATTCACCTGAATAAGATAAATTACCCTAAAAATTCAATCCCATTTTATAATTCATTAAAAATCCAAGCTCTAGGAATTAGGTACATAATGTTTACCTATAGAGGATTAATATTTGATAATATTAAGTTTCAAATAAAATTCTGAGAACTAGATCTTAAGAAATCTTATTATTTCAAATTAAATATCGAATCAAAATTTATTATATTGGTGATTATAAATGGCAGATAAAAAAGTAGAGTTAAAAGTGGGGGATAAAGCACCTGATTTCTGTCTACCAGATAAAAACGGAAACGAAATATGTTTAAAGGATTTTGAAGGGAAAAACATTATCGTATATTTTTATCCAAAAGACAATACACCGGGGTGTACAACGGAGGCTATAGGCTTTACTGGTATCCTTCCTGAACTTGAAAAGTTAGACGCAAGCGTTATAGGGATTAGTCCTGATAGTCCCGAATCTCACGCTAAATTTATCGAAAAGAAAAATTTAACTGTCACATTGCTAAGCGACGAAAATAAAACGGTGTTAAAAAAGTGGGGAGCATGGGGGTTAAAAAAATTCCGTGGAAAAGAATACATGGGCGTTATTAGAAGTACTTATTTAGTTGGACCAGACAAGAAAATACTACACATATGGCCTAAAGTGAGCGTTAAGGGACACGCAGAAGACGTGAAGAAAGTACTATCTGAATTACAGGCAGTTGCTTAAATTTTTTAAAATCTTTTTTTAGTGATATTCAATTTTTTACTTAAACTCATTAGAAATCTTGATAAATTAGAAAAACGAGATAAATTAATTATGTTAATTTTTCAAATCCTACGCTATCATATCTCTAAAGTATTAGATAGCTTTACTCGTATAGCGAATATGATTTTTATTAAATAGGACTCGTTATACATTAGTTTAAGCATGGAAAAACCATCTTCTAAATCTAAGAACTTACGATACATAGGAAGCAATGTCTCAAATACAGTTGTAGAAGTTCCTAATAACGTTTTTAAATATATAATTATAGAAAAAGGAGCTATTAGTAAGCTAAAAACAATTTTAGAGCCTTTTGAATTACCAATATTCGTTACGGATAATTTGCTTTTCCTAAAATATAATAACGAAATTAGGTCTTTAATGGAAGGAAAACGAATAGAATGGCTAGAAGTTTTAAACGCTAATCTTTTTCTAAGTAAAAAGGAGATTAAATACGATATAGTAATAGGATTTGGTGGAGGGAGGAGTTTAGATGTTTCTAAATTGGTAGCTAAGAGATTTAAGATCGATTGGATATCGGTTCCAACAGCAGCGTCTCACGATGGTATTGCTAGCGATCTTGCCTCGGTTAAACACAATGGATATAATTATTCTGAAAAGTGTAAACCTCCTTTAGGAGTTGTCGCAGATCTTTCGTTTCTGGAAAGTGCCCCTCCTATGTTAAAATTAGGAGGATTTGGTGATGTTTTAAGTAAAATATCAAGTTTAGGAGAATGGAAGTTAGCCCACGAAAAATCTCAAGAGAGTTTTGATATCGATATATTTAATTCAGTAAAATCGTCCCTAGACACTATATTTAAGGATAACAGTTTAAACGAATTGATTAATGCAGAAATCTCTTGCGGGAAAGCAATGATTCGCTTTGGAAATTCGAGACCATGCTCTGGTACGGAACATGCTATATCTCATTCGATGGATCGCCATCTTAACAAGCTCCACGGACTTCAAGTGGCGTTTGCTTCGTTAATTTGTAATTATTATTTAGAAGAAGTTGGTTATTCTATTTATAATAACGATCATTTACTTAGGTTTATGACCCAGAATGACATGCCAACAAAATTGAACGACTTCAACCTTACAGCCAATCAGTTTTTTGCCTATATTTATCAGGCAATTAAGCTTATGAATCATAGGAACCGGTATTCGATATTCAAGCAGATTAAATTAAACGTACGCTCGATTTTAGAAACGATAAAAGATATTTATCTGTAAGTTAGTGTTTTAATTAGTTATATCCTGCAATGAGATTTTGAAATTTAATATTCTGTTTTTTTATTTATTTACTCTTTAATCACTGAATTCTCTATTAAAAAAGTAAGTATACAGAAAGTACAAATAATAGCACCGTTATTGTACCCCATAAAATAATTCCTGTGTTCTCTAAGTTAGTTAATAATTTTTGATTTTGATATATTCTTTCTCGTAATTTATTTAACCCTAAGAAACCCAATAGGTTAAATATTCTACTGTTAATCCGAGATTTTGAATTTAAAGTATCATTTAATATTATCTTTGCTAGGTTAGTGAAGTTTTCTTCGCTTAAAGGGATGAAAATTAACTCGTTATTTACGGGTTTTTCAAACGCTTGAACGCCTAATTTTTTCATTAATTTTACTTCAAGAGACATTATATACTCACTCACCTACCTATTTTTTTTATTCGTGGGGAGCTCGATAATCCCGAATATAACATAGCAATATCACTATTTAAACTTTTAGGTTTACCTATATTAAATAAAAATTCATTTAAAAATCGATCTATAAGCAATTTTGGAAAAAAACTTTCATGCTATAATAAAAATTGAGCGTGCTATGAAAATTTGGTCGTGCATGACTCGATAACAATTATTAATAATTAAATCTTATAATATATCTATAATTAATTTCGAATTAAGTAAATAATGGCAGAGAAATATATTAGAAAGGGTATCAAACCGGATTATGCTGAAACTTTATATTCCTTAGAGAGAAGAGCTAAGGCTTACATAGCAAAATATAAAGAAGATGTAGAAGATCAGTTACAATGCCAAATTTCAAGAGACCCAAACTTCTTTTGGAATGGCATTAACCCTCTTGCGGACAAGAGCCCCGAGTTCATTGATGAAGTACGGAGAGACATGAGAGAAAAATGGGTAAGAGAAATATTTTTCGAGTTTAATCACTGTCAAAAAATTGTAATTATGGTTCCTTATTTTTAATTGTTCAATATCAAATTTAAGGAAATATAGGACTCATTATAGGACCCATTATACCGAACGCTAAACCCATACATGTAATTCATCATCTAACTATTTAGTAATAGGACCATCAATTAATGTTTTACAACCTCGTCTAATAGTATTGTAATGAACAAAGGGAAAATGAACAACATCAAGTTGATTTTCAATTGCTCTTGAATAATGGATTGACCAATGGTCAATATATGTAGCATAGAAGAAACTATCATCAAGATCTTCAAAAAACGGTAATGATGGATATTCTTTTTGATGTTCACCCCACCAAATCCATATTAAACCATGTGCTTCTTTAACATGATAACTGTTTACTTTGTATCTCTCAGGTGCGTAGGTATTTTTACCAATGGCTGGAATTTTGGTTACTTTTCCAGTTTTATCATATTCAAAACTATGAAAAGAAAATTGGACTATTTTATTACTTAGTAATTTGTCTTTGCTTAATGCATGACTTCGATGAGTACATTTATCGAAAATACAACTTATCTTATTATTTTTATCTCGCCAAAAAACAAGCTTTTCTACTAATCGACTAACACCAATAAGTTTGCCTTTCTTAAGTTCTTTGGAATCTAATACTGCATACCTTGATTTCTAATCATATAACCACAAAAGACGATTTTTATAAGTTAATTTATATTATTGAATTTATTTGATTTTTATAAAAAAAAATATGTAAATATTAGTTAAACAAATTTTCAATAATTAGGGACTCAATAAATCAAGTGTTTATTGGTCCTATAACCTATTACTAACAATAGTAGCTGATACAACTATGAGTAAAAATGAATATGATCTAGTTATAGTTGGAGCTGGTTGTGCAGGTCCAGCTGCTGCGAAAAAAGCAGCAGAGTTGGGACTGAAAGTATTACTTCTTGAGAAATCTCAAAAACCAGGTGAAAAGAATGTTTCTGGAACGTGTTTGAATATGGCCGCTTTAGTAGATCCTGATTTACAGTATCTTATGAAAGGACCAATTGAACGTGAAATCTATGAAATGACTTCTTATATGGTAACACCTGAAAGAACAACGATGCAACGAGAAATGCCAAGTGAAGGATTAATTGTACTATCAATAAGAAGAGATGAATTTGATGCATGGCATACTGAGTTAGCTAAAAAAGCAGGGGCAGAAATCAAATTATCGACTACAGTACTGGATATCATTGAAGAAGATGGGAGAATAACAGGAATCGTAACTGACACAGGAGATAAATATTACGGTAAGGTAATAATTGACGCAGCTGGAGTGAATTCTATAATTGGACGTAAAGCAGGTTTGATACCTAAAAGAAGAGGTAAAAATATGATTCTCTATACCACCCTAAATGTATGGTTAGGAGAGGAAAAAGTAGATGAACGATTTGGTAATTCGATTTACTATTTCTTAGGACCAAATTGTCAGTACAAAACTTGGCCATGGATTTTTCCAAAAAGAGAAGTAGTAACCATCGGTACTGGTGGTTATATGGATGAAAACCTCTTCAAGGGAGATATAAAATCAGTTAATGACTATATGCAAAATCTCATCGATGTACCAATAATCAAAGAAAAATTGGAAGGTGGTCGAGTGGAAGCTTGGGGATTACATCTTGAGTATGATGAGGCAATAGAAAAACGAACTAGAGATGGATTAATTCTAACTGGAGAAGCTGGTGGTTATGTTATGCCATTTATAGGCGAAGGAATGACGGAAGCATTCTTTACTGGAGTATATGCAGCAGAAGCAGCGAAAAAAGCAATCGATGAAAATAATTTCTCAGCTGAATTTCTAGAAGAGTACTACATGGAAAAATGTAATGAAAATCTTTTCCTACAATCATTCCGTTATATAGCAGATTTCAATAAACAATCAATCCTATCAATACCAGATGAAGAACTAGCTGCCTTAATGCAAAATATTGTTATAGGTGGTGGATTCATCAGCAATGCTATTCACACAAATTGGATGAAGGGAGCTGATGAAGATGATATGAGTCTAGTGCAAGACGCAAAAGACTTCTATGAATTACTCAAACCCTACAGGCGAGTAGGACCTGAATCTATTGAAATTTACAAGAAAATGAGGGCTGAAAAATGAAAGTAGAAATGAAAGTAGATTACTATAAAGGCGATACAAGTGAATTTGTCAGGGTAATTGAAGACAAATGCACTGGATGTGGCAATTGTGCTAAATTCTGCACAAGAAACGTTTGGGTAAAAGACGGAGGAATCTATCGACCTAAAAACTTGAAAGATTGTGTAGAATGTGGAGCTTGTTGGAATATTTGTGAATTCGATGCTGTCATTTTCGAAGAACCTAAGGGTGGTACTGGAGTAAGATTCGAGTACGGATAAAACTACATGAGATAATAAAAATGGTTTCAGATGAAGAAATAATAAACGGGCTTAACAATATAAAAACCAGAATCACAGATGAAAAAGTAGCTAAACATTTTAAGAGCTGGAATAAAACAATGCAGTATTACTTCCCAGATGTTGACAAGTACTTTCATATAAAGTTAATTAATGGTATACCTGGTGAAGTGATAAAAGGTCAAGCAGAAAAACCAGAGATAAGCTATGAAATGACAACTGAGGACTTTTTTGCCTTAAATCGTGGTGAAATTTCAGGTTTGACATTGTATAACCAAAAACGACTAAAAATTAAGGCATCAATGCCCGATATAATGAAATTACAGAAATTGATCTAATATTCAATTTTTTTTTTATTTTATTTTTGTTATGGAACATAAGCTACACTATGATTATTGTCTATTTTTTTATTTGAGTTCATTACTTTTAATAGCTCTTGAGATTTATCAATCTCTCTTTCATTATCTAAAACAAAGTACTCAATTTGACTATCAATATTTATTAACTTAGACAAAATTTCAATTATGAAATTCAAAATTTTAGAAATTACTTTATATTTATATTTTGATAAATGAATCACAAAAATTTAAAAAATCACTTTCTTATTTTAATAAATAATTATAATGAATAATAAGAATAAAAAAGAGTGATTAAAAAATGAAATCTCCAATAAAGTGGATAATATTAACTCTCTTAATAATTGGTTTCGTTATAATATTAGGCTTTACTTCAGGTTATGTATTACTTTATTTAGAATTACAATATTTGGGTTTACAAGGAGCGTCTCTATATATTGATATAGGTATTTCTGTTTTACTATTGTTAATAATAATTAATTTATTAAACCAAAGAAAAAATATCGACGAACAAAGAAAAACATTGTTTACATTTATAATTTTACATCTCATCATGCTTTTCTTATATGCTTCTATGATGATTTGTAAATTTATATTCCTAC
>JAHPYY010000151.1 GCA_019058515.1 Promethearchaeota archaeon
CCCATATAATGTTTGATGTAGTCCTAGAGGGAAGTTTTACCAGAGGTTTTCCATCATAGCGAATTTTCTCGATGATGCTGTCAATCAGGGTGTAAATTTCACTTAATATTTCTTTTCTGGATAAATCGTCTATTTGAACTGTATCCTCAGGTAAGTTGATGTTCTTAACTTCTTTCTTGTTTTCTAAAAATTCGTTAAACAACTGTTTAGCCGCTCGTAAATCCCAATTATCTTTCTTTTTTGCCATTTTTTTAATCCTTTAACATCGTTAAGTTTTTAATTTGAAGTGCTTTTTACCTTTTTTAACTTCTACATCCACTTTTCCCTTTCTTTCCAAATCTTTTAGCTTAATCTGCAAGAAACGTGCATCCATCATATCTTTAATTTTTAGTTTAAAAACTAAATGAGTTATAGTTTGCCAATCATTTGTAAGAACCTTCATTATGCTATCAGTCGTTATCAAAGGAAGTTTAGTCTGCGTCGAGATTAAATCAGGTTTAGGTTTAGTAGAAGGCTTTGCTATTTTTGGATTTTCTGTTTTAGATTCAACCGTTACTTTAAGTTTTTCAAGTTTTTCTGCTTTAGGTCCGATTACCTTTTCTTCCTTTTCTAATGGTTTTGTGATTGAAAGATTCTGTTGAAATAATTTAATAATATCTGCTTTTCTTATTTTCGAAGGTATTGAAATACTCTTTTCAGTAGCAAGCTTCTTTAATTCTTTAACAGTGAGGCTTTCAAAATTTTTGATTTCATCCATTTCTGGTTTTATCTCATCCTTTTTAGGGACAGTTTCTCTTAATCTTTCTTCAGTTTTAGTAGGTGGTTTACTTTCAACAGGCCTCAAGTCAGCAATCTTTAATTTAGATACTTCTCTTAGAGGAACGGATGGTGGAGGAGTTGGAACTCTTTTCCCGATTGCTTCTTTCATTTGTTCTTGAAGAGATTTTTCGTTAATTTCATCTTTGTATTTGCTCCCTTCTTTTGCGATAACCGTTAAACTCCTCACAAAAGGGGAGATATATTTTTCAATTAAACTAGACCGCTTTTCTCGTTTGGTTATAGCTTGCTTTCTATTAATATATGTTCTTAATTTCCGACCAATTGCTTCGAGGCAATACTTTATTTCTTTTATTAGATTTTCATCGTCAGCTAAAGCATTTTTAGACTGAGATTTAAACATTAAATGGACAAATGGTCCAGATACATTCACTAAAAGCTTTATCGGGCCTTTAGGTAAGTTATTATCATAGGTATCTAATTTATAGTTCTTCCAATTGACAGATTGAACTGCTTTTGTAATAGCGCAATCGGCACTGTCTCTTAATTTGGGCGTCCTATTAACAAACCGAGATAAAACATCTCTAGAACGCTTTGGGACTTCAATGTTTTTAGAGTAGGCCATTACTGCTTCCACTACATAGGCTAATCCTTTCCCACTTGTGGGAGCTCTAGTTTCAGCAGCAACGAAATCATCATCTTTGGTATAATTTTCAATAAAAAAGTTATATAAGTTACTATACTGATCTTTCGAAAGGCTAGTGTCATAATCTAGCATTTTCTCAATTGAATCGAGTTCTTGACTTTCTAAAGCATCATTCTGAAAATCAATGTGTTGTAAAATTTTCGTGTTTAATTCAAGAATTTGGTTTGAATCAGCTGTTAATAACTCCTTATCTTGTCCTTCCCTATCTGCTTTTTTGAATTTACTTTCATTCTCTAATGAATTTTGTATTAATTCTTTGGTTGTTAATAAATTATCAATAGGTATATCAAAGTCATCCAAATTTTCAGATACTTTTAATCCCACTTCTTTTATTATCGTATTTTCCAATACTGATTCACCAACAGGAATAGCTGTATCTGTAGGAGGAGCCATATATTTTATGGACTTAAACGCAAGGAAAATACTATTAAATTGGTCATTAGTTATTTCAGCAGGTTTTGTTTTCGAAATTTGAACTTGATTAACTAAATCCTCTAACTCTTCTCGATTTTTAAGCTTCTTTTGCTCAACCAAACCAGAGTCAGAACCCTTTAGAATATTGTTTAGATAAGTTTTTACATCCTCCTTTGATTTTTCAATTTTAACGATGTCGCTTCTAATTTTCCTCTTTTCTTTTTCTAAATTTTTAATATCCTTCTTTGTTTCAGCTTTTTCTATTTCAAGGTTTTTTTTTCTTAGCTTTTTCTTGATTTTTTCTATATCTTTGTTATATTGTGTATATGAAGCAACTAAACTATCATAATTCTCAATTAACTCGGGATCCTCAAGTTTATATATTATTAATTTATCTCTAGGTTTAGTAGATCGACCATATACTCGCTTTTCATAACGAAGAAAATAACCTTCATCATTTTTCTTCTGTTTAATTGTGAGAAAACCGTCGTTTAATATCAAAATTCCTAGTTTATCTTGTATATCTTGTTCCGCTATTTGAATAATGGATTTTGCTATTTTCGAACTGATTCTGACAAAATTTTCTTGTAAAAACGAAGAAATTGTTAAATTTTCTGATTTGGCTAATAAATCTTGTAAATCTCCGATATTTGCTGAAGACGGATGAGGTTTTGCGTATTTTGGTTCTTTTGGAAAGGTAGAGACTTTTCTTGGGTAAATAAACTCTTCTCCGTAAGGATCAATATATATTATCGTAATGTGAGGATTCATGAATGCGGTTTCCTTAATATATGTATCTACATATCCACGAACATATTTTGTGTTTAGATAGTGAAGCTTTATATAGGTACCATGGAGAAATGGGCTATCAATATCGGTTGGATGGACTACGTATCGTTTTTCGTTCTTAGAGGTTGTAAAAAATTCAGCAGCAGTAGCGTATATATTATCTATCGATCTTGAAACCGTAATAATAGGCCTGCCAGTGGTATTTTGCGCGTCGCTAAACGCACTGGGAGCACCAAATCCTTGACTGCCTCTCGTTTGCTTTAATTCTATGCTTTTACTTGAAGCTAAATATTTACCATATTTTTTTAAGTCAAGTTTTGACATTCCTAACCCATTGTCGAAGATCTCGAATATATAGCTCATTACATTTTTTTGATTTATTTCAGCAGTCAGTAATGAAGGTGCTTCGTATTCTCTCAGACGAATTATTACAATTGGCTCTACATCAATAATATTCTCTACTGGTTTGGTGATTTCTTCCATTTCTAGCACAATTGATTTGACCTCTTCCTCAACTTCTACTTCTGATACAACCTCCTCTTCAATATCCTCCAAAGATTCAGCATCGATCTCAACGGGCTTTTCTTCTTCAAGTTCTTCCGAATTAGATGAAAACTCCTTTAGTAGCGTACTCTTTAACTCCTCATTTAATGATTTTGATTCTTCACTTGGTTTTCCTTCCTGGATAAGCGTAAGGTTTTCTAACGATAGTTCTTGATCTAAGGTAAACTTAAATTTAGAATCTGATTTTTTAATTTCTTCCCATTGAAATAATTCTATTGCGTCAAGAGCATTGTCTAAAAACTCAGCACAATACTGGGAGTGTTTCCAATATCCAAACTCGAACCCAACTAACTGGGTTCTCTTCCTCATGAATTGGGCAATCGTGCCTTGTTTGATTCTTTCTTTAGGTTTATCTTTGGGAATTATAAACACCTTTTAACTAATATTCTTTCAAATAATGTAATTTAAAATTCACGGAATATCTCGGATTTTTAATAAATAGTATAATAATCAATCTCTTTATTATATGTGAATATCGTATGATGGAGAATTCACTGACTAAATTCTCATTCAGTTTTTAAAGAAACTGATTAATTATTTAAATCTTTTCAAAAATAATGAATGATTTAATATTTCGAAATTTAAGAAATTTTTATTCTATAGATTTCAAGAGCCTTATCTATAATTCTACTTGCAATGTACCTTTTAGTTTTTTCTGGTACATGAGTTATGTGTTTTTCTTTATCTATGATATAAATTTCATTAGTTTTTCTATCCACAGCTTTTGTTAGATCATTTGCCACAATTAGATCTGCATCGCTTTTTATTAGTCGTTCGTAAGCACGATCTATAAGCTGACTTTTCGACACGGATATTTCTGCCTTGAATGGGATTAATACAAGAGATTTGCTTACTTTTCTCGCGTTATCAATAATTTTTGGAGTTAATTCGAGCTCCACATTCATATGCTTAATCTCATCTGAATTTATTTTTTCGTTTTGTCTACACTCTTCTTCCTTAAATTTATAATCTGATAAAGCTGCGGCGCTTATTAGAAATTGATATTTCACATCCGAATCTTTTAATGCCTTTTCGATTTCTCTTAAAAATTCATTAGTTGTTTCGACATTTATTGTATTTATGTAACCGGGAGCTTTCACCTTGGAAGTACCGTTTATTAAGAGCACATTGCCACCTCTGGCTTTAATCTCTTTAGCAATTTCTATTCCTTGTCTTCCTGAACTCGAATTTGATATGAATCTTACTCCATCCAACCATTCTCTACTCGGACCACTTGTAACTATAAAATTTAGACCCGAACAGTCTTTTTGTGAGACCAGTAAATCAATAACTCGATCTATTATATCATCAATTCTTGCTATCTTTGCTTTTCCTTCAGAAATCCTAGGATCCAGTATTTCTACTCCATGTTTTTTCAATTTTTTCTGATTTTCCGCTAAAATCGGATGCCTAAACATCGATTCGTGCATTGCAGGAACGATAATAATCGGAGTGGAAGATCCAAACGCAGTAGTAACTACAGTCGTAACAGGTGTATCATCGATACCAGAAGCTATTTTCGATATTGTATTTGCTGTAGCAGGACAAACTAAAATTAAATCAGCTCGCCCTAATAATTTAGGTCTTTCTCCAGCTAAATAAATATGTTCTACTGCCCCTGTCAACTTTGTAATGACAGGATTACCCGTAGCCCAGTGCATTAATGCGGGAGTAATTAATTTTTTAGCCGCTTTAGTCATGACGGATATAACATCTGCTCCTAATCGCATTAATTCTCGAGCAATAATAGGAGCAGAAATTACCGCTACTGAGCCTGTCAAACACATGCAGATTGTTTTCCCGCGTAAAATCGTACCTTTGCTCTCTAATATATCTTTAGATGGGTGTATATAGCTATTATTTTCCATTTTTCTCGTGTTATTTAATCAAGTATTCTACAAGCTAATGTAATTAATTTTTAATTAATATATCTTCGTTTAATTTATAATCCTTGTTTACAGAAGAGCAATTATCGTATTTTTTCACATTCAATACTAATATCCTTCATAGTTGAACTAAAATCTTGCCACCAGTCTTGAGCTTGTTGTGCAACTAAGAGAGAGTCTACTTTAGTGGAATTTAAACAGCGGATTTCTTCGTTGCTTTTTACTTTATCCTTCCAAATTTGACTTATAATGTTAATCATATTAATTTTTACTGATTTTACCAAATCCTCATAATTCGTGGATAAATCTGCAGTTTTTTGAAGCTTTTGGAGTTGATCAAGCTTTAATTGTTCCTTTGCTTTGTTTAATTCTCCGCAGTTTATATTAAGTGAAAAAGGACTTTCTTTTCCGAATTTACAATATTTTTGGATCTCACATATTACGCAATATTTCTGGAAACTGATCGAAAAATCCTCCAATCCGACAATCGAATAATTAAGTTTAGGCATTAAATCATCTCGTATCTAATTTCTCATATTAAACACATTAATTTGGATATAATAATTTTTAGCACAGCAATAAAATTTTTTAATTATATATAATATAAATTATGTAGTCTAACTGTACCTTTATAATGGTTATTATAAAAGGGTACGAACCGATTATTCTATTATTCTTTATATGGAAAACTGATTCCGATTCCTATTGATTTGCCCTAATCTTTTGTCGTTTAAGAACTTTCGATATTATCATTAAATTTTGGTATAGGTCTTAAAATTTTATACGGACCTCTTAATCCAATTAGCAAATACCCCGAAACTTTCAAATTATTAAGAAAATGTATACGGCAGCATTCTTTGCAGAAAATAACATAGTTTTTATTAGGAACTATTAATTCTATGCTTATATTATTACAATTACAAATAAATATATATGTACACTGATCACTCATTTCTCTGGCTTCTCGACACAGTGAAAGAAATAATGCAAAAATCTCAAATCCTTTATCAATGGTAATAAGAGAATGATATATATACCATAAATAAGATAGTGAATATTCTTTCTGAAATTTGATTTTTCCATGAAGATCTAGATCTATTACCCTAATTTCTTTGTCATTTTTTATTAGTACTATTCCTCCACTATCTGAATGAGAAATAGCATTTTTTATATGACGATGCGTGTTTAACACATCGGTAATCAGATCAGAAGGTGATGGAGACTGGAAAATCTCATTTGTACGATTACTCCACCGTCCTTGCCTTCTATTTCCCTCAAATTTAGATAACTCATCCCCATAATGCTGACACCGTCCTATAAATCTCTGGTATGCGTTAAGAAAGTTTTCCTTGAATTTTCGAATTTTTTTAATTGGATTGATTTCCGGATCGTAAAGAATTTCTCTTAAGTTATCCTCTTCGTGCATAGAAATTGCTTCTCGATATAAAGATACCATCTGTTCGAAATTAGCTACTGGAAATCCAGAGTATATTTTTTCAAAAAAATCATTTGAGATCATGATTTCGTGAGGGACAGTTCGTTTTACCAAATAATCAAACCATTGATATGCAATTTGATAGGTTTCCTTTGTTATTTTTCCCATTTTTCTTAAAATTTTGTAGAAAATAATCCTTCCTATAAAAAAGGAGGTTTTACATACCAATTTAATGGATTGAGGTTTTTCCCTTCCATTAAGTCCCAAAAGGTTTTCTTTAAGAATTTGGGTGATATATCTTTGAAGAAAAAAACGAAATTTCGTGCCATCCTCTCTATATAGTCATCAATAAAGTTTCGATTTTCTTCAATATCAGTAAAATCCTTAAATGAAACAAATGGATTTATAGGAAAATATATGTCAGTCATCTAAAATCTAATAAAGCTATAAATCTTTAATAAAATACATTCAATTTTATTTTTATTGGGATAAATCTCTATAATGATTTAAGTATTCAATTAAACAAATACTTTTCGATTTCGGGAGAATATCTTTGTAATATTTTATAACTCAATATGGGAAACATATTGATTTTAGTTTATAAAGATATAAAATAATTATATATTAAAGAGAAATAAAGTTGAACTTATGTTGAGGTGTCACATTAGTTTAATAATCCAGATAATTAAATGAGACATAATAATGAAAAATATTATAATTCGAATCCTAGTGGTCCAAATCTCAGTGAACAAGAAAAGCAGGTAATCAGAAATTATATAATTGATCTATTGGGAAATGACCCAATAAATTGTGTTAAAGATATTGTACACGATCGCAGATTTGGGTCATTAAGAACTATTTCAGGTCGCTTAGGGATTTCAAGACCAACATTTAGAGCTTACATTTCAACATGGTTAGAAATTTTATACGGGAAAGCAGCGGTAGAAGAAGTTATAAAACTAATTTGGCCTGAGAAATCAGCTAAGCAAAAAGAAAAAATACGGTTTAACGAAATAATTGAAAAATATATCAGATTATATCCTAAGAGAACTTATTTAATTCCAACAAGGAATGATTTACTAAAAGGCGAATTGCATGGGATAATCAGTAAAAATACATTTAAACCGTGGGTTATAGATTATCTTATTCAAGTAAAAAGAAATAATCCAGATGTAGCACAAGAAATTTATGATAGAATTTGGGGTGATAATTGTGCTATAAGAAAAAAAAATGAATATAATGATATTAAATCCTTTATTCAACATCGCGACCACGAAAGCTCGCTTGTTCTAACTTCGAAAATTGACTTTAATTTAATGACAGAATTTCCTACTGAAAGATATGTAAAAATATTATGTAAAGAAAGACATGAATTCTCAATTAAAGTGAGAAAGTTAATATATGATTATAATTGGTGTCCGTATTGTAATGAGTTGTTATGTGAAAGATTGATGAGAACCTATTTAGAAAAGTTTTTTAAAAGTGATTTTAAACCTCAAGTAAGGTTTGAAGAAGCTTGTGGGATTAATAAGGAGGAGTTTATAATCCACTTCATAAAAATAAATAGAGTCAGATACTTTATTCCTGTTTCTGTTGGCAAATTAAGATACGATCATTTTTGTTCAAATGTTTGTGTTGAAGGGAATGATGGAACAAGTTATCAATTTACTATCGCAGGAGAATATGATGGTTTTTATCATGATGAGAAAGATATTAAAAACAATCCTTTTTGCGATAGTATGGAGGATTATGCTGCAGTAAAGGCGAGAGACTATTTAAAAAATGATATATCATACAAAAAAAAGACAATTCTAATACGTCTAAAAGAAAAGGATGGGTTTACAAGAAAAACACTATTGAAAAATCAAAAACGAGTTATACAGGAAATTGCTTTACAATTCAATGAACAGGCTAAAACTTTATTTGGTCTAAATAATGTTCAAATGAGATATGATCCTTTAGTTAAATTTGATCCTTTGGGATATCGTAGACCTACTCTATTCAATGGATCATTAGATCGATTTTTGGAAATTTAAGTAGTTTTCTTGAATTGTCATTAAATTTTTTAGAGAGATATTATTTTCATTATTCAATAGATTTTAGTTCGATACTTACTATTAGAACTTAACACTCAACTTTTTGCATTAAATATTTATGTGGGAAAGAGTGTGGGAGAGTTGATACTTTTCATCAAAGTATCTCTCCATTGGCTTAGCCTGGTATAGCGCACGGCTGATAACCGTGAGTTTTCCGAGTTATTTCGGAAATCGGTAGAGGTCGGGGGTTCGAACTTTTTGCTCGGTTCGAGCAACACGGAATGCCCCCCTTTCCCACTATTTTATTCTTAATTTCCTAAAAGTAAGATATACAAGTTAATGTGGTTTTGTAATTTATATATGGTAAAAACAATTATCATAACGGGAACTCCTGGATGTGGAAAAACTTCCTTGGGCAATTCATTGGCAAAAAGGCTTGATGCGTCAATAATTCATCTTACTGATCTAATAAAAAACTCAGATTATCCGAAAGAATATGATAAAGCAAGAGATACTTGGATAATCAATGAAAAAAAGATGAAGCGAACCGTTAAAAAGCAAATTCAAGCTGCCCGACAAGCAAATGTTAACTATCTAATCATTGAGAGTCATTTTTCAGATATAGTGCCAAACAAGTATATCGATTTGGCTATTGTCCTAAGATGTGATCCAGAAATTTTATATAATAGATTAATTAGCCGTGGTTATGTTGAGGAAAAAGCAAAAGAAAATGTTCAAAGCGAAATATTAGGAGGTTGTGTTAATTATTTACTTCAAAAACGATTAAGTGTCCCTATTTATGAATTTGATACTAGTAATGTACAAATTCAGGATCTAAGTGAGCAAATAATTAAAATTATAAAAGGTCAAAAAGTAGTTGAATCATTTTTGTTAGGTAAAATTGATTGGTTAGAAAAAATAAGTGAAAACGAGGATCTTACTCGTAAGTTGTTTTACGACGAAAATTAACTATGGAGTTTGAAGTTATTGATACGGAAGGCTTAGCAAGAATTGGGAAAATTAATGTTAATAATAAACAAATAATCACCCCGAATCTGTTACCAGTAGTTCATCCGTATAAGAGGGATATTAATATAAGTGAATTAGTAAATCTAGGTGTTGACGCGCTATTTACAAACTCTTATATAATTTACAAAAATCAAAACATTAGAGAGCAAGTTTTAGAAAAAAAGATTCACAATTTTCTCAATTATACTGGATTAATTGCGACTGACAGCGGAGCCTTTCAGCAGTACATGTATAACGATGATAAAATTGAAGTTGACGCAAGTGAAATCGAAACATTTCAGGAAAACATTTCGTCAGACTTTCCGGTAATTCTTGATGTTCCCGTTCAATTAACTGATGATTTCGAAGAAGCAAGAAACAAGGTATTATTAACGATAAGACGGGCTAAAGAAAATGTTATTAGACGACATATTAGTAAATGTCATTGGATAGCTCCTATTCACGGGGGTAAATATCGAGATCTTCTCAAATTAAGTTCCTTAGAGATGAGTAGGCTAGATTACGATATTTTCGCATTGGGTGGTATGGTTAAAGCGTATTTAGAATATCGATTTGATATTCCAATTCAAGCTTTATTGACAGTAAAAAGGTACCTACCTATAAATAAACCAATTCACATGTTTGGTCTTGGTTTACCTCAATTTTTCTCGCTTGCTATACTATGTGGGTGTGATCTCATGGATTCAGCTTCCTATATACTTTACGCAAAAGAGGGAAGATATTTTGACACATCCACTGGTACAAAATTGATTAAAGAGTTACATGAATTTCCCTGCTCTTGTCCAGTTTGTATTAATTACACTCCAAGTGAGGTAAGAAGTCAATCTATCAATGATCAAATAAACTTATTAACGCGACATAATCTATATGTGTGTTTAACGGAATTAAAGACTATTAGACAAGCAATTAGGGAAGGTAATTTATGGGAACTCGTGGAATTACGGGTTAGAAATCATCCAAATCTAGTTGATGCACTATATCAAGTTTACAAACATAAAAACTTCATTGAAAAATTTGAAAAAATCCATAAAGTTCACGGAAGGTTATTTTCTTCACTTGAAAGCGTTTATCGACCAATCATTCGCAGAACAATTAAAAGAGTAAGAGCCCGTTTTAAGTTCCCTGATAACTCAAAATATTTGTTGATTTTACCCGAATTAGATGTGAAAGGAGTTCAATCAAAAACAATTAAATCATGGCAAAAAGAATTATACTCCAATTCGTTGATATCAGAAAAAATTGCTATTGTTTTTTTCTCGTTAATTTTTGGAATTATTCCAGAAGGGTTAGCTCACAGCTATCCGTTTAGTCAGTATGAAGTCCCACATTCGTTTTTTTCGTATAATTATCTTATTGAAAACTCAATTAAAAATGCGCAAAGATTTTTACTAACTCAGGTAAATGCATTTAATAAAATCTCCATTCTTATACCGAAATTTTTCATAAATCAATACGGAGAAAAAGAGATATTTAAAGCTCAAGGTGCTTTAATAGCTCTTTATAATAGTGTTAAAACAATTTCGAATGCCAAAGTTCAAAAAACTGATTCAATTAGCAGCGTTATTTGTTTTTTTAATAAAGATGAATGACTCAACAATTTTAGATGAAATTAGCGCGTTTGGACACAAAAACATCCTTTGTACTCATAAATCAACAATAGAAATTACAAAGTCAGAGAATTTGACATTAAAAGGGAATTGTGTTTTAGGTGTTAAAGCCTCAAAAGCGTGCTTTGACTTAAATCCTAAATTGAAGAAGTCTATACAAAACTCAGAAAAAATATCAGCTTGCATTAAAATGGAAGATTCTGAAGTTTTTTTCTATGGCTATGGGCACCCAAAATTAATGCTAATGGATAAAAACGATATAGTGTTTCGAACAAGTAGTTACTTGTGCGATAGAACAATATTAATAAACTGTTCAATTTCTTCTGTCGATTTAGAGAGAGAATTAGTGGAAAAATTAAGAGATCCTAAAAAAAAGTTCACAATTACATTTAGATTAGCATCATCATAAACCTAAACAATGAGTTGTAAAAAGTTATTCATAAAAATAGAGAAAAAAGAAACCCAAAAGTTTATAGATCTATTAAAGAAGTCTTCTCAAGGTCAACGGTTCATTGATAACAGATTCGAAGTTATCCATGATGTAAATCACACATTTTTTCCTTTAATAAACGATGAATTCTTACCTTCACTCAAAAGTATTTTAGAAAACAAGATCAGTATTTCTTTAGAGAGAAAGACCGCTAAAAGAAATAAGAACTATCGACCTAAATCTTTTGAAGGTTATTTAAAAGACACTTTAGCTCAAAAATACAACAAATTTATTCCAAAATCATACGATGTAATTGGAACTATATTAATAATTGAATTCGATCAGAATTTAGATCTGAGTGATCCGGAGACAACCCATCTAAAAAGTTCCATTGGTCAATCTTTAACGAGATTTAATAAAAATGTAAGGACCGTTTACGAAAAGAAAAGCGAAATTAAGGGTGATTTTAGATTAAGGGAGTTAAGTCTTTTATCGGGGAAAGATGATCCAAAGACAATCCATAAAGAGAACAATTGTGTGTTTAATTTAAACGTTAAATCTACTTATTTTTCCCCACGATTGTTGTATGAAAGGAGAAGAGTAGCAAATAGTGGGATCAGAAATGGAGAACTTATCGTAGATATGTTTGCTGGGGTTGGTCCATTCTCAATTCAAATTGCTAAACGACACGATGTAAAAGTGTATTCTTTTGATATTAATCCTGATGCGATTGATTATTTAGAAATGAATATAAGTCAAAACCAATTAATAGGGGAGATCCTTCCATATAATATCGATGTTAATAGACTTTTATTACCAATATCTCAAACTGGTAAAATGCTAAAACATAAAGTAGATAGAATAATTATGAATTTACCAGAAAAAGCGTATCAATTTTTAGATGTTGCAACTCATTTATTAAAACCTTATGGAGGAATTATTCACTTTTATGATATCTCTGAAAAACCATCACCGATAGAAAAAACACTTGCCAAATTGAAAAACGAATTAATACATTTGAAGTGGGAGATCAAGCGAGTATTAGAGAAAAAAAAGGTAAAATCATTTTCTCCAAAGGCGGAAATTATTGTTATCGATGTATTGGTCAACCGCCAAGATATTATTTAATCATATTTAACTAATATTTGGGTGGAAGTTTCGTTTTAAACTATTTATCATATCAATTAAGATTTTATATCTAATCAAAAAATTTATAGTTTAATTTGAATTTCTTACTTTGCCTCAATATATTATACGCTATTCGGGGTCTGTAGCCAAGCCTGGATATGGCGACGGACTTCTAATCCGTAGGTCGCAGGTTCGAGTCCTGCCAGGCCCATTCTACTTATTATCCATTAAAGCTTTTGTATTTTAAGTTTTTACATTGATGATTGATATAAGATCGACCTAGGAGGTAATTTATTAACACAGACCTAAAACTCAGGAGAGGAATTAAATTAGTTAGAAAAAGTGGCATTTTAAAAACACAATCCGTCGTTTTTCTTTAATGTATTTCTTTAATAAAAAGCTAATAAAAAGCTTTTATAAGTGTATGTCTTTAATTTAATCTAGCGAGTACTTTACTCATATTTATTCTCTTAAATCAATTTAAAAACAATGATCTCTCTAAAATCCCGAGATTTTTATCATCAAAACATCCGCTATTCTTTTCGCTGGAATATCGGGCATTTTAATTCTAAATTTGGCACTCTTTTTGCAAACCGGCAATTATTCAGTAAATTAGAAGGTTATTTCAATAAAATCAGTGAAGGAAAAATACCAAACGATATTTTTAATTCTAGAGAAAATTTTCGGGTATCGAATTTTAAAATAAAGGGAATTCGTTCAGATTTAATAAGGAGTTTTAGTAAAAAACTAATTAGAGAGGGAAAAATAAAACTATTGTCAACTGATTCAAAATTACCAACCTATGTTAGATCCGTTTACAACAATTATAGAAAAGATTTAAATAAGACTCCAGGGCACGATCCTGTGTTAAGAAACATTTTGATTAACGATAAGGACTCTATCGCGATAGAAACTCCAATATGGAAAAGATATGAAAATAAGTTCCTCACGGGTCATATCGATTTAATTCAAATAACCAACAATTCCATAAAAATAGTGGATTACAAACCGGAAGGGAAATTTCTCAATTCATTACCGCAAGTTTCTATGTATGGATTACTTTTAAAGAAGATTTTTAAAATTGACAAAGCTAAATGTATATCTTTTAATAAAAATAAGGGATGGGAATACGATCCTGAAATTCTTAAAGAAGATATTCAAGATTTTCTAAGTATAAGAATTAAGGAAAGATGTTCTTGGCAAGATTTTTTAAATTAAGAATTTAAAGCCCTTTTTTTGAAGAAGAGATTTCTTCAATCGATCCTTCATCTCTGGTTAAATACATCTTAAGGAAGAAGTAGCATACCAATAGAGCTGCAGCCTCTATTAAAAGAGAGAATGTAACGATTTGTGTTCCATCAAAATTCAGAAATCTGAAGATGATTGCAAAACCGAATCCAGAAAATGCTAAAGAAAAAACAAAAATCCCTTTTAATAAGTCTGGGATGGAAGATTTCGTTTTTCTTATAATTTTTCTTAAAATTTCAACCATAATTAAAAATATATGATAAGTAAAAGTGATTTAACAACAATTAGCTTTTGAAGAGGATAATATTCACTAAAATTTAAAGTTTGATTAACTATTTCCTCCTTTTTTTAAACTTGAAATAAAGCGCCTTATCGAGAAGTTTGCCTATTTTAGCACCAATTCGTTTAGAAATCTCAAAACGGTCTCCATCAAGAATATTTTCAAGCTTGGAATTAGCACTTACTTTTCCAACTTTAGATTCTAATACATTGTTTACGATTTCAATAATTAAATTGGCACTTTTTTCCTCATTTGGTAAATTCATTTCAGGTGTAAACGAGGAGATTTTAGTTATGGCAAAATTAAAGAATTCAATAAAATGAGAAATAACATCATCGCTGATTTCGCTGTGAAGTTTAATATTCTCAGTAACTATTCTTAGATCCTTATCATTCCAATATAGTTGATTAGGATTAATACCAGAACTCGTAATCCTCATTAGAGCGGAAGTTATTCGCCTTTCAATCCAATTAAATGTATTTGATTTTTGTTTTTCTCTAAGTTCTTCTTTTTTAATTTCTTGCTTTAATTCTTTCTCCTTAATGATTTCTTTTACTTTCTCTTTACGATTTTCATCGTAAATCTCGAGCCTTTTTATAAGATCGTACGCTAAACAATACGAGATTGGTGATATAATTTCATTGTTTAAGATTAAGGGCTTCACGGAATCAAATATTGGACTTGGTGTTGATTGAACTTCTTCAATACTCTTCATTAAGCTAGCGTCTTTCAGTCTCGCTAAAATAAACCCATTTACCAAAAAGGCGTTATCTGCAGCGTCAAAAACGATGGATATTTCTTTTTGTCGGTTTATAATGCGCTTGATTAGCAATTCCTCTAATTTTACATGTACCCAATCCTCGGTTTCTGTTAAACCCTCCATTTTTTTGAAAGTTAAAAGAAATAAAGTTTTTTCGTTGATGACTTTATTGTATAATTCAATAATTCTTCCTAATTGTCTTATAATCTTCGAAAGAATGCTGTAGAAGATTTCTTTAACCAAATTTGATAATATTTCTCGAAAATTCAAAACTAATAAGATTTGAGAATAATCTCTAAGGTTAAGTTTTTCAAGAAAGATTTTATCAACAATTTTTTTTTTCTGGATAAATTCTTTTAATTTTAGAGAAGAAATATTTGAGCGTTCCTCGTAGTTTAACCAAAATTCTTCAAATTTATCTAAATTGTTAGAAATGTATTCTAATAGATCGTATTCTTCTAAATTTTCGATTTCTTTTAAAAAATCTTCTTTAACCTTAAATTCTAAAGAATCTATGAAAAGTTTTAATCTTGAGATATAGTTCTTTTTTGGATCGTTTAACAACATTAGATCATACTTGTTGATGTTATAGCGTATCATGTTTCTATTAACTTCTTCAGAGATGTTGTCGTCAATGTTTAACATATCCAAAATATTATAAACTCCAAATTTGTTAAGTGTGTAAATAGTATCCGAAAAGCTAGTTTCGCTTAGCTTTTCTAAGAAATAGATGAAGTCGTTTGGAGCTTCCTTTAGTTGAGAGATTAACTCAATTCTTAAAAATTCCAAAATTGAACTTTCGAATTCATCATAATCAATCTTTTCTTTAAGAGCTTTTTCTATTTTTGAAACAATTTCCTTTTTAAAGTGATTGGCTTTTTGAAATGCATTTAAACCAAATAAAGAGATTGGAAAGCGATTGGTTTCAAAGTCAATGATCTTTTTCTTAATCATTCTAACGGGCATTGCACTCGTCTGAAGCTCTTTGTAGGACTTAAACTCAAAGCTTTTTTGAATATAATCTACTAATCGGTTTAACGTAGACAATTCAATAAATTTATCTTCTTTTTCCTCTCGTTCCAATTTCTTTTCTAATTCGATGGATAAGTCTTTTAATTGAGAACTTTCTTCTAAAATATCGGTTTTAATTTTGTCAGTGATTCCAATTAATTCGCCAAAAAAATCGTAAAAGTAAAAGGGATGGTTCTTTAAGATAATCTCTAATATTTCACTCTCGATTTTGTTTTCTATTTTTGATAAACTTTCCACATTATCCCGAGATTCATTAAGTTGTATTAAATAAGAAATGAAAATACTTTCGAAGTCAATAATTTTATACAGTGTATCTATTTCGAATTCAAAAGAATTGCCTAATAGGAAGTTTATTTCTTCCATTAGCATTGACTTTTCTTCCATTTCTAGTGTTTTAGCGAGTTCTAGTGTATCATACTTTTGATCTTCTGAAGCCTTAACTCTGATTCCTAAGTAATGATATAAATAAACCGCTGATGTAGCCAGTAAGTAATGCTTTAACGTGGAATCATCATTTACCAATTCAAAAATTTTATTCCTATCCGCTTCCCTTTTAAAACGCTCAATTAGTAAATCGACTGTTTGAAAAAATCTTACAGTACCTTCTACAGCAGTAGCTTTTCTTTTTATTCCTGTTATAGTTTTTTGTTCAACCATGATTCTGACCTTATTATTTAGTCAACCAAGTACGATAGGTTTTATTGAAATTATTAGAAATTTCAAGATTGACGGAACCATTATTATAACTAAAATTAAATACATGGAATAAAGTTCCATGAAATTTCTTTTTCTCTTCTTCATCAAGATTATGACGAAACACTAAAGATTTTGGGCGGGGTATTAATTCAGAAAAATATTTCATCTCTCTATCTTCCAAAAATTCCAGAAAAGAATCTTCGCCTAGAATTTGCAAATATTCAATAGGTTGTATTTGTTCTTCGCTAAAAGTGGTCTCATTATACTCTTTTTGAACGAGTTCCTTAACATAATTAGGGAATTCTGTTTCAATTCCAAGAAAAAGTTCGTATTGTTGAAAAAAATCAAGTAATGCTTTTTTTTCTTCTATGTTGTCGATTTTGGTTATATAACTATCCAAGAATTTAACAAAAGAACCTGGATCTAGCTCTGAATTTTGTCTTTTTTTGAAATACATTATAAAATCTTTATAAATCTCGTTCAAATGCCACACATTAAAATCTTTATTCTTGAAAAATATTTTGGCATAGTCATTAACCCATTCAAGAATGTAAGCTTTCCATTCTAAATTAATTCCTCCTATTCGCTTCTCTAAATAACGGTGAAATATAGATGCAAAGGTTACTGGATCTATGACATTTTCTTTTTCGATCTCCTTTAAAAATCTATTAATTGTAGAGTATCTAAGGAGATAGCTTGTCAAATATCGGATTTCTCCTGAAAAGGTTTTGAATTTATTTAGATGTTCAGTAATAATCTCAGTAGATTCTGTCATGTTTATTTCAGCAAAGGCAATGATCTCAGTTATATTTAGAGAAATCTTGCTAAAGAACTCATCTAAATTTTCTCTTATTATTTTCTTAAACAATTTTACTACTGAATAATTATCAGTGTATCTGGATTTATTATTTATTTGATATACTTCTACTTTATTATGCATGAATTCTCTTAATTTCGTAAAATATTGCAACGCTAGATTTCTTGCGGGTTCTTGCTCTTTTTCGGCAATATCATTAAGCTTTTCTATAAATTCTCTTAGAAAAATAAGCAATTTTCGCCTTAAAAGGTATTTTGGTAAGGAGGTTAATATAATATTAAAACACACATTTGTAATTACATTAAGATAATTAACTGAGGATTTTAGATCGCTAGCTCGAATATTATCTCTATTAAGAATTAAGCGTCGGATTGAAAATATTGCTATTTGAAGAATTCGACTAAAGAATTGATTGTTATTTGTATAGTTTGACTGAAAAAAGGCCTCTAATTTTTCTAAAACATGATCTAAAGATCCTGATTCCCCAGATAGAAGAAATTTCTCCAATAATTGAGCGAAAATAGAAACTAATTGTTTTATTTCTTCCAATTTTTTAGATATAAAAGTTTCCAACCAGGATGAGGTTTTTATTTCAGATTCTTTTTTGAGTTCTTCTTCTATAATTTCTATGAAATACGATGTTATCGATTTTTGAGTATCGTCAATTGTTCCAGTGTTAGTCATATCTAATAAATTAATCCCCAATTTCAAGGAATTTTCTACAATAAATAACGCACTAGGATCTGATATGGCATATTTCAAATGCTCTAATTCAATATCTTTTTCAATCGGAAGATCTATTTTCTGGATTTGTGGTTTTAAAAAATCAATTTCAATTGGTTTCTTATTCAATTTAATGTCTACATCAAATTCAACAATTGAGTATTCTTGAATCATGCCTTTCTCCGTTGGTAAAGAAGAACTTACTCCTACTAATTTTTTATTCCATTTATCTTCTAACAAGTTGCCATATAATTTTTTACTAAATCTTTGGGTAAAATTAGTAAGAACTTTTTCCTTTTCTAAATCGTTCAAATCAGGTCTATCCGTAAACAATTCTATTTCGAAAAACAGTCTACATATGTCATTGATACTAGATCTAGACTTATGAACATCTAAATAACCTGTATCAGGTTTCAATGCTAACATCAACGCTTCGCAATCCTTATATTTACCAGGCATTAATACCATAGACCGAGGATATATTTTAGTGGAAGATTTTCCTTTGTTAATGTTGTATAGTTCAAATTCAATCGAATGGAGTTCAGATCCCGCGAAATCTGTTAGCAATGCGTTAAACATTCTCGTAAATTTTATAATTGATTGAGATATCTCTTTAAGCTTGTGACTAGATAATTTGCTTGGTCCAATCAAGTCTCCAACTAACATGTCTTTAGGAGAGGAATAGCCAAACATCAGGGTAAATTGATAACTGATAGACTCTCGCGTTGTTATCATAACTTGCTTCGGAAAGATTATTCTTTAATTCAATTTGAAAATTCAAATACTACATTAATTATAGGATAGGATTATTTAAATTTTCAATAAATCACACATAGACAAAATATAAATTATTTAAAGGTTATGTATTTCTAAACAACTCATTAATTTGATTTATCATAATATTATAATGAAGACTTGGATCAGAGAGGAGGTGGCCCAAAACTGCAATTTGGCTCGGATTTGGGAATTACTAACGATGATATAGAAAAAATTAGCCCCCAAGTTACATTTATTACCTCTAACACGGAAATTGAGGCAATTGCTCTTGTTTCTTACGAGGGCTACCAAATTGCGTTTTCAGCATTGCCCCAATATCATGTAGATGGGGATCAATTCTGTGGTCTTGCCTCTGCGTTGTTGATGACAGGTAGGTCTACCATACAAACCCTTTTTCAAGAAGACCTAAATGAAATTATAGTTCGCGCTGAAGATGGTTATATCATCGTCACTAACGCGGGAAGATTAGTAATTGTTTGCGCAGGAACATTAATTAATTCTATGATGAAGACGGTAAAAGTTATGCAGATTGCGGCAAAAAATATCGCGAAAATATTTGAAGGTCGATAATCTCTTTATAAAAATTAGATAAACTTTTAAACCATGTTTTGTTTTGGAAACTAATTATCTATATTATCTAGTACTATTATAAAAATGCTAAATTCGAAAAACTTTCAATTTTTTTGGCATTGGCGTTGGTGCTAATTAGAGCACTTCGCATTGGATTTTCTTACTTTCTTCTTGATTAACCTCCTATTTTAAAATATTGGTGTTAATCCTTATTCTATTTTTGCTTTCGAATAACGAAGTCCGTTATTAGAATGAGACAAAACTATAAATAAAATATTGAAAAGGTTATGAAAATGAATAATGCAAGAGTTATTTTAGATGCAAACGAAGTTCCTAAATCTTGGATAAATATATTACCCCTTTTGCCTACTAAAATGACGCCATTGATTAATCCAATGAACGGTCAACCTGTTCCTCTTGAGATGGCCACCCAAATTTTTCCGACAGAATGTGTGCTACAAGAAAATGCCGAGGATCCAGAGATCCCAATCCCAGAACCAGTAAGGGAAATATATGCAACTACTTATCGACCAACTCCACTTCACCGCGCATATAGATTAGAAAAAGAATTAGGAATTTCAGGAGATAAAATTCAAATTTTTTTTAAAAACGAATCAGTTTCTCCTACTGGGTCTCATAAACCCAATACAGCAATTGCCCAGGCGTATTACGCAAAAAAGGATGGAATTAAAGAATTAGTAACGGAAACTGGGGCGGGACAATGGGGTTCAGCTCTTTCATATGGTTGTAATTTATATGATTTAGGTTGTACTGTTTTTATGGTTAGAATAAGTTATCTTCAAAAACCTGGAAGAAAAGTTTTGATGCAATCATACGGTTCGACAATTCACCCAAGTCCTTCAAATATAACGGATTCTGGTAAATCTTATTCGATAAATAACCCAGATCACCCTGGTAGTTTAGGTATTGCCATATCTGAAGCAGTTGAGTATAGTCTTAGGAGTCCATCTGCGAGATACTCCCTAGGAAGTGTTGTTAACTTCGTGTGTTTACATCAAACTGTGATAGGGCAAGAGACAAAGAAGCAGTTTCAGAAAATTGGGATCGATAAACCAGATGTCGTAATTGGTTGCATGGGTGGTGGTTCAAATTTTGGCGGGCTCTCAATACCATATGCAAAAGAAAAAATTGAAGGTCTTCATGAGGATATAGAGATTATTGGAGTAGAACCTAAAGCATGTCCGAGCGTTTGTAAAGGGGAATATAGGTGGGACTATGGGGATAGCGCTAAGATGGCACCTATTTTAAAAATGCATACTTTAGGGCACAACTTCATTCCAAGTCCGATTCATGCAGGAGGTTTACGTTATCATGGAATGGCCCCAATAATATCAAATCTTTACAATTCAAAAATTATTAAAGCAGTTATGCACGACCAACTAGAGGTAATTAAAGCAGGACTTCTGTTTACCAAATCTGAAGGTATCTTACCGGCACCCGAGACATGTCACGCTGTTAAAGAGGCAATTTATCAAGCGTTAAAGGCAAAAGAAGACAACGAGAGTAAAATTATTGTGTTCAACTTTAGTGGCCACGGATTTTTTGACATTTCAGCTTATAAGGAATACTTATCGGGAAATTTAATCAACTATGAGTTACCATCTGATGAAATAAGGAAATCGTTAACAAGCGAAGATATGCCAACAATAGACGAGAGTCTTTTAGCATAATTTTTCTTCTTCGTAACAAATTTATTATTCAAAATATTTTTTTGAATTACTTAATTTGAAGAGTAAGAAGTTAATTGAATACATTTTCTTTGATATTAATAATTATTTTTTATTTTTATGCGTTAATTCTTCTTTATATCACCTTAATTTCGAAGCGAGAAAATGAAATTAACACTTTTGTTAACAACTTGTTCAATTCAATAATTCTAATTATTGCTCTAACTCTAAATGTTATAATAAGCTCGTTATTGCGAATCAGCATCGACTTTATTGTTTTTCCATTTGATGTATTCACAATTGGTTTTTTTATTACTTTTTTCCCTATTTTTTCCATTTTAATGATACTTGAAAAGAATAAAACAAAAAAAAAAGCAAAACCAGATTTAGAACTCATTCCACAAAAGCCTGATATTTTACCTTTAAAATTTGATATTTATCGAAAATTAAGCCATTTGGTTGTTGTAGGAATTACATTATTTTATTTTATTTTAGGCTTTCTCGTACAAAACATATTTGTATATATTTTTCACTTTTTACCAGATCTTGTTTCTAATTTGTTTTTTTCCGTATACAATATTGAGTCCGACAAAATGGTTTTTACTCAATATCTAGTTGTATTTCTTGTGGGTATTTCACTTATAGGGTTATTAACTGCAGATATTGTGAGAATTCTTTTTCCCGATTTGTATCCTTTAAAGCCTGTCAACCAAATTCTAAGGAAAAAAGAAATGCATCTACGGTTTGGGCCACAAATATCAATGAGCATTGGATGTTTTTCAATAATCATAATGTATGGAATATTTCAACCAATTGGACCAATAATAATATGTTGTTCTATGATCATGACTATTTTTGGTGATATGACAGCTAACTTATTAGGGAGAATGTTCGGATCAAAAAACATTCGCAACACGCCCAAGACCTACGAAGGTTTGTTCTCAGGAATGGCTGTTGCATTTATATCAGGCATAATTTTTCTAGCGATAATTAATATTGATTTTGCTTTAAATGTGTACACATTTGTATTGTACCCTCTTATTGGAGCGATAACTATAGGAATATTAGATTATTCAAATATTGATGTTGATGATAATTTAACATTCCCGTTTGTAGTATCGTCTATACTATTTCTTATATCTTTTTTCTATTTTTAGCTGGTTTAATTTCCACTTGATTTATAGAGAAACTAGTCATATTTTATATTTCACAGGACATTATTTTTAAATTAAAGATAAACGAAATTGAATATTATGGAAGAAGAAAAGCTAAAGATTGATAAAATTAGTAAAGGTACTGTCATTGATCACATAGCTGCTGGTTACGCATTGACGATATTGAATTTAACTGGCTTAGACGAAACTCCTAATTTAATAACCATTGGAGTTAATGTTAACTCTAAAAAATATGGTAAAAAAGATATAATTAAAATTGAGAATGTTTTTCTTGATGAGATACAAATGCAACAAATTTCTATATTATCTCCTGATGCGACGATTTCATTGATAGAAAATTATAGAGTAATTGAAAAAAAAAAAGTAAATATCCCCAAAATCATCAGAAAATTAACAGTGTGTGTTAATAAAACATGTATTTCTAATTCTAATAAAGAACCTATAGATACGGAATTCGCTGTATTAGAAGAAAAACCTTTAAAAATTCAATGTTCATATTGCGATCGTATCTATAAATTAGATGATATAAGATTTGCTTCGCGAGAAAAACCTGAAAAGAAAATAAAGCAAAGAATTGTGTTATAATTCTATATAAATAGTAAAAATGTGTGGATAATAGTACCAATTATGAGGAAAATAAAGAAATAGATGCCAATTCCAGGCATAATAATATTTTTCCAATTCCAAGATTCTTTATCGTATTTATATCTGAAAATTACGAAGCTAGTGAAAAATGGAAACAAAAACCAAAAGCATAACATCCAAATAAGTAGAAACCACCCAACCAAGCCAATCAATCTTCCGATTAACGCAGCTAGCCCACCGGACAAAGTTCTTACCCAATACAACCGAGTCTCCTTTTTTAAACGAAGGTTTAACTCGTCGTCGACTTTAGTAGTAATTTCCTCCTTTTTAGGGCTTTTTATTTTACCCTCTTTAATTAGTTTCCGTCGCTTTTTTCTTACGTCGACTTTTTTTAACCTTTTGTCAGCTTTTCCCATGGTAGATTATATAATTTGCATTACTATAAAAATTCAATTTTTTAAGTTATTTTTCTGAATTTCAAATGATTTAAATTTAAGATATTCACAAGTATACATTTAAGATTTTTGCTCCTTATATCAACCTCTATAAATTTCTGTTATTAGCTAATAATAAAGAATTTACATCATTATTCATTAATTCAATTGAGTATGTTTAAGCAAGAATTCTCAAATATTGATGTTTTTATCATAATTAGGGAATTAGATGAGATTCTGCGAAATAGTATAATAAATAATGTCTACATGGTTGTGGATTTATTCATTTTAAAGTTAAATTCAGATAAAGGAAAAATAAATTTAGTTGTAAAAAAGGACGCTCGCATTAATTTAACCTCCTACCAATATCCTATTCCAAAATACCCAAATCAATTCATTATCTCATTTAGAAAGTTTTTAAAAAATAAAAAGATCAAAAAAATTTATCAACACAATTTTGATAGAATTGTTATTATCGAATTAGACTTTTATGAAGAAACACCATGGAAATTAATTATTGAATTATTTAATAAAGGAAATTTTATACTTTCTGACAGCGACGATACAGTTAAGGTGGCTAAATCCTATAAAAAGTTTAGAGAAAGAAATATTTTACCAAACAAACTATACGAGTTTCCTAAATCTCATGGTCAAGATTTTCTTCAATTAAATAGAGAAATGTTCTATAAAATCATAGAGTCGTCAGATACTGATATTGTGAGAACCATTGCCCGAAATGTTAATATTTCTGGCCTTTACAGTGAAGAGATTTGTCTTAGGGCTAATATTGATAGAAATTTACTAGCAAGCGAACTAGATGGTGAACAAATTGGAATACTTTATCAAGAATTCAAGAAATTTAGAAATCAATTATTATTTCAAAATTTAAAAGCGAATATTGTGCTTGATAGCGACTCGAATATGATTTCAGTATTACCGTTTGATTTATTGAAATATTCTGAATTAGAAAAAAAATACTTTTCTACATTTAATGAAGCTGTGGACGAATACTTTTCCAAAATAGATTACAAATCTATTAACATTCCTCAGAATAAACAACTAGACGAAAAGATAAAATCGCAAAAGAAAATACTAAAAAACCAATTGGAATATATTCAATCGCTAAAAGCAAAGATAGAGCTCAACTATGCTATTGGTGAATTGATTTACTCAAATTTTAATTCTATTCAAAAACTTTACGATGTGATTTCTGACGCCAAGAAGAAGGGTTATAATTGGGAATCAATAAATTCGACTTTAATAAATGCTAAAGAAAAGTCGATTGAAGGAGCGGAGATTTTTAAAAAAATTATACCATCTAATAAAAAGTTAATCGTAGAATTAGCTACGAATGAAGTCGAATTAGATTTGAATAAATCAGTCGGAGAAAATGCAAATATCATTTTTGAAAGAGGTAAAAAAGCGAAAAAGAAGCTTGAAGGGACTTATAAAGCTGTAGAAACCACCCAAAAGAAGATTAAATCTTTAGAAAATAAAAAAGATTTAACAGAAACATCTGCTAACTCGTTTTTAAAAAAACCATCAAAAAGATGGTATGAAAAATACAGATGGTTTGTGTCATCAGATAACTTTTTAATCATTGGGGGACGAGACGCATCAAGCAACGAATCTATCTTCAAAAAACATCTTGAAGATAAGGATTTAGTTTTCCATACAATAATCCCAGGTTCTCCTCTGGTTGTTGTGAAAAATGAAAGCAACGAAAATATTCCTCAAAACACAATCGAAGAAGCCGCAATATTTGTCGCAAGCTATTCTAAAGCATGGAAAGAATCCTGGAGCACTTTGGATGTATTTTATGTGGCTCCTACCCAAATCTCGAAAACGCCTCCATCTGGAGAGTATTTACCAAAAGGTTCTTTTATAATCACCGGAAAAAAGAAAATTTTAAAAAACATTAAAATGGAATTGTATATCGGCATAAAGTTTATTGAATTAAAGGATGAGGTTATGGGTGGAGAAAGCCAATTTTATCCACAGATATTAAGCGGTCCTAAAATGGCAATTCAGAAACAAACAATTTGTTCGGTAAAAATAATTCCTTCAAGGAATGGACTTACTAGCGGAAATTTAGCAAAGAATTTAAAGCAAAGTTTTATTGAAAATGTACCAGATAATTATAAAAACTGGATTCGCTTGGTAAGCGTTGACGAAATTGTTCTTAAAATTCCAACCGGACTCTCAAAGGTTGTATAAATAATAAAAACAACGAATTTTAATAAATCTTATTCTTGTATTAGATATAGGTAAATTATCAATACAACTACGCCTACTAAGCTAAATACAAAAACCCACGCATTTCTAAAGCTTTGGATCAGCGTTAGAAAAGAAATTATTACTAATTCTAACCAACCAATTGGTTTTCCCTTTAATTCTCGGTAGTTACTATAACTAACGATTAAGAGTAGAAAAAATAATAAGAGCACCGAGACTTTAACTGATACATCAATAATATCTAAAATTAAAGGTTGATCAATTAAAGGTTGTTCTATTGTAAATTGGTCCAATATAATGTTAATAATTTCTCCATTCAGCAAAAGAGAGATAAAGAGAAGAATACCGGTAATAATCAGCGAGATATTTACAGTCTTCTTTACATTTACAATTCTACTTGAATCTTTTATTGCTTTTTTAGATGTTTTATTACTTTTTTTTAAGATTTTCGGCATTGTTTACCTCTTATTGAAGTTTTTCATTCGAATTACTTTAAATGCAAAGATAGCATAAAACAACGCTAATGAACTAAAAATAACAATCGTTAAAACAAAGAGTACAAGATCCCAGTCAATTTCCGGCTCTACTTGCGGAGGAAACTTCACATTAACTAAGAAATTATTATAAAGTTCTATATCGCCTTTATAGCCGCCTAATTTGTACTCTCCAAATACTATCTTGAAACTGTAAGGTTTACCCTTTTCTAAAAATACATCTTCGAAATTATTTAATGCATCGTAATTATCAACAGGGATTTGAAATTCATAGATACTCCTTTTATTTTCAACAGATGCCGCTCCATATCCTTCTACAGACGAATCTTCCGAGTATATTGAACCATTAAGGTGCAAGTCTAAATAAGTTTCATTAACTGTCTGAGATAAGTTTAACTGTACAAGCTTTAAATCAGTATAGTCGTCTTCATCAATCTCTGTTATATCTTCCTCATCAGAGAACAATAATCCTAAAAATTCTACATTAGAATGTTCCTCTAATTCAAATTGTACTAAAAAATATAAGTTAGTTTGGTTTTGCAACACCCATAATTCAATGTCTAAACCATTTTGAGAGCCATTGGGATATAAAACTTCAGAGCGCTTTATCGCACCTGCCCATTCGTTAGCAGATCTGTTAATGTGTCCATCAATTTTTGGAACCTCAGAAAAACTTGGATCGATAATATCGATATCTGCCCGTACTTCCGCAATAAAGCTTTTTTGGACTACAAGGAAACATATAATAAATAATATTATTATCAGAACAATTCTAAATCTTCTCAAAATCGCTTTTCCACTAATAAATGAAATGTGAATTTATTAAAATTGATAATTAACTTTAATATTTTAAAATTATGATATTAAACACGCTAAATTAATGAAGAATAAAAGAAACTCAATCAATAATCAACCCTTGCAAGTCAAGAGTCAATGTTATTTTTAATATTTACTCCTTTTTTCCAATGAAATTAGGTAAAAAAACAACACATGAAAATTTATTGATGTAAGCAACAATATAATTCATCATTCTTATGATTTCGCGCTTATTATTGGCGTTATTAAAACTGTAATCAGCGAAAATCTTTGGACCTACACATATTAACAATCCCGTCAAATCTTTTTCTCTTTTTATTAAAAACCATATCGGAAAATTTTTCTCTGTATCTTTTACAACTATTAGCATCCAAGGATTTTCAGATAAATCTTCATTACTTGGAGAATAAACCTTATTAATCGCACTAATAGATTTATAGTTTTTAGAAATTTTTAGCGCTTTTACTAAAGAATTGAAGTAACTCCTTTTAATTCTGAGGTATCCGTCGAAAATGCTCCTAACATCGTATAAAGTTAGTTCTTTTTTAAATGCATCATTAGTATTTAATTCGATTTTCCAAGCTTTCATGACATTTGGGAGTCTTATTTTAAGGTGATTTCTTCAATATCCACAGTTTCGATTAAATTTTTAATGTCTCTACCAGAAGTACTTAATTCTTCAAATTTAATTCTTTTTAATTCTTGGAGATCCATATTGATATAACATTCAATGAAATATTTACCATTCTTGTTAACAATACCTGTGCTATGAATGATTTCAAATGATCTTAAAAATCTTAGAATCTGTTTACCGTAATCTTTTGAAAGAGCATTAACAGTGAGCTTTAACTTCAATATTTTTTGTTGTTTGATTGGATAAATTGAGATTTTTAAGTATGTTTTAGTGAAACTATGTATTATTAGAAGATATTTTTCTGACTTTAATTTAGAATTAACAGGGATCGGAATTTTAAGCTGATCTTTAACAGATGTTATATAACCCTTTGTAAATTCTTGATCTTCCATCTAGTATCATTCACGCAGTAATTTTTTTATCGCTTTAATTGTTCCGCTCGTTTTTATTGGATTTATTATGACTTTTTTATTATTGATGGTTTTTATCATGGTCAATGCTGTAATCATTATATGAATTTGGGACCCATCAAAGAATCTTATTATGCCTCTTTTTTTTATTTTATCGTATTCAATTATCCAGAGACCTATCCGATTTGCGATTTTTATTCCGAAAAACCTCCATATTGATTGCCACAGGGTTTTCTGAATTTCTTCTAACTCAATTATTTCAGTTTTTCCGGTTATTAAAGTAAATAGAATATATCTTTGTTTATTTTTTTTCATTTATCTGTTCTCTTCTATAAAATATGCGATAATCTGAATTAATTAATTGATTTTCGCTTGGATTGGATCTTTTGTATAATAATAATTCAATATTTTTACTAAAACATTTCTTAGCAATATCGTATGGAAGATCTAATAAAGTGTGTGAAACACTCAATAATGTTTTGGGGTGTCGACAATCGTACTTTTGCCTGAAATTACCCGTGATAATAAAACTTGTTTTTGACTTAAGAGATAGTTGTATTGATTTATATATTAATCTAAAATTTTTAGACTGGATATACTTACTTTCGATCATTATAGGGGCTAAGGAAAACTCTAAAAAGGTGTTGAATTGTCTAGTTAAGCTAAGAACTCCAGTAGTAAGCGATCTAAGTATGGGTATTGTAGAAAAAGAGAGTAAATCTACCCTATTATCTTTTGCGGCATTTAACTGAATATCTTTGTTACTAGATTCAATCGAGATAACGAAAGGTAAGTTTTTGCATTTTTTTAATTTTGTTTTGTACTCATTAATATTTTCAGTCCTTATGTTGAGTCGATAGAAAAAGTTTAGGTTGCGATACTTACTTAAAAGTCTAGTTAATGAAATGGACTGTAGCTCTTTTGGATCCTCCAATTCTATGACTATATTTTTTAGTCCTAATTCATTGTAAGTCGATAAAATTTCACTAAAAGTGGTAGGATCTTCCGTATTAAAAGATAATTTACCTTCAAAGTACGCCAAATAACAAAGACCTTTTGAATATTGAACAATCTTGAATATTTTATGATAGAGTGTTAATTCTAATTATAATAAAAAAACTTTATTATAATTAAATATTTAGAATAGTATAACTCCATCAGTGAGGTTGAGTTTTCTTTGCAAAAAAAAAGGACTATTGACGAGATTAATCAGAAAATAGAGAACGGGACAGCCACTATATTCACAGTTCAGGAGCTAATAGATAAGGTAAACGAGGGTGAAAAAGTAGAATTTGATGATGTGGATGTTATAACAACTGCCACTAAAGGATTAATGAGCGGGATAATGGGTATTTTTTCCTTTAGGCTTTCACCACCAAAAACTTTAAGAAAATTTACTGAGATAACTATAAATGGAATTCATGCTTTTCCTGGACCTTGTCCAAATGAATATTTGGGTATAGCAGATCTAATCGTTTACGGAACCGCTCAGAGTAAAACCTTGGATAATTATTGCGGAGGATCGCTGTTTAGAGAGATTGTGGATGGAAAATCAGTGGAAATTTTAGCTAGAAGCGCTGAAGGTGAAATCGTCGAGAAACAAATTACACTAGAGGAGATGCAGTTTGCAAAATTAATGGGTACTAGACAAGCTATTAAAAATTATAACGCTATGATTAATTGTGAATCATATAAAGTTGATACTATATTTTCTTGTTTACCTTTTAATTCGGATAAATCAGAAATCACTTTTTCTGGTTGTGGGGCGCTAAATCCCTTTCAAAATGACCCTAATTTCGAGACTCTTGGAGTAGGTACTCCAATTTTGGTTAATGGTAACAAAGGTTATCTAATCGGCCCTGGAACAAGAAATAATATCGCTAAGCCTAATATGATGACAATATCACCTATGCATGGAATGAAACCAGAATATATGGGAGCTTTCAAGACATCCTATGGTCTAGAACCCATCTGTAGCGTTGCTGTTCCCATCCCTATTTTAAGCGAAAAAGTTTTCGATAATATCATTAAATCAGATAAAGATGTTCCATTGACAATTTTGAGCCTTGTAGGGAGGGAAAAAGTTGGTGAAATTACGTATGGTGATGTATGGGGTGATAATTTTTTAATGAGGTTCAATCCAGAGGCCTGTAGAGATTGTCAAGATTGTAATGTTATTGGAAAATGCCCCACTAATGCTTTTGTTGTTAAAAATGGCAATATAACTACAATCGATCGTTCGCGTTGCTTTAATTGCGGAAATTGCGCGAGATTGTGCCCAAGCGCATTTGATCTGGATTTAAAAACTATTCTTTTTGAAGAGAGACGAATTCCAATTGTTTTAAGACAGTCCGACAGACATGGAGCAATAAAACATGCACAACAGTTAAAATTTATGATTCTTAACGGAGACTTTCGCTTAGAAAATCCAACTGGAAAATTAGATTTTGCCAAGAGTGTGAAATAATGAAAACTGATTATAATGACATCTTTAAAATTAGATAAATTTGATCAAATAGGAATTGTAGTAAAAGATATTGAAAAGGCAAAAAATGTGTTTGGAGCCCTTTTAAATTTTCAAGCAGAATTAAAAATATTTGACCAGAAAACAACGGTTTTTTATCAAGGAAAAGAAGTTAATTTTAAACTAAAGAAAATACAGCAAAATTGGGGAGGTAAACAACTAGAGATAGTTCAAGTTGTACATTCTGAAGGCGATCACTTGTATTCTGAATTTTTGAAAGAAGGACGAGAAGGTTTACATCATTTAGGTATTTATGTCAAGGATGCAGATTCATACATTGCTCGTTTTAAAGAAGAACATAACATTGGCGTTATTCAAACCGGGAAACTGGGGAATAAAGTGAAGTTCTATTATTTAGATACACAAACTACTCTTGGCTTTTATCTTGAATTGATTCAATTTTAGTTTTAGATAATTTCCCTTCAATTAACCTCTTCCATCTAAGAACAATTATCTTCGACAGATTTATTTTTCATTTTCAATAACAATAATTATGGCAAAACAAATAAAAAATGGCGGAGATTTACTTGTAAGGTGTCTTCTTAACGAAGGGATTACCAAGATGTTTGGGATTATAGGGGGCGAATTAACAAGAATTTATGATGCTGTTGAACGATTTGGTCGAGAAGAAGGCATAGATACCATAATGGTTAGACATGAACAAGCAGGAGGTCATATGGCTGATGCTTGGTCGCGAGTAACCGGAAAATTAGGAGTTTGTCTTGGAACCGCGGGACCAGGTGTGACTCATCTCGTACCAGCCATTGCTGCTGCGCAATCGGATTCTATTCCTTTATTGGTAATAGGCGCTCAAATCGCTAGAATGTTTGATGATTCTGGAATTCTGCAAGGAGGGTTAAATCAAATGGAATTAATGAAACCTATTACAAAACTACAGATTTCTGTTGAGAATACTTATGAGATACCATTTGCGGTACAAAGATGCATAAAAACCGCCTTATCTGGTAAACCAGGTCCTGTATTTCTCGAGCTTAGAGAAACGGCACTAGTTAGAAACGCAACTGATAAGGATTTCAAAAAAGTAATACCTCCTGAAAAATATCGACCGCTTTTTCGTCCTAGTGGGAATCCAGAAACCATAGATAGTACGGTTCAGCTTTTGAAAGAAGCAGAGAGGCCGATAATCATTGCTGGAGGAGGTACAATCGCTTCTGAGGCTTCAAATGAATTGAAAAAGTTGTCTCGCACTTACAAAATTCCCACACTTACAACAGTTAAGGGGATAGGATCAATTTCGATTGATGAAGAGACTTATGCGGGATCTTATCCATTATCCAGCACATTTCGTAAAGCAGCGGCCGAAGCAGATGTTATATTATCATTAGGATGCAGATGGGATTATACAACTATTTATGGAGCAGGACCACTTTGGAACCAAGAACAGAAAATCATACAGATAGACATTGATCCAAAAGAGATTGGAAAAAACAGACCCGCTGAAGTATCAATTATAGGTGATGTAAAGGCAGTTATAAACCAATTACTCATTAATATGGAAAGTAATCTCCCTAAAACAATGATAAGTAAGTGGTCTCAATGGAATGAGTACCTGCAAACAGCGCGTGAAATCGATAAAAACACAATTGATAAAATTATGAAATCTGAGAAAACTCCAATGAAACCAGAGCGTATGATTGTTGAAATATTAGATTATATTCCTCCAGACACTCTACTATCTATAGATGGAGGAGATATTGCTATATTTACATATGGTCTAATTTCAAATTACTACCGGAATCCACGTAGCACATTTTGTTCTATCGGTATGGGACATCTTGGTGTAGGAACTAGTTATGCTATTGCGGCAAAATTAGCTAAACCGAATAAACCAGTTGTATGTATCAACGGAGATGGTTCGTTTATGTTTAATGTACAAGAACTTGAAACTGCAGTAAGATTAAATCTTCCAATTATAACCTGTATAGGTAATAATTGTGCATGGGGTATGCTGAAAACTTATCAGAAGAATAGCATGAAGAGAAGATACTGCGATGTAGACTTACCAAATATCGATTATTCGAAGATAGCTAAGGGTTTTGGATGTTACGGAGAAAAAATAGAGAAACCCGAAGAAATTAAGCCTGCGTTAAAGCGTGCTTTTGATTCTGGATTACCAAGCGTTCTTGATATTTCAATCGCATTTGAATCGCCCCCTGCCGGTAAGTTCCTAGGAACATATAAAGCGAGTAAAGGATTATTTGGATAATAAAATCTAATCCAAAATGATATTATATGTCAGAAGAAAAATTTTTGAAAGGAAAAGTCGCTTTAATAACTGGTGCTGGTGGAGGTGGATTTGGCAGAGAAATGGCAAAAGCTTTCGCCAGTAAAGGAGCAGATATAGTCATAAACGATATTAATGATGAAGGTTTAGAACAAACTCGTGAAATCATTCTTAAAGATTATGATGTTGAAGTTCTTATAGCAAAAGTCGATATCTCAGATTCTGGGCAAGTTAAAGAAATGGCTGATAAGGTACTCGAGAAAGTTGACAATCTTTTTTTATTGGTTAATAATGCTGGAATTGATGGTGGTTTATATCCCACCTTGAAACAAAAAGAAGTTATGTATGATAAAATAATGGCGATTAATTTAAAAGGTGCATGGAATGTTACAAAGGCCTTATATAAACAAATGAGGAGACAGAAGCATTTTACACCAATTGCGGGAAAAATAATCAATATTGTTTCTTGTGCGGGAACAGCAAATGGTGCTAATCCCCAAGTAGGGATTTACAGTGTAAGTAAAGCTGGTTTATTGGCATTTACTAGATTATGGGCTCTTGAATTAGGTAAAAACAATATAACAGTTAATGCGATTTCCCCAGGCGTATTCTTAACACCCATTTATAACAACGATCCTAACCTTATCAGAGATTTTTTGAAAACTAGAGGTGTAAAACTTCCTATTGATAGAATTGGTGAAAGTAAAATGGTAGCAGACACTGCCTTGTTTCTAGCTTCACCAGCAGCAGATTATATCACAGGTCAGAATATAATTATCGATGGCGGTCTTACAATCTCCGTGAATAAGCTTTAAGGGTTTACTGTTAAAAATCTAAACAATAATTTTTGTAATAATCTCTAAAATAATACATTAAGTTGACAATTTTTTCGCCTTCGGGTGTTAAAAAATATAAAGTAGGACTCCATCTATTTCCCGAAACGATTTTAATATATCGCTCTAAAAAAGATCTTTTTTCCAATACACCACCGTACCATTTGTAGCCCAAATAATTCATCAGATCGTTTCGAGTGACTCCAATATCTTCACCATTTTCCTTTTTTTGATTTGAAATCTCAAACAATGCAAATAAATAATTTTTTAAAATAACATACTGTTCTTTCTCAGGTTTCAAAATGTATTTAATTTCCTCGGAACTATAAATAAGATTTTGAGTAAATTTTCGAGTAATCTCCGTTTTATTATTAATAATAGAGATAATTATATTTGGATCATCAAAAATTTCATCTATATTAGATATATCGTTATGAATAATAAAATGACAATTGCGACATATATATCCGCCGATATGATATCGTTTCTCCATTTCCCTAACAATCTCAGAGCAAGAAAGAGTTTTATATAATTGAGGAATTTTATTTCTCTTTCTCTCATTCTGCTCTTCTGTTGTTAAATCGCTAAGTTTATACAAGTGGTTATATTCAAATACCCGTAAATGGTCTTTAGTATTAAATTCTCCGCAAATGGGACAAACACCATTATAAATATGATCTATGATATATTTTTTTTTCAATCCATTTATTAAGCGTAATCGTATTATATTTTTTTCCGCTTCATCTTTTATTGCAGTTATATAAAAATTATTAATACAAATAATAATTAGAACATGAATAATATCGGCGGGTAAATCGAAAATATTTATATCCGAAAATTCAAATGGAATATCTTCCCAACAAATAATTTTTTTAAAATAATTAAAATAAGGCGCATGAGTTAAAATGTGATGGCAACCACATTTTAAAACGACTGATTCGTGTTCCATTTGGTTAATCAAATCTCGTAGAAAATAGGGATTACCTCGATTTTTAGTAAATAATGCATATAATTCATTGCTATCATAACGTGAATATTTATCACTACAATCTTTATGATGAAATTCAAACGATCTCATACTAAGTGTAGAAAAGTTGAAAACAAAACCCTCTCTTAAACAATCTAAACATATTGGAATATTGTTTTCCTTATCAAAATATTCCCCATTGTAAATATTCCTCATTACAAATAGTTTTATTCGATTCCCAACAATATCTCGTCGTATGCGATCTGTTCTATTGCCCCTAGAGTTACCAGTATTTTCGGTTTTTGTAAGAGAAGGAAATAAATTACAATATTCAGTAGCGCTTAAAAAATTAAAAATTCTTCTAACTACATTAAGAAGAGTTTCCTCTGCTAAAAATAAATCAATCTTATTATCTATCAAAAATCTAGTAAAATGAGCTGAACTAAAATCAGCTCGGATGATTTTATGAGCTTTAATTGATATAATCAATAATTTTATCATTTGAACTAAATCAGTAAAGTATTTATTAAAAACATCCGAATAATTGGTCGCCATATCATTATATATATTCAATTCACTATCTGTTAACTGACTAAGTAAGTCAACCTCGTTCTGTGTTAAATCTGTCACATTCCTAGCGAATATTCCCCGTAGTCGTAAAACGAACTTCGATAAATCAAATTCATGAATTTGCAAAATAAGGTTTTCTAATGTCAATTCTGTATTTATTAAAAGTGTAAATATGTATAACGAAATTATATTTCTTGATTCTCCCAATTGTGCGCCCTTAAAATTGAAATCTAGCCGTTGAGCTAAATTCTTATACCATTTATTATAATAATATCTAACCATCTCATCAGAAGTTCCTGATAATATTGATAATTGATTTACACTTATTTTAGGCATGTTATTATTTGAGATTAAGACAGCGTAAATTATTGTTGCTGCATTTGTTATTGGATTTGCATCTTTAGGAATAGTTATTTTACCCTTTCTGGCTCTTGTAATATGTTTATTTAATATTTCTCCAGATTTTATCAAAATAATTTGTCTCTGTTCCATCTTGCATTCTAATGATTTGACAATTTTTCTTACATTTTCCATTACTTCTTCCTGAAAATTTGCTAAGTTAGCATCTAATGTATCCATTTCTTTAATAATAAAAATTGGTGTTTCATTTGAAATTATTTCATCTGTATTTATTTGATTCTCAAGGTTTTTTAACTCCGCCATTTTATTTTCTGACATTGTATTGTTTACTTCGAAAGAATTAATAGGATTATTAAAAGAATTGAGATATGGTGGATATGATCTAACCATACGAGAATTAAACCTCTGTCTTAAATTAGAAGTAGGTTTCGACGATTTCGCATTTGTTGGTATTCTCTCTCTGCTATATTCAGTTGAAAATTGAGTCATGGATGCTTGAGTTGATTTGTTCCGAGTACGGTGCCAAAACTTTTTGATTTCATTATATTTTTCACAATTTGTACATGGCACACAAACGCGTTTTGGAAGTGCGTCTGATACAAAATGATACTCTACTTGTCCGCACGAACATTTAATTTTATAATATCTTCCTTTTTTTCCCTTTTCAACCATTATTAGTATAATGTAACTTTATACATTTTAAATTTAACAGAGGTTATACGAAATAGCGAGCAATAATTTTGCCTTTATAAAGGTTAAGAAGACATTTTTCAATTTTGATTATTTATCTATATAGATTATAATTGCATTTCAAAATAAAAGGTGGAAATAAACGAATACTATTAAAAGGCTAATTTTTTCTTTATATAGGATAAATTAACCTTTTAAAAAAATAAAGATTACTTTGATTTCGGCAAATTCATCAAAACATGGTTAATTTTCAAAAAATATCTATATATCTTATAGCAAGATGAATTTTATTAGTTTACAGATAGTAAACTTATAAGTTAGCAAAATGTAAACTTGAAGATAAAATACAAAGTCGTTATTTTTAATAATTAAGCTAAAATGGTATAGTTTCTATTGTCTCTTATGGCGAATGAAGGTTATTACGAATTCTATTTTAGAGGAAGAGACACTAAAAAAACTGAATGAAAATGCAGGAACTTCAATATATTAAGCTACATTTTGCTTGGATAGATTATGGAATAGATGAGCGAATAAAATTAAGAGAACAATTGCTAAACAGTAATGAAGAACAACGACTTGAGTCAATTAAACATCATTCTTTTAAAAATGCCTTTCTGATTAAACGGCTTAGAAATTTTACATTCTCAAATCGCATCTATTACGCCATTCTAAAAAATCCAGAAATTCAAAAAAAAATACTACCCAAATTGTTTGAAATCATATCAAAACGCACAATGTATGACGCAGAACTAAAGGAATCTATTTCTAAAGGTGGTTTGAAGTTATATCCGTTTTCTGATATGGATTCTATAGAAGAGCAATACGAACAAAAAAGACTTACGAATGAAGATAGTATTACATATTTAAAGAATAAGGTTGACTATTTAACTGAAGAGGGAAACATTGATGCATTGCTAGCGACTCGTAGTATGCTTGCTGAATACACGACGGGTCTTGTATCTCTTGGCGACTTATTTACAAAACGATTACATGCTAAACAAGCTCTACATCCATTACACTACGATGACTTTTCGGCTCGATTTGCTATAGATGAGATTAATAATTTTACAATATACCAAATCCCAAATGATCCAAATCTAACTTATCTTTCGCAAAATTTGAGACAGTCGATTGGTCAATTTCTTAAAAGTAAATTCGTAAAATTCGCTTTTGAATTGTTAGATGTAGAGAAAAACATTCACAATATAATACAATATAACCCTTTATTTAATCATGTTCTCTCTATAGCTTCTGACATGTACTTTAGCCAATTAACATTAGAAGAAAAGGAAAATTTAATCAATTCAAAAGAAACTATTGATGATTTTATTTCAATTATTAATAAAATTGGCATCATAAACGAATATGATATTTGGATTGAATGCGTAACGTATTTTAATAAAACAGGGGCTCCAGAATATGGTCTAAAAGTAATGAATATCCTTCAGGAAAAATGGTTTTCTCAAATTAAAAATGAGGACAAATATAATTTCTTTGACACCATCGCTACTATAGAAAGAAATCTTGGAAACTATGAAGAAGCATTAAATATATATCTCAAAGGGTTAAAATGGGTTAGTATTTCAGCACCATATAGTATAAGGATGCCAAACTCGTTAACAAGTTTATTAAATTATGAACCCGTAATTGGTACTTTACAATATAGGGAGTCAGTGTGCAGAAAGAACATTGCAGAATGTTATTATAATCTCGGAAAGAAAGACAAATATAAAGAAGAAATTGCAAATGTAAACGAATTAATTAAAAGATTAAATACCAAACCAGAACTGTTTTCAATATACTATAATTTAGCTGTTTCGCATAGACGATTATATAACTACGAAAAAGAGCGATTTTATCTGAACAAGGCTTTAGATTACATTGACTATACTATATCATCTGAACTTTATGAGGAAATTGATTCTAGATTAGAACTATTTCAAACTACAGAAATGAACTTCGAAAAAATAAAGTCATATGATATAAAGCGAAAAATTTTAAGAAAAGAATTTATAGCTAAACAACTCCAAAATAGCTTTTTCTTTGAAGATTCAATCTTCTTTTATAAACAAGCTCTGGAAATAAACCGTAAAACAGGTATCAATTACGATGTAAATAATATCCTATTAGAACTCGGTTTTTCTAACCTTTATGCTTTAAATTGGAGTGATGCTTTAGAATACTTTAAACAGTCGCTTCAATTAGATGAAAATGAATTAATTAAACAATATCTCGCGATATGTTATTCTAAATTGGATGATATCCCAAATGAAACTGAAATTTTGAATGAAATCAAGACTATCTTCTCTTTACCTCCTGATATAATTACTCAAAATAATAAAACATGGATACTTGACATTTTAAATTTTTTAACAAGAGAGCAAATTATCAACTTCATAAGAATTTTAGATAGGTATGAATCTGATTTATTAAAGTATAATTGCTTCACAAGTATTGCTCTTGTAGCATCTAATTTTGGATTTAACGAGCTTGGGATATACTTATTTAAGAAAGCGATTAATTTCGCTCCAAACGACGAATTTTTAGCTTCAATTTATAATAATTTAGGCACTGTGTTTATTCAATTGGATGAGTACGAAAAAGGGATAGAATACTTTAATCGAGGGATAGAAGTCTATAGAGACTGTTTTCTCTGTTATCGCCATTTAGCTAATGCTTACACTCATAAACTTGAGTTTCAGAATGCGTGCGACAATCAAGAAAAAGCGTTGGAGATTTTGAAAAGACAATCAGCTTCAGAAGAAATGACGAGTTATTACGAACAAGAGCTAGAATTCTATAAATCCCTAATTGAAAACGTTATCAATATAGATAAGGTTGACATCGAAGATGTGAAAGGATTTCTAATAACAGCAGAAAACTTTTACCTTGATTATCAAGGTAAAAAACCTCCCTTTGATGCGTCTCCAATTATAACGGGATTTTCTAAAGCATTAGAAAGGATATTACACGATAAAATTTCGAGTAAATTTCATGAGTTGCTTTTAAAATATAAAAAGAAGTACAATAACCATGAAACATCCGAAGATTTTCATAAAAAATTTGGTAACTTATTTAGGAATAAGACTATTGGATTAGGATCTTGGGAGCGAATCATAGTCGATTTTGGAAGTGGGAATATTGATATTGATCTTATCGAGTTTAAAGAGCTAATTTTTAAGTCTTATAGCGAGAATGATCGAACAGAAATACTATCTGCTTGTCGAGACATTTCGACTGAAAGGAACCCACTTTCTCATTATAAATTCTTAAGTATGACAGAAGTGATAGAAATTAGGAAAACAATGATTACACACCTGAATAAAATTATTGATATTGTTTTCAATTAAGAGTATATATCAATTTGTCATTACAAAAATCATGAAATTATTAGGGTTTATTATTTTTTAAAAAAGTAGCCATATTTTAACATCAATCAAATTTACAACAGTTCTCTTAGAGCCTGTATAACAATTTTATGTATTGATAACTATTTATTATGGATGAAAATGAAATATTAAGAAACATAAACCAATTTAAAAATATACTCTCCAAGATAAACACAATTTCAGATAATGTTAAAATAAAACTCGATTTTTTATGCGATATTATAATTACATATTATGAACTTAGAGAAAATTTTCCTCAACTTCAAAAGCTTGTTGAATTTTTAAATCTTGGTAAAAATACTGATGAACTAATAAAACTAAGAGAATATATCACAAAATATAATATTGGTGCTGCATTTTTTGCAAAAATACTTGCTCCAAAAATAACAGGTGTCTTGGATTTCCCTCCTATCATAGAGACAATTAATTTAGAGATCATATTTGAGGAAATCCTAAATCTTTTTAATCTAACAAATGAAATGGAGTCAAATTTGTTCAAAACTGAAATTTCAGAATCCAAGGAATTGCTATTCGCGAAAATGGAAAAACCTAGCATTTTCGTTTCCAATAAAGAGCCAGCTTATTTATTTTTAAACAAGGAATTTACGGACATTAGTAATTTCTATTTTGATGAGTATCTTCCCAGATTTGTCAATATTTTTAAGTCTTTTGTCGAATTGCTCGTCTCTATAGTTAAAAATTCAAATGGCGGAAAAGATCTTAAAAAGCTGCTTTCTAATTTTCCCAATATCGAGATTGTAGATGATATTAGCCTGATTAGAGAAAGGTATGAACAGTATAGTAGTGATTTTTTAGAAAAATGTAGTATGATACAAGATGATCCTAGTCTTATGATAAACATGTTCTTGACTAGAATTAAAATTATTGACTCATTTAATATTAAATTCTTAAAGTTTATTTGGAGAATTTGGCATATTCAATCTTTTCATAACAGAAAATATAAAGAATTTTATTCATTGACCAGTGAAGGGGTATATAGAAATAGGTTAATATCATTTCTAGAACAAAATTTGTTTAGTCTTTGTCCTAATTTCTCGAAGTTTTTTTCTTTTTATTTAATCTTATTTGCTGATTATAGGAATTTAGAAAGTCACGAAATACCGAAGGACATAACTTTTTCAAAAACAAAAAGATTTGCTCATATACCGATAATTGGTAAGTCTAAAAAAATTAAAATGAGTATTAAAGAAATGAGAAGGCTAATTAATTCTTATTTTGGAGTTATTGATTACTTTTTCTATAATTTAGAGGAATATTTTAAAAAAAAAGAATTATAAAAACCAAAAAATGAAGTATTTTACATTAACTGAAAAGGAAAATTGGTCATCTATACACTTTTTTAATCGTGGATGGTCAATATATTCCACTGTAAATAAACCTAATTTGTTAGACGAATTAAATATAACTCCCAAGAAGTTTGTAGATAAAGCCAATGAGCTTTTTGATAAATATCAAATAGTAATTCCGAAAGATTACCCAAAACACAGTATTATTGGAAAGAAGCTTAATGGTAAAATAGTAGATGATTTTCCTGTGTATGATTTTTTAATTTGTATATATTGCTGTATTGTCATAGAGGAAGAATTTGGGACTGAAACATCCAAGATTCTAAGGTGGGAATTGATTAAACCAAACTGTATAAGTAGTATACATCATGCATGTTCGATGGTCACAATAACACTCTACTATTTAAAACAAAATTTCATCGTGTCTATCCCAAAAGGAAAAAAAAAAGGGTTAAATCCAGATTTAACCATTAATGACTTAAAATGCGAAGTTAAGACAATACAAGAAGCAGACTGGGAATGGGATGTCGATCCTGAAACAGGCTTTGGTAAAAGAAAAACTAAAGGACCTGATCTATGCTATGACTTAGGTACATTCATTAGAAAAGAAAATAGTGGATACAAAGGGATTAGGCAAGGTGATATGGTCTTCGTGGATCTGACCTTAAAATCTTTAGGCGACACTTTAAGCACAATACGAGGGTTAGGATATAGAGATTTAATTGAATATGGTTTACCTGATCCTAAAAAGTATAGAATTATATTTTTCACACTATTCAAACTTGAAATAGTGGGATATTACATTGATTTTGAACCAAGATTATGGAATTTAATTGATATTGTATCTGGAATAGAATATCAAAAAGCAAGGTTTTCGTTTAGTATAGCAGCAGATGGGAAATTTCATAAGGTAAATATTCCACCTCCTCCTCCCACAAACGAAGAGAATTGATTTCATCCAAATCTGATTGTTATTGGTGAAAAAAATCTTCTAACCTTTCAGATTTATTTTTTCCTTACAGATCTTTTGTTCTAATAGCTTTAAATTTAAAGAAGAATTCTTATTACTCTTTTAATAAGAAAACACACCATGTTTTAATTCTAGAAATCTAAATAACGATATCGTGTCAAGTATAAACTATAATCAGATAGAGTGTTGCATCTGTGGGAAAACTAATTTGACTGATTTCAACAAAAATAAATTCATTTTAAAAACAACCACTCCTGCAATTCTTAAAACACATTTATTTCGACAAGGTAAACGCTACAACTCCCATTTTTACCAATGTTATAATTGTTGCAAAAGTACAGGAGCTAGAAAGAGGTTAATAATAAAGAAAAAATGTTTTTTAATCACTCAAGATTTTCTTGCGTACAAAGGTGGTGATATTAGAACAAAAAGTTATTGGTTTACCATTGAACTGAATATCTACGGAAATAATTTTATTTACGACAGAAAAACTAAGCAACTAGTAAAAGTAGTTTGGAGTAATCTTGATTTTGGTGAAGAACCCTTCCATGCATTCTTAGATTCAATCAGAGATGATGTATGGAGAAGGGTGCGATGATATTATATCTCTTTTTAATTAGTAATGAGAACCCAAAGATTACCAATTAAATTGAAAAAGGAACCGCATAAAAAGCTTGAGGATTAGACCTTTTCTTCAAATTTTTGTTTAAGTTATTGTCATATCTTAGTATTCACCGTTCTACACCCATTCTAGGCTCGTTTTTACACCTTTAGGTGGTTTTATAACTATCTCAAGAACCCCCAACCAATATAAGTGAATTCGATCCTTGCTAAATTGAATATTTACGGGACTTTCTTCGATAAGTAATAGATGTTTACCATTATTTGGAATAGAAACAATCATATTATTTCCATTTTCAGTGTTTTCTTTTTTAAAAGTAATTTCGCTCCATTCTTTAATGTTGCTGTGTTCTTCGATTCTTTCTTTAACAGTTTTACCATTATCATAACAAGTACTACTACCCCAATCAAGAGTTTCTGAATCACTTATTAGGGAGAATTCTATGGATGAGTTCTCTTTCAGACTATATATTAACTCAATAACAGCTTTATGAAACGCTGTTTTTTCTAATGAATTGACTGGGATACTAAAAATACTCATTTCTTTTAATATAAACCTTTCAAGGTCGTTAGAAAAATTCTTTAAATGATTGGAAAAGCTTAGCGCTTCTAAAATATCATAAGTTTTCCCTTTAGAAAGCCATTTATCTACTAATTCTTTCTGAATTTCTAAAATCATTTCAAATATTGTAAAATTATCAATGTTCAATTCTTCTAAAGTATTCTTCTTTATACTTTCTTTAATTTCACAAGGTTCAATCTGCCAATTATATTCCGAATTCCATAAGGAGATCTTATGACCCCAATCCCTAATTCTATTTTTCTGGGATAAGAATTGTAATATACCTTTTCTACTCTTGAAGAAGTTTTCAATTTCTTCTTTTATTTTTCCTTTTATATTGGTATTTTTGAATATTTCCATAACAACTATTAAATTTTAAAATTAAATTACTTAAGTGTTACTAGAAATATTACGAAAAAAGAATTTTATTATAGATTATCATTCCATCTTATATTTTTACGATTGGATTGGGATTGGGTTTTAGAAAGAAATGAGGATTGAGTAAATTTTTAAAAAAAAATACCATATTTGAAAATCTATTCTATCTTTCAAGGTCTCATTTAACTTTATTTGAGTGCTATTCGGAGTTATACAAAAAAGATTCTAATTTTTATTTAGATCATTGATATCTAATGTATTTAATTCAATTTTCACAGATGCAATCCTAAGGGGATTTATCTAATAAATTCTCACTAGTTTTCAATATTATCAGAATATCGATAATTTTGTTTATATTTAAACAGGAATCAAGAAACTCCTCAGTAAAAGTATTCCAATTGCGAGAAGATATCTGCGATTGATCGTAGTGAAACTCATTAATATCAGTGTATAATAGAATATTAGAGATCTTTGGAATATGATAACCTAATAAAACATCCTATATATTTTTCATTTTACATTCCCTTACAACAATTTTTTGTCGTTCTTGTATTAGATATTAAGTGTATTTAATTGTTATATTTTCAAAATTCTTTTAACAAATGCAAAATCATTATTTCTTGAAAAAATAAACCTATACGATTTTTCAACTATCCTTTCATTTACCACTTGGACGAATTTTTGATTAATTCTACCATAATGACTTGGATGTATAGATTCCCATTCTTTATCATTAGTGAACATTAAGCATAATTCAGGTGTTATTGGGAACAATACTTTCATATCTTTTTCTTCCGAAACACTATAATGACAAATTGGGTGGTCGCTAGTGTAAAATCCCGCTCCTGTAGTTGGAATTTCGTTTTTTAATAAAAACAAATCAAATTCCATAATTCTATCTAGTCTTTCTGAAAAAGTTGGTTTGATATCTTCACTCTCTATATTAAACATTTCAAATAACTGAGCGATCCGTTTCATTTCTTGTATTTCCTCACTATTCGTAATCTTTTTATTTACTATAATAAATTCATCCCTTGTTTTAGGAGTTCTAGTGTCTTGTAATAATACTAATTCTGCAAAAAACTGTTTTTCTTCTTGCTTTAATGCGTTCATTGGTTTTTCTCGAATAATTTTATATAAGTTTGAAAAATAACCATCCAAAATACTTAATAATTTTTCAAAAACAGGATCCTTTTGGAATTTTTCATCATAAAACCAATTTCCCACACAAATATTTTGCACAGTTGAATTAAAAATATTGTCATTTAATTTATCATAACACCAAATGTAGAAATTGTTTTTTTTTTGCATTGCAAACTGTCTTAAATAAAATCTTGGGACAAAATGCTGTCTTCGTGAAATACTATCGTTCATATTCCTTCCTCATTCAAATTAACAATTTATTAATGTTAAAAAAAATTTTTCCAATATGTAAGGATATAAAAAATAGCATAATTTGTAATTTTGGAAATTCACAGGAGGACATAGATGATCAGGAGAGTTCAAATAAAATGTCTGGTTCAAAAAAATGTTCGGAAAGTTCAACTAAATTTTTCTCTTATTAGATTGATTGAAATATCTAATTCTTTGATTTCTTTAATCTGATTATTGTAAAGATCCAACCGCTTCAAATTTATTAATCTTCAAGACCACTTATAACAGATAATCTGTTATTTGAAAGATTTAATTCTTCTAGATTCTCAATACCTTCTAAGATCTCAATTTTTTCTATTACATTGTCATTAAGTTGTGATATCTTTAAATATGGATGATTTCCAAAATTATTTAAGATGGTAAGGTTATTATATTGAAAGTCTAATTCATTTAGATATGTTAAGTTATTTAGATTTAGAGTTTGCTTAATTTCTGGTAATCCTTTATTATTAAGATC
>JAHPYY010000152.1 GCA_019058515.1 Promethearchaeota archaeon
AAGCAAAAAGCTACCGTCGGGCTGCTCGTCGCAGGTGGTCAATTGATGGACGGCGTCCGAACCGCGTTCCGGTTCGGTGATGCAGATGCATCCTGGTCCAACGCCTGTGACTAAGTCCTTTAGCGCTTCCAATCGGACGGGAATATTTTCGTGGTGTTCGTAAATTGGATTTACGGCTAAGACAGTGGCTCCAGATGCCATAGCATATTGCGTGTCGAAAAGATCAACGGCTAAATACCTTAAAAAATCCGCAACAGCTCCCCAGGTATCGTAATTTATATCGATCATTTCGAAATTGTGTGCTCGAGAGATGTAGCCTTCTTTACCGAAGTCAGGAATCCATGTGTAGATGTCTTCGTGAGGGCTGTGCGTGATGTTATGCTTCTTTTCATACCGTAAGCAGAAGCGTTCAACCGATTTCAGGAAGTTGAAGTGCTCGGGTTTCAAGACAGACATGAGGTTGTTATTGACAAATGAATAACGGTTCTTCAAGCTTAGCTTGTCGAGAATTTCATTATTTATGGCTTGTATTTTGAACTTTCTTTCTTCAGACATACTATTTTTAACCCTTTTATACTTATGTAAAACTTATATAGTTATGTATAAGAAAATGGTATCTTTCATTTTAATTTTGTTAAAATTTAAGTAAGATCTTGCAAATTTTTGTTAGCAATAAAGAAAATAATGATTAAACTAGATACTATATTCGATGCAAATCGATAATTTTAGGGGACAAAGAAGGATTTTACTAACGTAGTGAAATGTAAATAATTACAAAAAAGACTAACTAAACGAGATAACATTATATAGAATTCACAAATATCTACAAAATAAGGTTTTTTAATCTATTAGAAAATTTCTTCGAAATTATTAGGCTCGTTTCGAACGGGCAGTTTTTCTTGAAAAGAATAGCGGAAAGGAAATGGTCGCTAATACCTTCCAACGAGAGGACCCCAAATTCTTCGAGTGAGACGAGTTCTTTAATCTTAAAATTCCCCGAAATGAATCTTCCTTCCAGGAGGCGGATAATTTCGGAAAGGACATTAGGTTCTAGGTAGGAGATGATTACTCGACCGGTTTGAGTTAACAACGCGGAAGAGACTACGAAAGCCGAAAAAGTGTGAAGTTCTTGAAATACATTTACTAAATCTTCCTTTATTTCGCTTGAAACCAGTTGTTTGCTACTCTCGAGGATATTAAGGATTTCTTGCTCGAATTCAAAAAACTGGGAGATTTCTCCGTTGAAATCGTTAGTTAATCGGTTAAGATCGTATTTTGTAAGGAATTTTCTGCTTATTTCCTTTAGTTGGTTTCTTAACTCGACGAGATTGTCGGTTCTATCGCTGAAAATCGCAAACATTAGTTCTTCGCTCCGAATCTTTTCGATTTCGAATATAAATCGAAAGGGTCCTACTTCTATTTCGGATAACTTTTCGGTTTTAAGAGTTTGCTTCACGAACGAGAAGATAGCGCTGAGAAAACTACTGGTGAGTTTGACGTTGAAAATATCCTCGTAGGTTTTGTAAAAGATTAATTCCCCGCTGCCTTTCATTATGAAGATGTTTTTAATCATAGGTTTAAAATACTTGTCAATGTAGTTGCGATTTGAAAAAGATATTTATATAGAAAACAAAAGGAAATACGCATATAAAAATACTCATAATTCGCCGTATTGTTAGGGATAAACGGAGACCGATTTTAAGAATTGTAAAAAAGGCAAAAAGACTAAAATCTCTCTCAATAATCGTAGAGCCAAAATGCTCTATTTACAAAAGGTTAAGGCACAAACAATGAATGATGGATATTATAATTACATAAATTAAAATCCATCGAATTTAGCCCATTCGTCGTCCTCGTCGAATTCTTCATCTTCCTCGTATTCAATCTCCTCGTCAAAACTTTCCTCCGACTCTCCGGCCTCTTCTTCCCCTTCCGCTTCAATTTCGTCGTCAAAACTTATAGCTTTATCTAAATCCGTAAACGAAGGTTCCGCCGCAACCTTGATCTTTGGAATAGGAAGTTCTTCTTCCTTCTTTTTCTCTACTAGTTTTAAGTAGTCTCCGTGAATTTTTATGGTAATAGGGGTTTCTTCTTGAAGTAATCTTACGACGACTTCTTCACTACTTGAGGTGTCGTGCGGCATCCGCATTATTTTAGCTCGTGCACCTTCGAACACTCCAGAAATAATTTCTACCGTGTCCCCGATTTCTAAATATTCAGTAACGCTTCTGGGAAGCAGCACATGTTTTAATTCAGTTAACTTGATATTTTGAACAATCCTACCTTTGATGTGGGGGATTCCCTGAACTGCAATTTGCACATCGTGTTTTTGAGGAGCTTCAAAGAAGATGTAGCCTGGAAGCAGAGGACTTACTAACATAGCGCGAATATCTGGGATTGTGTCTAAAATTCGGAAACGGTAAAATATCTGCTTTAAGATGTTGCTTTCTTGGTTTATGGTAGTTCTCACGGCAAACAGCGTAGTCAAATCCTCAATTTCTTCTAGATCGTCCAAAACGGATAAATCTTCTATCACAGTTTCATCTGAAGAAGGTTCCTCAACATTATCTTCCTGATCTGCCATATTTTCTCACGAATCTCATTTGAATTAAGACTAAAAAATTCATAGTAAAATAAGTATGTAATATTAATGATTCTTAGGATAAAAATTTTTGGGTGAAATGAAAAACAACCTAATTTTGAAAAACTAAATTTCTTTTCAAGTAAACTATTAATTAGAGTGTAAACTCGAGATTTATTTATTATACGGGAATGTTGTTAATATCCAGAATTTCTGGGATGCGATTATTTCGGTCAAGCCACGAAACTTCGCTTTTCATGTAGCGCCACGTAATTTCACACTTACCTAGCTCACCTTCTGTCTCAGTAGCCCAATCCCAAGGATTTACCAAAATTAAATCTCCTTTCCTTATCCACACGCGTTTTTTTATTTTACCGCGAATTCTACCTATTCTATGCTTTCCATCCTCGCAAAATACTCTCATCCTATCGTTTCCAAGGATATCTATAACTCGCGCAAACATTTCTCCTTGTTTCTTATTAGGAAATTTCACTCTAGATATTGGCGCAGGAGTTGCTTGTCTTCCTTTTTTTTTCCGATTCGATTTTTTTTGCTTTCCAGGCATCTTTAAACTGTGAGAATTAAAGAAGAAAATTAAATTTTATCATTGGGCTTGTAATCGCTTTTAATAAATATGATTTTGAGCATGTTATTTGAGGTATTTCGGATATTATGCATTTCTTTGGGTTCGATTTGAAACACGCTTCCCTGTGGAGCATCGTATTCTTTATCATCAACAATCATTGTACCATTTCCATCTATAAAGTAAAAAGTTTCGTCTATGATATTATGTCCATGGGCTTTTTCCGCCATGAATTCCCCTGGTTCGAGTTTAATAATACCCCAGTCGATATTTGGCCCTCTTTGTAAATATTTAACTCCGTGATCTTTATTCCTCCATTGGAAATCGTTTTCGTGTACCTTCTTCGTTTAACACACCTAAATTATTATTTAGTGTTATAAAATATTATGGGTATTAGATAATAAATATTTCCATAACCAACGGGTTAATTTGGTTCTAATACTCGTAACCTACTAGTAAAGAAGCGTTCATTTACAGGTTAAGCTTATTTACAATTTCCTTTGCCAATTTTTCAAATACTAAATCGACATTTTCTCCTGTTTTAGAAGAAATCTTCATATAATCAAAAAGCGAATAGTTTTTGACGAATTGAGAAGCAAAATCGTCGTCAATAAGCAAGTTTTCAACAATATCTAGCTTAGTTCCAATAAATAGCATCGGAAGTTCGTTATCGTGCGATCTACAAATATTAACCCATTGCTCGATATTATCGAGGGTAGCAGGTCGAGTTAGATCAAACATTATAAGCGCCCCTCTAGCTCCAAGAGCGTACGATTGAAGTAGAAATCTAAACCTTTCTTGACCCCCGAAATCCCAGAGTTGTAACACTACTTTTTTGCCATCGACTTCCAACTCTTTCAAAAAGAATTCTACTCCAATTGTCATTTTTGTTTCGGCTATAAAGGTTCCTTCCACATAACGTCGAAGAAGAGTGGTTTTCCCTACGCCACCTTCTCCTGCCGTGAGTATCTTAATGACAATTGGTTTAGACATATTTTGTATCCGTTATCTGTTATGTGGTATATCTAAAAGAGAAAAATCGATGGTCTTACCTTAACGTAAATAGTTAATAGTGTTAGTCTTTAAAATAGTATCTAAAATTAATATTTTATTAGGCATGATCCACAGCAATATATTTATTTTGTCTCATATAGAGCACCCCTACATCGGAATTTCTCGCCATTCTCTTTAATTCTTGGTCGTTCGTAGCTAAGAAAACTTTAGAGAGAGTAAGCCTGTATTGAGAGCATAATCTTACAAGAAAATTATCCACAGGTTCGTTTGAATTAATTTTTAATTCAGATACTTCAATCGTATACCTTTTTTTGCTTTGTTCTAAATACTGAAGACCTGTACGATAATACCTTTGAAACTTATTGGATACATTCTTACTATTATGTTTAAACTCAAGTTCTGTCAATACATACTTACTTACAACGAATTTTATCGAACCTTCGAGAATAAAGCGAATTTCTGAAAAATAGTCAATCTTGTGCTGTAAAGGAAGCAATATAAAATTAGAATCAATAACAACTATATTATCAAAATGCTTGACAAGCTCATTCATATAATAAGGTTTCTAAAATTACATTGTTTGCCTTTCTAGTATCTTTTTTGTTAAATACTCGAAACTCTCTGCTACTCCCTCTCCTGTCTTGGAAGAGATTTTTATGTAATCAAGTAAGTTAAAGCTTTCTTTAAAGATCATGGCGTAATCGTCGTCAACCATTATCTCATCAGTTAAATCTAATTTAGTTCCTACAAAAAGGATTGGTAGGTTTGGATCTCCCTTTTTTACGATGTTTATCCATTGTTCTAAGTTTTCAAGGGTAATAGGACGAGTTAGGTCAAACATCAGTAGCGCTCCTTTTGCACCTAAGACGTAACTTTCAAGCAGGAATCTAAATCTTTCTTGACCACCGAAGTCCCAAAGTTGTAGCGTGCAGTGTTGGTTGTCCAGTTCGATTTCCTTAAGAAAAAATTCTACTCCGATTGTCATCTTAGTTTCAGCACTGAATTTTCCCTCTACATAGC
>JAHPYY010000153.1 GCA_019058515.1 Promethearchaeota archaeon
GATGAAAATAGAGGTCCAATATACTACTCTAAAAATGTTCCAAATTCGCTTCTTGTCCATTTCGATCTCCCCCGTCTCATATTAAGAAATGATATCCGTACAGTACTAAAGGAAGTATCACCAAAAATCCTACCACTGCCATTACTATCACTTCGATAATGAATTTTTGCTTTTCAGTTAATGGTTTTGATTCGTTATTTTCTGACATTTTATCCCTCTCTTACATATTATTTGCATATTCTAATAATCCTGAAGCACTAAACTTTGCTATCCTTATCTCCGCCTCAGAGAAAAAGGCCAACCCCACAATCCACGGTAAATCTTTGTTGATTGGATTAGTATAGTAACTAACAAACACATCGTCGCCTTGTACCACTACCCCAGTATACGCAGTATCTCCGTTACTCGGTAAATCAAATAGATGGATTAACCTATCTGACTTGACTTCGTAAATCGTAGTCCGCTTCCTAGCTACATGGTTACCAATATCGATTCTTGGACCTAAATGGTTGCGACCAGCGATAAATACACGTTTGCCTCCGTCTAAGGTAAAAATCCTTGCTCCATCCATTCTCGTCTGGAAGTCTGGCGCGTAAGACCAATTTTTCAGGTTGTAGTACGAGGTGGCGATTATTGTACCTGCGTGAGGTGTTCCAAACTCGTATCCGCGCCAACTGCTCATAGCCCCCACTCGTAAAGTGCATATAATTTCACCGCTTGGTAGAAATATCATGCAGGGCTCCCCACTACCATATGTGTCGTAAACCACGGAAGTTTCGGTCCATTCTAAACCATCGTTGCTCTCAAGTAATATCGTCATACGTTCTGTACCTTTCCTCCCACTCGCCATTACATACCAAGTAATTTCATCTTTTGTGATGGGTTCCTGGCGTCCAAACACCCAACCCGCTTCTTTTTTCCACCCATCGGGGTACAACACATTTACAGCTAATTCTTCTGGTTTCGACCAGTTTGTTCCATCCTTACTCGTACATACGTAAGTGGTATTTGGTTCAGGATCGAAGTCAAAATTTGGGAGAAAATAAAGGAACAGAGTTCCGTTTATATCGGTTATTAGTGGGTCCCTTACGTCGTTATGACCCGGTCCTTTTACACTAGCTACTTTCACCCAACTTCCTTCCGAAGCATCTGGAGATATAGCCACTACTAATTCTCCATTTAAATCTTGGATGTGCCATTTAGAATTCTGATAAGCCAAGTAAAAATTACCGTTCCAGAAAAACAAATCAGTGTTTGATTTATGGTGTTTTTCAAGACCATTTCCAGGAGTTAAACCAGAACCCGGAACCGCGGTCCAAGTTTCTAGTTCTAAAACGGGATCGACTTCGTAAGAAGGGGGAAGACGCACGTAATAGTATACAAGCATCGTACCTAGTAAAGAGACGAGGGAAATCACCAGAGCAAAAATGCAAATTAATAAGTATTTGCCATACTTGATTATTTTCGCTTTTATCGTAGGTGTGGCTTTACCCGTGAAAAATACTTCCTTTAATATCACTACTATTAACGAGAAAAACCCTATTCCCAAAAACAGCGAAAAAGTTATCGCTCCAATCAAACTGATAACCGAGGTGTCAGAACCAAAAAGCATGAAAGTGTTGCTCGTACCAATAACAAACATCATGCTAATGCCAATTAATAAGAGTAGCAAAGGTACTTTTAATGCTCTTTTTAGATTACTCACTTTTACACACCATTGGTTTTATTAAATGTGTTATAATTAGATTAATGTGATTATATATTAGGTACCAACATCTATTTATAGTTTTAAAATACTGGATCAACCTTCACTCAAAATAAAGTATTTTTATGAGTTTAAATTAAAATTAGAAGAATTAGAAAATAGAAAGTTATTCTAAGTAAGAAAACACTTCGATCATCAAATTGGATAGTTTTATGAACGATTCTTCTACATTATCGCCAGTTTTTGCAGAAGTTTCGATGTAGATACAATTTTTCCTAGAGTTAAACTCTTTTACTTTATCTCTTGCGACGGTTTCTCCTACATCTTTAACCAAATCTAGCTTATTTCCTATTAATAGGTATGGAACATTTTCTCCGGCATATTTGGCAACTTCTTTTATCCATAATTCCACATCATCAAATGTATTAGGACGAGATAGATCAAATACTATCAAAGCTCCATTTGCTTTCTCGTAGAAACTTTCGTGCAAGAAATTGTATCGCTCCTGCCCTCCTATGTCCCAGATTGTAAGCTTAACCGCGATATCCTCCTTTAATTCCACGATCTTGCTCATAAAATCTACTCCAATCGTTGCTTTATAGCTTTCTTGAAATTTATTTTCAATGTAGCGGTGCAAAAGGCTGGTTTTTCCGACGGCTCCGGGGCCAATTATAATCACTTTAAAGACGTATTTCACCAATTCTTTGGCTCAACTCCTAAGTCGAATTAAGGCGCGTCAACCTTATTTAAGCATTTATAGTCAATATAAATATTATAGAATCATTCCTATATATTGTTTCACTATACTAAAATAACTTCAAATTTTTCAGGAAAAATGATATATATACTTAAATTTTAAGTTATATAACTATTACCAAGCTCTAACAAATAGTATATAAAGACTAATCATTGAGAGTTGAAAACAATATGGAGCATATAATAATTGAAAGCGAAAAAATTGGTAAGATTAAGGCGAGGTTGCTAGTTGACAAAAATCCAAAAACATGCCAAACCATATGGGATGCCTTGCCTCTTGAACTAAACCTTTCGACTTGGGGCGAAGAACTTTATGGATCAATACCAGTAACAGTAGAAGAAGAAAATTCGCAAAGAGAATGTGAAGTGGGAGATATTGGTTATTGGATTCAAGGATCAGGCTTTTGTATCTTTTTCGGTAGAACGCCAGCTAGCAAAGGAGACAAACCGGTTGCTGCGACTCCCGTGAACATTTTTGCCCACATCGACGGAGATATAGAAGTATTTAAGCAATTTTCGTCTTTTAAAGGACGAGTGACAAAAGGAGAGTAAACACTCTATTTCTTCAATCTTAAAATATTCTCTTTTTATTAATATTATTAGATTAAATTCTTATTAGAAAAGGATAATAACCTAAAAGAATGAAAATAAAAAAAACGGTTTTCTTAATAAAACAATAAAAGGAAAAATGATTGTTATTAATAAGGCGTTTTTTAATCGTTTATTTAAATCCTATAATCGTAGTAAAC
>JAHPYY010000154.1 GCA_019058515.1 Promethearchaeota archaeon
AACTCCCTCATCATGTCTAATTTTATTCGAGCAGATACATTTAACGCTTTTCTGACTTTTTCGAGAATTTCCTTTTCTTTCGCAATTCTAAGTTGTTTTTCTTTTTCTAGACGCTCTCTTTCTAGACGCTCTCTTTCTAGACGCTCTTTTTCTAAACGCTCTTTTTCTAGACGCTCTCTTTCTAGACGCTCTCTTTCTAATTTTTCTCTTTCTAGTCGCTCTCTCGTTATTCTTTCCTTTAGCTCCAGTTCTTTTCTTTCTCTTTTTTTATGTTTTTTCTTTCTAATTACGATATAACTTATTATTATGATGGCGATAACGGGAATTGAAATAAACACGCCCCTAAAAAGCCAATTATCAATAAAATTCAACGGATCTGTACCGTAAGATACTTCATTTCCATCAGAAAAACCATCGTCATCAGAATCGTAATCATTCGGATCAGTATTATAAGTATTTGTTTCACTCCCATCATTCAAACCATCGTCATCAGAATCGTAATCATTCGGATCAGTATTATAAGTATTTGTTTCACTCCCATCATTCAAGCCATCACCATCAGAATCAGAATTATCCGGATCAGTATTATAAGTATTTATTTCACTCCCATCATTCAAGCCATCACCATCAGAATCAGAATCATTCGGATCAGTATTATTTTGATATTCTTCAAGGTTAGACAGATTGTCATTATCAGGATCCCCTAAGGAATCATTTACTAATGGATCTAAACTATTTAAAACCTCCCAACCGTCTGGCATGTTATCATTATCAGAATCGGAATCATTCGGATCAGTGCCATAAATAATTTCATCATCATCACTTAAACCATCCTCATCAGTATCAGTTCTATATTTAACTAGACAAATGTCATAAATTCCCGCCCCATAATTAGATGTTGTTCCTACTATGTAAAGATTGACTAAGGAATCTACTGCCACTCCAGCTCCAGAATCATCATCAGTTCCGCCCCATGTAAGATACCATTGCTGTGTACCAGAAGTATCATACTTAATTAGACAAATATCACGATCTCCCGCCCCATAACTATATGTTGTTCCTACTATGTAAGGATTACCTAAGGAATCTACTGCCACTCCAGTTCCATAATCATAATCAGTTCCACCCCACATACGATACCATTGTTGCGTACCAGAAGTATCATACTTTACCAGACAGATGTCATTACCTCCCGCCCCATAACTAGATGTAGATCCTACTACGTAAAGATTACCTGAGGAATCTACTGCTACTCCCCATCCAGAATCACTATCAGTTCCGCCCCACGTACGATACCATTGCTGCACACCAGAAGTATCATATTTTACCAAACAAATGTCACCACTTCCCGCCCCATAATTAGATGTTGTTCCTACAACGTAAAGATTACCTGAGGAATCTACTGCCACTCCAGTTCCAGAATCACTATATATTCCGCCCCACGTACGATTCCATTGCTGCGTACCAGAAGTATCATACTTTACCAGAAAGATGTCACCACTTCCCGCCCCATAACTATATGTATATCCTACTACGTAAAGATTACCTGAGGAATCTACTGCCACTCCCCTTCCATCCTCACTATCAGTTCCGCCCCACGTACGATACCATTGCTGCACACCAGAAGTATCATATTTTACCAAACAAATGTCACCACTTCCCGCCCCATAACTTTTTGTATACCCTAGTAAGTAAAGATTACCTGAGGAATCTACTGCCACTCCCCTTCCATAATCATGATCAGTTCCGCCCCACGTTCGATACCATAAATATGGGATCTGGTCCTCATTATTAGCTGTTGAAGGGGGTGTAATAATGCTATTTTTCTCGTTATTATTTTTATAAGAATAAAATTCTTTTTGATGCAATAAGAAGTTGGAACTAAAACATAGGAGTGAAAGAAAAAAAATTATAGCAATTCTCTTAATTTTCATCTATTACCTCACCTTGGATATCTTATTTTCTCGAATAATTTCATTATAAAGGTTTTCAATGAATTGATCAAAATTCTCTTTGGAATATTTAACATTTAATAAATGTCCTAACACTACAGGGATGTTTTCTTCATTTTCGTAAACAGGGATAATTTTAAGCAATCCTTTTTTCCTAAGTTGAAAAGCTGCTTGCCATTCATCTTCTACAGATTTTGATCTCGCTGCATTTTCCGAACAGAACAACACAAACACATTTGAAACCTTTAAGGTTCTTTCCACGTATTTAATGATATTTTCTCCACTGTGTTTTTCCCAGAATAAAACATTATTAATTCGAGGGAATTTTTTTAGTCTTTCAGAGATTTTAAAGATTTGGAAATATTCTGAGTCCTTTGTCGAATAACTTAAAAAAATTTTAAAATCCTTTGAGCCATTTTGATATTTAGCTTCGTAAGTTTCTTTCTCTTTCAATAATCCTGCTTCAGCCATTACTTTTGCAATTTCAACATTTTTTTCTCCTTCCGCTTGGATTTTTGCTATATCCCCTGCAACTCTAGCTTTTTGCTCTTTTTCCAAAATTTCTACATCCATACTTTTTTCTAATTTTTCTGCTTCAACTAAATATTTTTTCTCAGCTAGTTTTGCTTTAGCATCTAATTCAGCTTGTTCACGTTCAAAAGCTTTCTTTTGAGATTCAAATTCCAGTTTTTTAGCCTCTAATTCTTGTTTTTGCTTTAAAATGTCAAGTTCATCAGTTATTACTGATTTTTCTCTCTCAGTTCTATATAAAGCGTCCATTCCTTCTGGAGATTGTATTCCGAGTACATTTAAAGATTCAAGTTCTAAACCATATCTTATAAACTCATCGGTGATCTTTGATATAATTAAATTTATTACACGTTCCCTATCTTCTAAAATTATTTTCTTTGCCTCATAATTCTTAAAAGTGTCTCTCATTGATGTTTGTAGAAGACTTATAATCCAATTCCGTAAATCTTTTATAATCCAGGTTTTCTTCCCTGCAACAATTTCAGAATAAAATGTTTTGACATCAGTAATTTTTAATTTTAAATCACCATGAAGTCCTATTATATGTCCATCTTTAGTGGGGATGCCATTTGATTGTGGTACCCCCCATCGAATTTCAAGAAGGGAAGTATCAATCCAGACTATCTCTGTACCCTTAATTCTTGCCTTTTTATCAATTTCATAGACACCTCCTCCCAATTCTCCCATCAACTTACCTTTACTATAGAATAATGCTTTTTCATAATCTTTAACAGCAAAACAACTTATTTTTTTAATGTTATCTCCTAGTTGGGGATAGATATACAATAAAGGTGTTTCATTTCCCATACTCTTCTTTTGCCACGAGATAATCTTAGGATCTAAGTCTTTATACTTTTTATCACTTAATTTCTTAAACATTTTTTTCCGCCTTACCTTTTTTTAATATTCTGACCATATTTAATTTTTATTTAAAATTGATTAATATGAACTATGGCTATTTTTCTGAAACAATATACCATTGTTCACCGTGTAAAAATGATTTTGAATATTTCAAAATACCAATTTCAGAGAGATGATCTAATATTTTTCTAACTTTATTTATAGGCCAATCTGTTTCACTCGCAAGATCGGCTATAGAGAATTTTGGTAGTTTAATTGCCAATGAAATTAGTTTTGTTTCGTCTTCAGTTATATCTTGAGGTTTCAATTGGACAACCTTTAGATAATGATCTTCATCTCCCTGTATTTCTTTTATTCCTGGAATAAATCCTTTATCAGCAAGTAAATTTATTGTTTTTTCTAGCTGTTCGATGGTAATAGAAAGTTGAGGTTTTTCATCTAGGATTAGTTGATGAAACTCATATAAGGGGATTGTTTCAGCAATTTCATAGTTATGATCTTTTAGCTTTTTTTGACCTTTATTTAATAAAGCAATAAATTCTAAAACAGTCTCCTTAATTGCTTCAATCTTATTCTCTTCATTCATTGGTATCTCTATAATATCTTCTAAGAGATCTGTTGAAAGTTCATTTCTGACTATCTTTTTCAAGTATTCATCAGAAAATATATGAGATTTTACTTTTATAGATTCTCTTAAATTAATTAATTTAGTAATAAATCTTAATTCTTCCCTTAGATCATTTGCTATTGAAAAAGCATTTGAATATGCCTGGTTTTCAATTAGTTGAGATAATCTATTTAGATAATCTGAAATTCTATTTAATTGATTTAGAATTATAGAATTCAAAAATGCAATTTCAGCGTAAATTTGCTTGGTATCTACTTTTGAAATAGTTTTTTTCTTTTCATTAATTTCTTTTATTTCTTTATGTAAATCAACAGGAGTTTTTGGTATATTTACCATAGAAGTTCTAAGATATTTTACACGTTTTAAACTAAAACTTATTAAGTCTTCGAAAACAGGATGATTCAAGTTCAGGACAGGTCCTAAAACTTTACTTAACTCTATTTGCATTTGATTCAATTTTGAAATTATTTTCTCTTGAGTTAAATCTATCCTTTCATTTAACTCATTAAGTTTACGAGGGATCTGTATATCATGTAATAATTCATCTTCTATACTGAGAAATTTAATTTCATCTTCAATACCATTAGCTTTCTTTATTACCTTCATCCCAAATTTAGTTATTTGCCATTTTGGTAAAACCTTATTTTCCTCCACTATTCTCTCAACTTGCCCAAATTTTTCCAATTGTAGAAGTATATTTTTTACAACTCTCATTGAAATGTCTGTTTTTTCACTTATATTACGTATACTTGATAATTTTTTTGTTTGTTTTAAAAAACGTAAAATTTTTTCAATTCCTTGTAGACTTAAGGGCATATCTCTCGAAGATTCACTCAATTTTTTTTCTCAATTGGAATTTTTTTTTAGTTGATATATAATTGAAATAGATCATTTTCATATTTAAATCTTTTGCCATATGGAAAACTTTGACCAAATGGAAATATTTAAATAATTAGAAAAAAATAATTTGTATAAGAATGTTAAATAATTTAAATATTAAAATAAGAAATCAAATACAAAAATAGGATAAATTGTAAATTAACCTGATATAATTAAAAATTTTAAACTAATTCGTCATATGATGCAAACCTACAAATTAATTCCCCAACTACGGGAAAACTGTATTATAGAGGGTAAGAAAGAATGGTTATCTGAATATAGCAAAGGTGATACAATATTTTTGATTACAAATACTCCAATGAAAAAATTTTCTATAATTTCGAAAATTGAAGATATGAAATATTCTGAGACACCATATGTTTACATAGATAAAAGAATAGTGGAAAACTTCGGTGAAAATGATGAGGTTATATTATTAAAATATAATCCCGCAGAAGCATTAGAAGTTCAATTGAATATATCAAATGAATATGGAATTATAACAAAAGGAGATTGGACTTCAAATATCAAACCTTCTTTAATTAATAAAATAATAGATTTGGGTCAGGAAATTCCATTTTTGATTCCATGGAAAGGTGGTGCTTCAATAGTAGGTACGGGTTTCGTTAATTTCACATTACCAAATCCACCCGTTTTTATAGGTGAGAGAACTAAAATCCTTTTGGATAAGGCTTCAAATGAACAATTAACCTCAAATAAAATGTCAAGCTTGATAATGAAAAAAGAACGAGTAGATATTTTAGAAAAACAAATAAAAGAAAACACGATTCAAAAGATCCGAGAAATTAAACATCAAAATTATCCCAACAAAGGGATTAAATATAAATTTAAGGTGACCGATCCACCACAATTATTTTACTCCATTTCTAATATTTTTAAGGGGTTAGATGTAATAGAGGATCCTACTGAAAAAATTTACGGTGATAATCAAGAAAACTACTTTGCTTCGGCAGTATTCTTAACTCATGATGAGAAGAGTTCTTTTCAACTAATTGATGTTCAAGTAGTAGCAACAAATTCATCCGGATTTTTGATGATATGGGTTACTGCAAAAAATGAAGCAATCATAACTAAAACATTAGATTCTTATAATCTCAGAATTTCTCAATTAAAGAAAGGGTTAGAACAAGAAGCAATAGTGTTAAGTATTCAGTGTCCAGAATGTGGGGCACAATTACCAATAAAAAATATTGATATAAATGGAATTGTCGAATGTAATTTTTGTAGTACAATCTCAAAAATTCCAAAGATCTTAAGGTATTAAATTAATCAATGGTATGGAAAGGAAAGAAACAAGATACACCAGATTAAAAGCAATAAAAGAATTTGGTTATGATGTAGATTGGGATTTATTAAAAAAATTCCATGTAGGGATTATAGGAGTAGGAGGTCTAGGTTGTGTATCTTCTGAGATGGTTGTAAGGTGTGGAATTGGTAAACTTTCCTTATTTGACTTCGATACAGTTGAAATTGTAAATTTAAATCGACTAATGTTCAAAGAAGAACATATAGGTTTGAAAAAAGTTCAAGTGGCCTCTAGAATTCTAAAAGAAATTAATCCTGATGTTGAAATAAAGATTTATGATAGAAATATTATGGATATAAATTTTGAAAGCAAATTTGAAGACTCAATCTCCAAAATGAATATTATCTTAAATGGACTTGATAATATTCCCGCTAGAGAATATTTAAATGTAAAATGTATTAAACTTAATATTCCCTATATAGATGCAGGTGCTTCAAGAAGTGGTTTATCGGGTTATGTTCATCCTGTTATTCCATATAAAACAGCCTGTGCAAAATGTATAAGTAGCATTGGTTTAGATCTTCCAGATGAGAGAGGTGAACCATGCGTAGCATCACTTCCTTCGACCATGGCAATTTTAGCAGGTATACAACTCCAAGAAATGTTAAAATTTCTATTGAAATTTGGAGAAATGGTTGATTATTTAATGTATGATATGGTAAATGGGTGCTTTTTTAGTTATGCGACTCATTTGGATGAAAATTGCCCAATTTGCGGAAAAAAATCTAAAAAATTTAAAAACGAGGTAACACCAAAAATATCCGCTTCAGATCTAGATGATTTAATAAATATAATTAAAGATGAGGGTGAAGAACAATAAGATATTTTAATATTTCGAATGAATTTTTAGAAGCCATCAAAAATCAAGCACTTTCTAATGAAAATGAAATTTATGGATGGCTAATTGGCTACCAGAAAAATGATATTTCAAATGTATTAGCAATTTTTGAATGTAAAAGATTTGAACACCAAACTTTGATTAGTGCTGTTCCTGATGCTCAGGAGTTTCAGGAATTCAGTTTTATGCTACCTCAAGGGATTGGACCTATTGGGATTTATCATTCTCATCCGTTCTCAAGTAAAATCTTCCATAGTCACACAGATGATTCTACTTTAATTAGCTTAAGTAATCAATTTCCTCAATGTATATCAATAGTTACTAATGGACAGCAAATTAATTATTATCAAATGGGTAAAGAAAGCAAGACACAAGAAATTAAAGTAAAAATTATTAAACCTAATATTCCTAGATTTCTATTAATTTCTATGAAAGAAAGTCTAGTAATAAAATTACAACAAGAAGATCTCAACAATTCAATAAATAGAAACAACGTAAAAATCAAAATTCTCAATAAAATAAGAGAATTTTTTGAGCAGTGTTGGGAGGAGATGGTGTTATTTCATAAACATAAATTAATCAAGAAACATGAAATTATTAAACCATATTTGGTAAATTCCATTAATGAAGAACCTATATTTATTAAAATCCCAGATCACTATAAGATTCATAAAATGGAAGAATTATTAATCGAAAGTTCCAAGAAAAGTAATAGTAACGAGCTTACAAGCTTTAATTTAATGATAAAGACTACAATTCCAATATACATTACAGAGGAAAATAAAAAATTTGATGAAATAAGCCAATTAGTAAAAACAGAATTTATTAGTAATAACATTTTAAAAAAAATTTATAATAGCATTATTAATATTGAACGTACACAAATCCTTATTCCTGAAGATTGTTTTCTTAATTATTTCGGTTTCTGTATTAAATTAATTACTTTTAATAATGAACTTATTCCTCACAATGATTTAAATAAATCAACAAATGAATTTTTAATCAAACTTTTATCATTTTTTGAAATTTTTAGTCATATGAAGATGGAAATTAAATTTAAAAGCAAAATATTTACGTTTCTTAATGATTTTGAAAATTCAATTAATTTATTTAATTGGGACGAAGAAATTGTAAGGAAATTTTCAATATTTAAAAAAAATGTAAATTTAATAGATTAACATTAAAGGAAAATTAAAAAAAATTAAAAAAGAAAATATAAATTATATAATTAAAAAAAGGGTATAGGGATAAGAAAAAATGGCTTCAGAATTAAATACGATATATTTTGTAAATAAGTTTGGATCAGAAAAAAAGCAAATCCCATTTCCTGTAGCTCCAAACATTAAATTAATGGACATTATTCCCGAAATATCTAAAAAATTTGGGATTTCTTCTCAAAATATCTGTGTTGCTAATATGGGTGGACAAGTCTTAACTGCAACTGATTTGCTTCGCCCCATAAGCGAGCTAGTAAATATGTTTGGTAATTCTTTTGACATAATAGATCGAGGAATCGTAGGATGACACAAGAAACTTATCGTTGGCAAAAATCAATCTTAGATGAGATTGTTCAAGAATTTCCTGAAAAATGGAGTGAAATAGGACCAAAACATCCTGCCTGGAAAGATCGTATTAAAGTTGAAATTGAAAAAGTTATGAAATATATTAATTTCCTTAAAACTACTAAAAACCGCCCTTGGTTCAAACTATTTCCAGAAAAAAATCCTCAATATAATTATTTAATTTGGAATGGAAATTTGTTAGTTCCAGAAAGATCGGAGATAATTTTTGAGATAAAAGTGTTATTAACTTCAGAATACCCTAAAGTATGCCCTAGATGCTTTATTGAGGAAGATATCATTAATTACTGCGGAAAAATATTTCTAAAAAATATCTGGGAGCAAAATACAAAAAAATATGTAATGATATGCCATGAGCATATGTCAAATACAGAAGCTTGGCATACACGGCTAGGCATTGCTCACTTTTTTATAAGACAAATTTGGGTTTGGTGGGCAGCTCAACAAAATGCAATCATAACAGAATTTAATAAGTTAAATAAAAAATGAAGGTTTAAATTTCAATTGAATTTATATAATTCTTTAAATTAGAAAAACTGGGTGAAATGATGAATAAGAAGAGATTTTTGGTAATAGTATTCATATTTTCATTCTCAATTATGCATTTTATTGTTCAAAATAATTGGTCGATTCAAACTTAGTGATGGTAGTTTAATCGCTTAGCACCCTTTAAACTCTCTGAATTGCGAAGTATTTGTTGCGATATTCGACCAAATAAAGATCTTATCTTTTTTTCACTAAAACCTACAAAATCTATTGATGAGGAGCAAGATATTATCAAGGCGGTTGATTATAAAATAATAAAACAACTAGGAGACTCTATTTACCAAAAATCTCTCTTCCTGATAGAGGAGATACATATGGACCATTTGAGATTCTCTTTCAAAATCCTTTTATTGTTCCATATAATTCAATTATAGCTAATTTAAACGAATGTTGGATTGCTAAAAGATTGAATTCTGTTTAGAGTTTTTTTAAATGAATATTTTCTCGAGGGTTCAAATCCCTCCCTTGGCAATACTGATATTAATTAGTCTTTAATCAATATTAGTTAAATAAACAAATAAGAAAAAAAAGAAAGGCTTAGGCCTGAGATTTTCGTTTTTGAACTTCTTTAAGTTGCTCTTTCATGTCGAGGATTTCTTCTTTTTTTGGGTAAAAATATACCGAAACCACCCCAAGAATTAACAAGAATAGAAATGGAAACAATCCTATTACTAATCTGATACCTAATAAAGCGATATCTGTTTGAGGGTGGTGTATTATGTCGCCAGTGACTGGATTCACGGTGTCGCTAATAAATCCCGTAATTAGAAGCATTGTAGCTAGAATCGCCTGCGCTAAACCTATAGCCGGTTTGGTTAATAATGCGTTCGTTCCAAAGAATGTTCCCTCGCGCCTTCGGTTGGTTCGAATCTCGTCGTAATCAGCAGATTCTACTATCATCACATTTCTAGTCATTAATGGACCCGACATTCCAAATCCTGCAATTATGAAGGATAATAGGGTCTGTAGGTAATCTTGAGCGAGGAATAACCCTAGCATCGCGAACGCATAAATTACAGTTGATATCAATGCCGTTGTGCGTATTCCATATTTCGATTGTATTTTTCCCATAACGACAAATCCCGGTAGCATTGCTAAAACCACAGCTAACAACAATAAAGTTGCACTAAATCCAGTTACACTGATGATAAAGGTCGCGTAAAAGATAGCATTTGACATAATTATGGCCCAAGTAAATTCAATTGAAAAATACCAAAAACACGAGCTTAAGAACGGACGATTCTTCAAGCTTTCCTTCAACGCGCTCCATATTTCAAGAGGAGTTTCTTCAGGTGGAATAGTACGCTCTTTCACAAATAATCCTGGAATAAGTAAAGCAATCATACCTGATAGTCCCCCTATCAAAATGAAGATTTGAAACGCAAACAAATTTTCCTTAACGAGTAACGGAACCCCAAGTCCTATAATATTTCCCAATAATCCTAATACCCAGGCTATCGTATTAGTTTTCGCTCTCTCGGTTGTGTCGTAGGATATTTCCCCTAATAGCGCGTTGTAGCTGTTTCCTATGAATGTGTAGCAGGTGTCAAACGCGATAATACTCACACTAAACCATATAATTAATCCTATATCGACGGTTACTAACGGGAAAAACAGAAAAAGGTTAGTAACAAACCACAAAGGAGCAAAAAGGCGAATAAATGGTACTCTGCGCCCCCATCTAGTTCTTGTTTTATCGCCGTACCATCCAAACACTGGGTCGTTAACGGCGTTCCATATGTTGTAGAACACAAGCATAATAATCGAATAAGCAATGTTATCAATTCCCATTATATTAAGCCAAAACCATGCCGTGGAACTACCTTGCATAGAGTTAAAAATCTGCGTGCCGAACATCCCCGAAGCAAAGATAAGCTTTTCCTTTAAAGGTACAATATGTTTTTTTTCTTGCGTTTCTTCCATAATTTCGATTTTTAGATTCTAAAAGATATTTTATTGATTTACTAACTTTCAAGGTTAATAAAGATTTAATACTCTTCGATATTTAGATAAAATTATTAGAGATTGGAATAAAACGCAACTAAAACTTCCCAAATTTGAAGAAAGGATTTATTATCCTCCCGATTTAATTCAGAAATTTACCACATTAAATATAGGGGAATCGAAGGTGTTTTAGATTTTCCAAATCGAAATAGAAACATTTAGTTAACACCCAGAGATTATATTCAAAAAGAGAAGTCAAGTTCTCTCGATGTTTGCTTTCTCCTTTTATCGTTTTTTATATATTCCTTGAACTCTTCGCTATCATCGTCAATAAATTCCCAAAATTCCTCGTAAATTTCTTTTAATCGATTTACTTTTTCCTCTTTAGGGATTTCTTTTGGATTTGTTCTATTTAATTGCTTTTTAGTAGATTGTTTTTTACTGCTGTTAGAGAGTTTGTTCCATGCGTTTGTGAACTTACTCTCTTTTTTTACTTCTTTTATTGGTGATTTTGTAACATTTGTTTTTTTAACTGGGGGGTTGGTATAGTTGTTGTCTTTTTGTTGTTTTCCTTCTTTTCTTAGCAATAGCAAATTCTCTAAGTGTTTTTCATTATAATTAGTTTGAATTGGCTTTTTCTTAGGACGATATTCTAAGAAATTTCCTTCCATAATTAAATTATCGAATAAATTATTGTCGTTATCGCGTATTTCTTCAATAAAGTTGGGATCTTTACGCTTCTGCTGTGTTTCAAACTCGAAATCTACCTTTTGATACCCTCTAACTTTGAAGTTTTTATCAACGAACGCTTGGAACAGATGGTTACATACTGCTCCTTTAGGGATAGACACTGTCGTCAATTGTTTGGCTTGATTTATAATGGAGGCGGGGACGTCTAAAATTCGTTCTTGTTTACATATGGGGCATATTACCAAGATTTTCCTTGTTAATTTTTGTTTTTCACTTACCTGTTTTTCATCAACTTTTGCAATTGCCATTGTCATAAAGATTACTCTTTGACTAATTTATGATTTTAGTAATAAAAACTACGAGATGTAATAGAGTAAAAAGTTGAGAAATTATCGAGTTAAAGCAATGGTTGACATTTTCTGAACATCAAGCTTAAGCTTCCCTTGGATCGAACTTAACATTCATATTTTTTTCTGTTAACTCGAAATTAATTGTTATCTTAGGAAAATTTGCTCCTTCAAATATTAAGCTATGCTTACCTTCTGTAAACCACTTGAGGGCTTCATCTTCCAATTTTATAAGGATTGAGAAAGTATCGCCCATTGCTATAGTCCTACCCGCCATTGTTCCATTTAAAATATCATTTAACCTAAAACCATCTCCTTTATGATATATTATGAACCGCTCTTGGACTACCTCTTTACCCGTTTCCATTTTAGAAATATCTAATTCATTCTCATCAAGATAGATCTTCATATAGTCAGACAGATTAAAGTCATCGAAATTAACATCCTCTAACTTTTTGTCACCATATTCAATTTTTGATGGTACCGTATAAGGGATTGCTACATTAATGCCTTTTACTTGTAATGTGTCGGCTTTTCCGTCTCCCGTGGTGTCCACTGTAAAAAAGCTCTTTTTCGGAGGGAAGAATTTCTTTATTAAGGGCTTTATTGGTATATTTCCAAATGAAATAAGGGCTCAACTAATTTTAGTTTTAAGAAGTGATTACTTTATAAATTGGTTTAACGATTTTAAACTTATGGTAATAAGGATTACCATGATACTTAATACAGGTGTAGCATTTATGGCTTGATTTCTGAGATTTTTACTGGTCGATTTTCTTTAAACGATTTTTGGGCGGCGTGCGCAACTAGCACGCTTTTAAGCCCATCCTCACCATTTGGTTTTGGCTCTTGTTTATAGTTTAAACACTCAAAGAAGTATTGCAATTCAGCAGCGTAAGAGGCTCTATATCTCTCTAAAAAGAAGTATGGGATATTGTTAGTTTGAATATTCTTTGAAGTATACAATCGAATAGTGTTTTCACTTTCGTTATCAGCAATCACACAACCTTTTGACCCAAATACCTCAACTCTTTGGTCGTATCCATAGACTGCTTTCCTTGAATTATCTACGATGCCAAGAGCGTTGTTCTTAAACTTCAAAATCGCTACAGCAGTGTCAATATCTCCTGCAAGACTAAAGTTAGGATCTACTAGCACTTCCCCCCTTGCATATACCTCCTCAATATCACTTCCTGCTAAGTAATAAGCCATATCCCAATCGTGGATGCTCATGTCTACGAAAATTCCACCCGAATTTTTTATATATTCCATAGATGGGGGAGCTGGGTCTCTTGAAGTAATCTTAATAATGTGTGGCGTACCAATTTCTCCTGAATTAACCATTTCCTGAACCTTTTTAAAATTACGATCAAACCTTCTGTTAAAACCAATCATTAAACGAACATTTTCCTCTTTTACTATGGAAAGAGTAGTTTCTATTTGGTTTATGTCTACATCAATGGGTTTCTCACAGAAAATATGCTTTTTTGAACGAGCTGCTTCTCTAATATAAGTACTATGCGTATTGGTAGATGAGGCTATAACGACTGCGTCAATTTCATTATCCAAGAAAATTTCCTTGGCATCTGTACTTAATTTTGAAATTCCCAAGTTGGATATCCAATCTCTTAATTCATCAGTAAGGTCTACATCCACAACAATTTTAAGTTCTGCGTTTGGGATATTCTTCATTAAGTTTTCAATGTGAATCTTCCCGATTCTTCCCGCTCCTATTACTCCAATACGTTGCTTCCGGCTCATAATATAGATTTATATTCCTTCCTTAAAAAAAAACATTTATATTAATTAGAACCGAATAAGAATCACTAAAAAAAAATAACAAAAAAAAAAAGAATTATGAGCGAACAAAAAACGGCATATAGCTTTCGATGGATTGTTCTTGTTGTTTTTATGCTTGAAAACTTGACTGTGCAGATCTTGTGGATTTCTTTTGCTTCGGTAACTCTTGAAGCGGCAGTTTACTATTCTGTGGACGAATTTTCGATTTTACTTTTATCAATGGTGTTTATGATCGTTTATATCCCAATTTCATTCATAGCTTCCTGGATAATAGACAAATATGACTTCAAAATTGGTGCCAGCGTAGGAGCGTTATTATCCGGAATATTTGGACTTTTAAGGTTTTTCGCGGGTCAAGATTACTTTCTTCTTCTACTATTTCAAATTATTATTGGTATAGGACAACCATTCCTTCTCAATGCGATTACAAAATTATCTGCTAATTGGTTTCCCAAAGAAGAGCGTACCACATCGACTGGATTATCTCTTATATCACAATTCATTGGTATAATGCTTGGGTTGCTTATTACGCCATTCATAGTCTTGGCTTCAAACATTGGAGTTATGGTATTGATATATGGAATACTGGCACTAGTAATTGGCATAGTATTTGTGGTAGTTGTCAAAACCAAACCTCCTACACCCCCTTCAGGCGGTGAACTCGAGGAAAAAGTATTTACATTCAACCAGATGAAGGATATTTTTAAAAACAAGTATTTCTTGATTCTAACATTGATTTTCTTTTTTGGGTTAGGTATGTTTAATATGATTACATCTTATGTCCAGTTGATAATCGTGCCTCGAGGATACAATGCTACTGACGCAGGAATTCTTGGAGCTCTCATGTTGATAGGCGGAATAGTGGGATGTATTGTTATGTCTGCCTTGTCAGATAAGTATCAAAAAAGAAAGTTATTGATAATCGTTTCGGCTGCGATTGCAATGGTTTCGCTACTGATTATGACATTCGCGTTTGATTTGATATTATTGGATATATTTGGATTTTTACTAGGTTTTGGTATATTATCTGCAGGTCCTGTAGCTCTCGAGTTTGCTGTTGAGATAACTGAACCAGTACCAGAAGCAACATCCAACGGAATTCTAATGGTATTTGGACAAATTGGAGGGATACTATTCATACTACTATTTGAAGGATTTACGCTCCCCAACGGAGATTATTTTCCAACGCTTCTCGTTCTAACTATTTTCGGAGTGGTTATTCTTGTTTTGGCCTTCCTTCTAAAAGAAGAATAGCCTTCCCAATACTACTTTTTTTTTCTATAAGATTACATTTAAAAACTTTTATTCTGAGATATAATTTAAATGTCTATCTAAACAACTCCTTTTAAACAATGAAAGCAGTAGAATTATTAGCAATGTGGTTTCCTAAGCCAGAATATAAGCTTGGAGCCAAGGATATCGACGGAAAGTTGTCCTATTTGGGATCTCAAGTATGGCGATATCCCAAAGTGAGTTTAGTCGAAAAGGAAGTACCAAAAATAACTGCAAACGAAGTACTGATAAAAATAAAAAGATGTGGGATTTGCGGATCCGATGTTCATATGGCCCAAAGTCATGAAGATGGGTATATCTATTATCCTGGCTTAACTGCTTTTCCCGTCACGATTGGTCATGAATTTTCCGGAGAAATTGTTGAAGTAGGAAGCGAAGCGGTTAATAAGCGAACTGGAAAACCATATGAAATTGGAGAACCCGTAACCGTTGAAGAAATGGTATGGTGTGGGGAATGTAAACCGTGTTGTGACGGTTTTCCTAATCATTGTGAAAGGCTTCAGGAAATTGGATTTTCAATCGACGGAGCGTTCGCAGAGTTCATCTCAGTTCCTGCAAAATTATGTTGGAGTTTAAAAAAATTAGAAGGGAAACACGACGATATATTCAAAATTGGAAGTCTAGTGGAACCTACATCCGTCGCATATAACGCAGTTATTGAGCGAGGAAGCGGAATAAAACCAGGAGAAAATGTAGTTATTCTAGGAGCAGGACCAATTGGCATAGCAGCGACTAAGATTCTTAAAACTGCAGGAGCTGCTTTATGTATTGTTTCCGAACCTAACGAAACTAGAGCAAAATTAGCAAAAAGAATGGGTGCAGATTATATAATAAATCCAGAACGAGAAAATTTCGTTGAACAAGTAAAAGAATTTACCGACAGCGAAGGGGCGAGTATTTATTTAGAAGCAACGGGTTTACCCCACATAGTCACAGAAGACATTCAAAACGCAATTTGGGAGTGTAAAACAATCAATAGCACGGTCGTTGTGGTTGCGAGAGCGGAACAACGAATGGCAGTTTGTGGAGAATACTTCCAAGTAAGACGCGCCCGTATTGTTGGCGCTCAAGGACATTCAGGACACGGTACTTTCCCTAATGTGATAAGTTCCATGGCTGCTGGGATGGATATGACTCCCATGATAACAAAAGAAATTACGCTTGAAGAAGTTCCACAGAATCTCATATTATTACAAACTGATAGGGAAAATTGTAAAATATCGGTAAAAATCGACTAAGTTGGGATCGCTAATAAGCGTTAAATGATAAACTTTAGGTATTCTATTGAATCTCTTGCAACATCTTCGAATGATGGATTCATTATAGTTTCAATCGAAGCGTATCCTTGATAACCTGCATGTTTAAATATTTCTAAAAATGTTTTAAAATCAAAATGACCAGTCCCAGGGGCTCGTCGAGTGGAATCTGCAAGATGTAAATGCTGTACTAGGTGTTTGATCTCTCTCAAGTAATCCCAAACAAATCCGGGATCTTCTTCTAAATAAGTGTGATAGGTATCAATCATTAGCTTGAGGTAATCAGAATTGATTTTTTCCACTAATTTTACGACCTTAGAAATTGTATTATAGGAGTCAATTTCAAATCGATTAATCGGCTCCACAACTAACATGGTGTTGTTATCCTCAGCTATTTTACTACATTTTTTAAGAGAGGAGGCAATATTTAATTTTTCTTTTTTCGGATTGCTGTCGTGAGAGTATCTTCCTCTAATTAACCCTATAATTACTTTCGAATTTGTTTCTCTAGCAAATTCGATGTACTTTTCAATTCGGTTAATCGCTTTTTCGCGCATTGATTCGTCAATATGCCCTAAGGAATACCCAAATCTAATGAAGGTTGATCCTGTCCCTAATGCGGGTATCTCTAAGTTAAATGAATCAAGGATTTCACAAATATCGTTAGTGTTAATCTTTTCAGGTTCTAATAAGCTTAATTCTACTCCATTATATCCTACCTGGTTAAGAAACTCACATAATTCAGAAAACTTGTTTAAAACTGTGTCGGTATCGTTTTTGGATTCTTCTAATCCAGCAACAATACTTAACTTGATAGGCATTGCATTTCAATTATTATCTAATAACAATATAAAATAAAAAAACGAATATTATTAAAAAACTTAACAGATAGGTTTACCTTACTATATTTAGGAATTATTATATGAGTTGAAGATAAAGATGAGTAAATGGAATTTACCGCCTAAGGGTGGTCATATGGACTTACCAGACGGTATCTACCTACAAAATATGTCTATTTCTGAGATACGACAACGACTTAAGACAAGTGATGTGATAATCATCCCCGTTGGATCTACAGAAAACCACGGTCCAGCCGCGTGTGTAGGTGAGGATACATTTCTTGTTACTAGGATGGCAGAATTAGTCGCTGAAAAAACCGGTTGTACCATTACTCAACCCACATGGTATGGGAGCCATCCCTATCACCATTTAGGCATGCCGGGGACAATTGTTGTTCCTGAAGAAGTTTTTAAAGGATTATTAAGAGCCGTCATGGCAGGGTGTTGGAACATGGGTTTTCGAAAGATGATCTTACTAAACGGTCATGGTCATGAATATGTGATCCCATCAGCCATACACGAATTTGCAAAAAATTATCAGCTCCCCATGCTTGTGTGCAATGTAAACTGGTACCACGCTATCCCGGATTTTTGTAAAGACATTGAGCACGGAGGTCCTTTTGAAACTCCCTTTATTCACGCTGATGAAGCTGAAACTTCGTTTTCTATGACTTTATTTCCAGAAATGGTCAAAAAAATTGAATCCTGCGAGGATAACGAAGTTGTTGGGTGGATGCCCGAAGGACATGTAGATAAAGCGGGAAATGTATACCAAAAACCAATTAGATGGTACGGTCAAGTGGGATTCGGACCGATCGAAGTTTCAGCTTATCCTGAAGGCCATGTTGGATGTCCTAGCAAAGGTTCCTTCGAAAAGGGTAAACCCGGAATGGAAGCTTTCTTGGATTATCTAGAAAAATTAGTCAATGACATTTTAGAAACCTTTCCTCCTGGACAGCTTCCTCCTGTAGAAGGAATTACTCAAAGAGATCCTTCTAAAATTGAACCTTACATAAAAGGACCGCTTAATGGGGGCAAAAGTATCTACGAATTAAGATATCCTCCCTAAAATTAACTATTTTTTTAAATTTATTTACCTATTATTTCATACCAAACCAAGGACCGCCGTTCAATTCTTCAATAAAATACGACTTGTCCTCCTCAGCTTTGATATCTTCGCCAGCTTTTTTAGCTAAATCGAAATAGGTTTTAAAATCTTCGTTATTATCTGCTAATGCCGAAGCTCTTGCCATCGCTTCATACGCAAACGCTAAATCAAAATCTCCAATTTTATTATCCTCAGTTAGTTTTAAACATATTTTCGCATGATGTAGAGCGGACTCTTTTCTTTCTAATAATGTGTATATGTGAGCGATTTGCCATTCTCCCCTTTGGAGATTTATCGCCGTTCCTTTTCCCTTTTCGACTAAAACACCCCAGTGAAAGCGAGACGCGTGAGCAGCGTGAATCATTTGTAAATCTTCTTCGTTTGTTCTCTCATCTTTGTCTATATAATCCCAAGCTTTGTTAAAACTTTCTTTTGCCATTTTTTCATGGCATTTGAAGGTAAATTCGTTATCATCTTCTGCCATTTTAACCAACTTTTTAAAAAAAATTATTTATTAGATAAAGTAGGAGATTTCCACGTTTAAATTATTCATTAATAAAGTATAAGCGTTTAATAAAACAAGTAAATACAAAAAAAAGGGTTAAAATAATGTTTATAGTTTACTTCCGCAAAACTCACAATATGCAGCGTCTACGTGTTTAACGGCCGTCCCGCAGGAAGGACAATATTTCGCATCCGTTTTTGCGATTTCAAGAGTGGGAGGAACTCGGGCAGCTGGAGTTGGTTTTTGAATTGAAACATGTTCCATTTGACCAGTCGTGGGTGAGAAAGCTCCTCTTAGTTGACCTCGACCTTTCAAATCTAAGATAATTGCTCGAGCATCCTTTTCGGTAATACCTAACGATATTGCAATTTGTTCTATAGTCGCATTAGGTTTTTGTTCAATTTCATATTGCACTGCGGTCCTTAGTTTTCCCCGATTAGCTATTCTGTATATCTGGTTTATTATAATACTAAGGCCTATGCCCAACCATATAAATCCTATCCAAAAAACTAAATTCCAAGGTGGGTTAAACAACCAGCTAAAACCCCACCATAAAAAGCCACCCGCGATAATTAACGAGCAAATACTCACACCTTCGCTGTATTGATTTTTCTCGTACTTCAATAAAATCACCTTATTAGATCTATCGAGAAATAGTAGGGGATAATATAAATAATTATATGGGTCCATTTATTATACAATGAACTTCCTCGAACTAGAATTGCTTTTTGTTTTTGTAAGATAAGGGAACCTTATCAAAATTTTCGTAGTAATAGCTATTTAATGCAATTATTTACCGTTTTAAAAATTTCGGCGATCTCAATTTGGTCTTCCATCAAAAGTATGATTATTTTTTGAAGAACTTTAATTGACATAATATAAAAGTTATCCGAATGACTAATATTAAAATCTGGTTCGTGAATACCTATTGAATCGGTAATTTCCTCAGCAGTTTCATATATTTGAGAAACATTTAAACTGATGAGAGATTTATTAAACTCCTCTTCGTTAATGTAAGATTTTTCTACCACACCGTTTTCAGTAGCAATAATAATGAAGTAGATTCCCGACTCAAATTTTTCTATCAAACTCTTAACTACCAGATCGAGATCTAAAGAAACCATAATTAAATTAAATATAAATTTTCATTATAAATATTTTAGGGAAAGAGTAAATATTTCGGGTTGTTCGATATGGACATGTCATAGCAAGCATTAAGAAAAGGGGACATCTGAATAAATTTCTTCTTTTTAATCTATAAACGCGCAAATAATTAAATATAATTTGTTTTGTTAATATAGTAAGTTGAGATCAAAAAAAAACCACTTTTAAACAAAGACAAAAAATAATTTTCCGTCATTGAGAATCTCATGTCGCAAACTAATAGTAATGAAGTTGCTTATAAAATGGTTGTAATGAAATGTCCTAAATGCCAGTCTAGTAAAACTGTACAAATTCCAACAAAGATCATCAATCAAAGCAAACAATTAACTACCGTTTCAATCCCCGGTCAATTAGTATGCGAACACACTTTTCAGGCGTTCGTTGATAAGAACTTCAAGGTACGAGGATACCAAAATGTAGTTTTTGAACTCGCTCGTATGGAATTCTTAGAAGAAGAGGAAGAAGAAAAACTTAATATTCCTTCATTCAACGAAATTGTAGGATTGTTAAGACAATCATTTAGCGAAACTGAAGTTTTAGGAACTGCTATCCTTTCAGAAGATGGAAATGTGCTTTACTCCTCTTTACCTCAGGACGCTATCTCAAGTACTATGAAGGAATTTGAAGTTAGAAACGAGAAGAAATTGGTTCCAGTTAAAAAAATGTTTCTAGAATTTGATAACAACGAAAAGATATGCTCCGAGTTCATAGTGTACAACGATATCAAATTTGCCATAGTTGTGATGTTTTCCAGCGATGTTCGATTAGGTTTAGGCAACTTGATGCTAAGAGAACTCACTTCGAAGATCGAAGCGTTGCTTTAACATGTTTTAACTTTAAATCTTTTATTTGTATAAATATCTTTTTAACTAAAATCTTAAAAGATATCCTTTTAAACTTTTGCCTAGTTCTCTAAAAGTTTAAATTACATTACTGTTATTATTACAAATAAGCAAAATTTAATACAATTTAGAGTTTAATGTCTCAGAGCAACGACATAATTTCGCTTTATTGTATTATTAGCAATAGATTTTAAAAACAAAAGACTACAACTTCTCATTTTTATTAAACTAAAATAATTCGAAAAATGTGAAAAATTATGGATGAATTAGAAATAAAATTATTAGATTTTGTATCTTATTTTAAGAAAAATTATCGAGTGTCAGATAAATCAGAAGTTAATAAAATTCTTAATTCGAAAAAGTATGCTGAGTTTATAGACATGGTTTATGGCTACTTTAATTCCAAATTAGTGAGAGAGGAAGCGGAACAAGTACGACTTCACCTAGAGTGTTATCAAGATGCCGATAAAACCATCGAACAATTCTGGTCAATGTTGTCTGGCTAAAAGTTAGGTGATTCGCTTAATAATCGAGTAAGACTTGGTTCTAATCCATAGTTATTTGGAAGAACATTTATCCTTTTAGGAAATATAAATTGTGCTTTGGCTAAATACAGTTATTTTTAGGTTTATTCTAACAAAAAGAAGAATTAATGGGCCTGGCAGGATTCGAACCTGCGATTTTGGGCGAATATACGTCAATCCGTATCCCAGTCCGAAGCCGGGCACCCTCTCTGGTAATTAATCACATCGAAAAATTACATCCAGACTAGATTACAGGCCCTTGGATTCAGATTTCCTATCTACTTCAATATTTCACTACATATATGGAGGATGTATCTTAGAAAACCCTAGCAATTATGGAACCGAATTAACTATTGCTATTATATTTAAGAAACACCTCGTTAATAATTGTTCGTGATGTATAGCTAAAAAAACTTATTATGTCAAAAAGAAGTATAGCGAATAATAGGAATGGTATTAATTTTTTGTACTCACTTTATGGCTGTTACCTGCAATTTTCTGTGTATTCGCAAACTAATTGAACGCAGTTTTTAATACTGTACAAGTGAAGGAGATTACCTCTCATAAGCACTAAACCTTTCATATATGCCTCAATTCCAGTCAATTTTTTCTTCGCAATTTGTAGCATCGTACTTTTGGTTAAACTTAGTTCAATTAATGGATTTTTGTATATACCTAGTTGGTATTTAAGTTCACCCTCGTGTATTTTAACCCAAAAATTAAATTCATCATCCCGAACTTTAATTTGGCAGACTCCATTATAAATGTTAAAATGTTCTTTCAATTCCTCTGCAGATTCTAACAAGAACGCAAGCTTTTTCAGTATTTCTGAGATATTCGTTTTGTAGGAGTCTTCAGTCCATTTCAGGTTTGAGAAAATGTACTTTTCAGTATCTAACTTAGATCTGGCGCGAATCATAATCGTCTAGTAATAATCCTTTATACCTAACTAATACCTATTAATAAAATGACATTAATCATATATATTTTTTTCACTTTCATCGATAATTAACCATATAATAGTTCGTAACAATTGATATTGCAGAATCTAAACTAAGAATACGAAATATTATTAAAGTTTAGAGTATTTCTATGGATAGGATAAACACCCTTGTATTTAAAATAACAAATGCCCACATTTTAAAACAGATTCCCTGTTTTGAGTGTGAAAGTGTAGCCCGGTCTACGGATGAAACAAGGTGTTTATCCGGTCGAAAGCATTCGGGACTGTCACTCCTGCGACGCGGGTTCAAATGCGGTTGAACGATCTCCAACCGAGGAAAATCCCGCTGTGGGCGCCACTTCCTTACATTAAACTAAATTGTTACCCTATCCTTCATGAGCACACTTAAACTTCCATTAATCTAAGTTTAGGGAGGAGGATTAGCAAGAATACACTGATAGCAATTAATATAAGGGAAAGGGTAAGATAAGCCCCAAAAAGAGTAATTTCCGCTAAAAATCCTACGAAAAGAGGCGTAATAAAAAACATAGATCCTAATATACTCTCAGAAATCGCACTATATCTATTCGTTTGTTTTTGTACATTCAAGATTATGAAAAATCTTACTCCTATTGCGTATATTGCTCCTGAAAAAAAACCAATGAAGATGAACATTAATATGAAAACTTTATATTCGCTGTAAATCCCTATCAATAGGATTGTCAAACTCACTATTGGCAAAGATATTGAGATTACGATTTTGTGAATTCTCATTGAAAAATTGTTAATAGTACTTGCAACTAATGTTTGTGCAATGAGTGAGACGAAAGTTAAAAAATATACGCTATAGGCCTCATAACCGAGGATTTCAGATTTAATTGGATAAATTAAATTAATGCCCCCTTTAGCTATGCCAAAACTAACAACGCAGATAGCAGGTATAATCAGAGGAATCTTGAATTTTATCAGATGATTGTCGAGAGGTTTCAATTTCTCTCTTAAGCTTATATACTCCGGCTCTTTTGGTTCGACCGCCGGGGCAGATGGAACGGGAATGGCTAAAATTGAGCGAGATTGGCTGTTCGCCTTGGGTTCTTCAAAAAATATTATAACAATCGCAGCTAATATCGCAAATGAAATAGGACCAAGGTAAAAAATCAACTGAATTTCGAACACAAAAAAAAGTATTACTACTCCGGTAATATACCCTAAAAGCACCCCCGAATTCCAGGCTAAATTATATCTTCCCATATATTTTCCCTGATCTTCACTTGGAGTATTAGAAATACTCGTTAATAAGTTAGGCCAAATAAAACCTAGAAAGACGCCTTCTATAATTCTCTCGAGCCAAAAAAACAGCGGTTCTAGCGAAATGTAAAACATAACCTGGGCAAAAAATATACCAAGACTTCCGATTATCAAGCTATTTCTCTGCCCTATCTTTTTGCAAAGTTTGTTTAAAAGTAAGGGAGAAAATAGATAAGATAATGCCATACCAGTGACAACAAATCCAATAATAGCAATCTCTAATCCCTGTTGATAGAAATAAAGAGGAATTGCTAAGGAAATGAGACTACTATTCAATGGTTGTATAATGGATACAACTACAACGGGCCAAAAACGCCATTTCTTCGGTTGCGAAGACATGTTGATTTTTTAATTTCTCATTTTTATTATGAACAGAAAAATGGTTAATCCATGATAAGAGTTCCTATTACTAAATCCTCTTATTTGTCACAAGATTTTTCAGAATTGTCGAATTTTGCTTAACTTTTTGCAAATAGGAATATCTTTATAAATTCAAAATTCAATCTAAAATTACATTACTCAAAAATTATTTACTGAGGATCTAATATGGGATTAGGGACAGTTAAAGTTAATAATAAGAAATTCAAGGTGACAGAATTTTACGAGCATAACCAGTTAACAATAGAAGATATATCCTTAAAAAAGATTTCTGAAATAAAAGGGTTGGATAAAGTTAAAAATGTAACCTCTTTGTCGCTTTCAAATAATTAGATAACAGACGTCAAAGGAATAGAGAATTTAACTAATCTTCAACTACTATTTCTCAATAACAACCAATTATCCAATTTAAAGGGACTTGACTCTTTGAAAAATTTAGATCGAATTTTCTTAAACGGCAATAACATCTCAGAAATTACCGATCTGGATAAATTGACCAATTTACAATGGTTAGAACTCAATAAAACTCAAATTAATGAAATTAAAGGATTAAGTTCTTTAGAAAATCTGGAAACTCTATATTTAGATACTAGTAAAATTAAGGAATTAAAAGGATTAGAACGCCTTGATAAATTGAAAAAGTTAAAACTGCTATTTCTTGGGCTGAATCCTATAAATGAAGAGGAAAAGCATTTCGCTAAAGATGTAATGGGAGAAGAGAGCATGAAAGATTTGATAAACTCGTACAGAGAATGGCTGAAAACATACTGAAAAAACAAGAACTCGACTATAATTTCTTCAAAATTTATTATTTTTTTTAAGTAGAATATGTTCGAATTAATTTTATAGCGGTGATAGAAGTTTCTATAATCGAATATTGGGAATCGTTCCATAATCCTTGGTTGTTCTACAGTGCTTGTAACCGCTGGATACCTTTTTTAATAAGCGGATCTGTTTCTGGAAAATTTGCACCGTTGAGAGCGTCTAATAATCAAGATAGCGGTTGAGGATAAACTTTAGGTAGGCAATTTAGAGTGTATTCATAACATTTTTCAGATAAAGATTCAGGTAAATTTACTTTAAAAGGATAAAGACATAAAACTGCCCATGGACCATACCAAGTACCAGCTAGATAATCCCATTTCTCATGATGGTGGCTTAACCATTCTATAGCCGGTTGGATCGAATCGTGTTTGGAACAACCTAAAGAAAATAGTCTCATCGGTACAGCAGCAGTAAAGTAAAAACGATCTATTAAAGTCTCTTCTTGAAGCCATTTTTGAGGAGAATGAATTAATTTTTCTTTAGTTTCGTAAAACGAGCCATCTGAATTTTGAATTTTGGATAGAAAATCCAATGTTGGTTCCATTAACGAAGATTTTTCTAAACCAAATTCTCTAATCCACCTAAGACAATGGATAGTACCCCCTAATGAACCTATTCTGCTTGGATTCTCTTCTGGCGAATCATAATCCCAACTAACATCAGGAAATTGATAAGGATTTAAAATACCTATTGCATCGGTTTTTGAATATTTTTCCCCTAATGCCATCTTTAGTCTTAACTTATCAAGGTTATTTCCTTTTTCTTGAACATTCTGTAATAAATTACTTAAAGCATTCATATTTTTCAATTTGATTTTTTACAGTCATTTTAATTAGATTAATGGATTCGCAAATCTTAAAAATTCAACCCAATAGCAACCCTATTAAATTAGATTTTGAAAACATCACTCCTTTACCTATTTAGCATAAATTATAATTACCTAGTGTTTGTTGCGAGTTTTAATCCAAAAGATTATTGAGAAGCTAGCCATAACAAATCCAACAAGGATTAAAAGAATAGATCCGACTTGCAACTCCCAAGATGGCTCCTGAAACATTGCTAATTTTCCATTGACTGAAGAATCCGATTTTACTGTAATTAGAGCGTAGGAATGAGGTTCAATTATTATATCGTAGTGAGTGCCGTTATAAACATAGATCCCATCTCTGTAAATTTGTATAGAATTATTCGAAGTGATGGTTATATGAAGTCTTGTGTTGGTAGAAAAAGGAAATTGGGTTGTATAGTTATTATAAGACTCTAAATAAAATCTTTCTCCAGCACCATAACCAAGTATAAGAGAAGGATAAATTAAAACGGTGAAACTAATACCTATTACTCCACTAAAAATAAAAAGCAACGAAAACAAACCGCTAGTTAAAATAATTACTTTCGATTTTAGCAACTCAATAAACTATTAGTATATTTTTTCTCTTTAAATTATGGTGAAGCAGCGATACTATATATATGCCATTATTGTAAAGCTATTAGGATCTAATTTCCGTTTGTCTTCTTGTAAATCTCGTAACTTAATTCTGCTGAAATATGTTTATTTATGAGTATTATTAGATTTTCTATATCTATTTTCGTAATTTCGCTGGGATTCTTCCCATATCGGTAAATAATGTATAGCAATTTTATTTCCTTCAAACGCTAGAATCGTGGCTAAGAGAAAACTCCAAAGTGAAATGGGAATAGTAATCCAAATAGGAAAAGTTCCCCAAAAAAGTAAAATGAAATAAAAAAAAACGATAATAATTAATAAAATCGTTGCATTAACGACCATCCTGTTATGATATGGTTTTTCTTGATTAAGATTTCTTATTTCATTGTGGATTATTCCAATAAATAAGATAATACATATAATTAGAAAGAGATTGGGAAGGAAGGATACAAGTAAAAAGAGATTGGGGCGGAAAAAATTAGAATAACCTATATCATCAGAAAACCACGAAAAGTGTAGCCAATAAACTCCTATTCTGTATCCCTCCGAATGATATTGTACCTCCATACTTAGCCCCCATAACCAATAGTAGTGATCGGAACATATAATTGAAGGGAAGTAATCCCGTAGGAAATAGGTTGGAAATATAAACCCTAGTAAGCAAAATACCTCCGCTAAATATAATTGTGTGGGAGCCCTTTTAGACATAAGATCGTTGTAAGTTTTTTCAAATGCAAAAGATCCAAGTTAAATTATTATATCTTTGGAGGTCTATAAAATAAAGAACATAGGTCTTGTGGATTATATTCACTAATGTAGTCTCAACTTTAACTCACGCGAAGAATCCAACACTTCTTAATATAATAATACGAAAAAACGCTAAATATATTAAAAAAAGTTAGAAAAAAAAAATAATGGTTAAGATTTTGCGAAAGCTTTGCGGAATTTTACAAATCTTCAGCTAAATCTTCGAAGGCTTCCATGGCTAATTCAATAATTTCTTGGAACGCCATGGCATCTTGTAAATTGCCTTCTACGGTAATGTCTCCAGCCATATAAGCGCTAGTGGCATCAACCTCTCCAAATAACATGCCAGCTCCAACCTCTTTTGTAGCCGAGAATGTGAAGGATGGATTTTCAATTTCCCCATCTCCATATTCTAACATTCCATCATGAGCTTTCATCCACCATTTTCTGTCAATGTCCGTAATGACCATTTGGACAGTAATGTCCATATCTTCTAATTCTTCTTTAAGATCTTCGTTTTCTACGGCAATTTGTTTAAAAAGCTCATACATTCTTGAAATGTCGTCAGGAGACGCCGCTGCGGCGCCAGCATCAACTTTTCCTTTAATTTCTTTAATTAAAGCTTCATCAACCATTTTCTTATTCAACCTCTGTTTGATTTACCTTCTAATTTGTAAGATTGAATTATATTTTTGTACAATTTGCGAATTGAATCCAATCAAATTGTAATTTATAATAGTATAGTAATATATAAAAAGGTTTTATTTCTGAACCTATTTTCTTTATAAATTATTGAAGGATTTGAGGGGTTTTAACAAGTTTAAAGGCAGTTTGTAATAGAGTCGGTAATTTATGCGATTTTAAGGCGATAAACCGTCGTTTTATCAACGATTTTTTGTTAAATAACTACCTATGTGATTATATCTAATTTTACCCGTAAAACAAGTTTTTGATTGATAAATCATTTTTTTTTTTTTGGTAAATTCAAAAATTTTTGCGTCAGATCAATTATCAATAAACTACCCTATTAGAATCTTAGTGGTTAAATTTTAAAAAATATACTATTACCATAAATACCATATTGTATTATTTTTCAAAGAGCTCTTATGTTCTTCTATGAAAAGCAAAAAGAAGTCGACTCTAATCTGCATGAGCAGTACCAAGTGCTTTGCGGAATCGAAGAGGAATTTCTAATTCTCAACGAGGATGGCGTTTTAAGTAATTCCGCTGACGATATCATGGTGCAAGCTGCAAGAGTATTGGAAAAAGACTCCAACTTGTTAGATTCGCTTCAATTGAAGATCAGGGGTTTAGACGCCGAACCTAATCCTGCTCAGATTGAGTATGTTACATTACCATTACCTCCAAGTAAACTAGAAGACGCAGTAAGAACGGGGAGACAATTGCTCACGGATACTGCTAAAAAATTGGACCTTAAAATTCTAGCTCAAAGTTTGCATCCAATTCAGAGCGATCCTAATCCGATCGTCGGGACACATATTAATGTGTCCGTACAAAAAAGAGATTCACTCATGAAAGCATCCGAGATCAATGCGGTATACAATTATCTATGGAACATGTTACCCGAAATCATTGCGGTTTCTGCAAACTCTCCTGTATTTGGGGGAAGTTCGACTAATATTGCGAGTAATCGCGTATCTAATAGCACCGTGCTAAAACCTAATGGTCCCGCTATAATACAGATCCCCGAGAACAAACCTGCCTTAATCCCGATGCGATACTACGGAAGGATGCGCTACAAGTTGAAAATTACATCGGGAGAAGACGAATTTTCAAAAAAAGTGATAGCCAATCCGAGGGGAGATAGGTTGATGGACATCACCCCAAGAGGGCCTTCGAGTAATATTGGAGACGATAAAGACGAAGCTCCAACACGGAATCGTATCGAAGTCCGTATTGTAGATGTACAAGAAAATACCGATGATTTGCTAGATTTAGCCTACCTATGTTGTGCTTCGGGGCTTCATGCGATTTCACTCTCTAAATCGGGAAAAATACTAGTTGATCAATACCACAATTCAAATCTTCAAACCGCAATAGCCTATGGGCTTAAATCTAATTTTAAGAGAGATAATGGAGTAGCAGAATCGCTGGAAAGTAGTCTTATTGATTGGATAGATCAGACTAAGAATTACCAAGAGTATTTGGGTGTGAACATAAAAAATTTACCCCTTCAAAAGCTTAAACAAGTTCCTAAACAAGCCCAACTCGAGGTGGAGTACGAAACTCGAAGAATAGAAAAAATACGTCAGCAAGGGAGGTCCAGAGCGGTTGTAATGTTAGGTAAATCGCGAGTTGTGGAAGATGGAGCTGGTAATAAGTATAAAGTCACAGGAAGTAGACGAATCCGCGGGATTCTTACGGCAGATTATAAATTTTCTTACGAAGAACGAGAGAACATGGTTTCAAACTTTACATCAATTAAAATTGTGAATTATTTAGATGTTCAAGGGTTAAAGATACCGTTAAGTAACGAAGATAAGATAGTAAATGTGGAAACTAAATACGAAAGTCTTCTTGGTCAATTATTTGGGGGACTTGGATTCTGAATCAAATATTCAAATTAAGACATTATTAATATTTATGTGAACAAATATGAGAAATAATTCTATGAACAACGATAAAAGTGAAATAAATCTTTTCGTGTACGGAACCCTTCAACATGGTCAGAGTCGGAATTACATTCTTGGAGGTTTGACTTTCGAAAAAGCTATATTACCCGAATACAAAAAGGTACAACCTCCTAATCTAGGGTTTCCCTTTATTATTCGAAGCGACGGTTCGGTCGTGGAGGGAGAGGTTTATTACAATTTAGACCCGCTCCTCCTGTCTGAGCTTGACATTATTGAAGGAGAAGGAAGTCTTTACCATCGCATAGTGGTTGAGGTAAAAACTGAATCGAATAAAATTGTTAAAGCTTTTACATACTATCCATCTGAAAAACTAATCTCTTCGTTTATTTCTTATCTATAACTCAACTTAGGGTGATTTTATTCAAAAAAGCGATAATATTAAACCAGAAGCATACATATATGTAATCGATAACTATCCTTATGGTTTTCCTACAGACAGGGTAATACGGATAGAGTCAATCTTAAATGATAATTTTCCTAATATAGATGTGGTAATCGATCATTACTCTAAATTTGATGTCTTAAAAGCCCAAAATTCTTTAGGGGTTATTATATCAGGATCGAGTTTAAATGTGTCAGATTTTTACTACAACGAGCGTTTGCGGCACTTATTCGTGCCCCAATTGGATTTTATTAAGAACCCAAACGCTACTCCCATTTTAGGAATATGCTTCGGATTTCACTTAATTTCCTACGCTTACGACGCTCAAATCTGTAGGATGCGGATCCCAGGGTTGGGAAGTAGAATGATATTTATAATTTTAGACAAAACCGATAATTTAATAACTAAAAAAAACATACCTGTCGATGCGCATCACCGAGATTTCATATCTCCTAACGACATGAAAATTCACGAATCGTTTGAAGTTTTATCGACTACGCACACGATGCGATACAAAATTATCGAGTATATAAAGCATAAAACTAAACCAATATATGGGCTACAATTTCACCCTGAAACTCATAATGCGTTTTATTTTCGTTCTGATATCTATGACGAGAAAATTGTGGATAGAACGCGCGTGTCAGGTGAAGAAATTCTAAAAAATTTTGTGTATTTTTGTTTATACGAACAGCAAAAAGAAGAAACACAAAAAATAAATAAATAGAGTAAGAAAAAAACTAAACTATTGGAATTTGAAACCAGAAGAATATAATTATCAGCCCTATTATAAACGCTAATACCGCCCAAATGTAGGTCATGTGCTTACTGTAGTTCCGCCACCGTTTTCCCATTTCGCTTTCAATAGTATCCACTTGGAAATATGGCGCAGGACCCCGTCGATACCAACCTTTAATCCGTACCTTTTGTCCAATGATTTTATTAACTTTGGTTATTGCCCAAAAGAAGTCTACTATGGAAAGTCCAAAGCGATAGTCTATGTACATGAGACCTGTATCGTCTTGGAAGTATAGGTCGTCGCTGAAATAATATCCTGGAACGCCTTTTCCTACAATTCTTCCCTCAATTATAGCTGGAACGCTCCTTATAGGAGAGACTTTCACGTTCGTAAGCAAATCGACTACTTTTTGGGGATTAAAGCCGCTTTTGTACATAAATCGAGTTCGTAAAATAAACCCAAACGCGATGATATAAAATCCTATTCCCCACGCAAGAACCATGTCCTTAAAGCTTAAGCCAGAAATGATAGGCATCGGAAAGAATATACCAATTACCCATACAACGGTGAACGCAATAAGTAAGAAGAATATTGTCCATGGTAAGTTCTTCACCACAAGATCTACCATAAATTCGTCCAACATGGAAGCTCCGGCTTGTTCTTCTTTGATTTGCTTGGACTTGGCAAAGTCTAATTCTGGTTTGATACCATATAGCGCACATTGGTCGTTTAATCGCTGAATTCTCTTAGCAGGTAATGGATGAGTGCTGAAGATTTGGTAATACTTCGCCCAAGGATTATACAAATCCCACGCTGCAGCAGCTTGTATCGCTTCTTTCGAATATACTCCAGTGGTGGTCATACCTGAGACTGCAAACGCTCTGGCACCGTTTGGATCAAAAATCCCTAGACCTTTGACTCCTCTCACTTTCGATTTATTTCTCTCTTTAATTTCAAGTCCTTGGTCTGAGATTAAACCGTAAGCAATTTTAACAAGGCCTGTGGATAACGCGTTTGGGTCTTCTAACACTTCTGCTGCGTGTTGGTCCGCGTAGTATTCCCGAATTCTACTTACGATTAACGATATAAGAAACCCGATGTAATATGCTACATACGAAAGCACCATGACTACAATAAATATTAGATAAATATACGCAGTTTCGTCACTATCGCTTCTACTCCTTCTTGAGGAGGTTCGACCTCCGAATAAAGTTGCGTAATAGGCCCAACGAGCAATTGTAAGAAGAATTAATGGAATAGCGAATACTATGGTCATTAAAATGAAATCTGAATGAACCACATGTCCTAATTCGTGCGCTAATACCGCATTTTGCTCCTTTTCGTTTAGATAATGTAAAATACCATCGGTTAATACAATTCTTGCTGAATTTTTGGTCCATCCAAATGTAAATGCGTTAGGATTTAAGTCGTGAATAATTCCCATCCGAGGCATTTTGATTTGTTGAACGCTCACTACTTTGTTTAGAGTTTCAGCTAAGTGTGGATATTGCGCTACAAACTGGTCGTAAGGCATCCAGTCGATTCGATATATCCATCGTATAATAAGTGGAGAGATTCCATATTGAAATAACACCATTAATAGTGTAAACCCAACCATGATTAGTAACGAGAAGTATCCCCAGTCAGTAAATGGGAAAAACCAAATGGTTAGCGTAAACATCACTGCGTACACGAGTCCAAATAAGGCGATAATTGCCAACGCTGATGCTGACTTTAAACCTATTTTATTTCACCTTTTTTATAATTTTGAATTCCTTTTTTATAAATTTTAATAGATCCATACAGAGAAATATATCTGTATATCATGTGTTATTATAAAATTTAAGAATTAATATCTTTTCATTAGAATTCGAACTACAAAAATATTAATAACCATTATTTTCATTAATTTATAGAGACTACTTGTCTATTAATTTTAGTCAGGATTTGCGATTGAACATGAAGATAATAGAAAAATAGGTTGAACATGAAGGTAATAGAAAAACTAATAAACGCAACTGACAATCTCGTGACTCAGCAGTTTTACGCAGCTGGGACCGATACAATACTCGGCCGAACTCCCGATATCTATGTAAAAATTAAATATTCCGGGCAAATCGTAAAGAAATTCAAAGATTTGTTCAACACAAATTTAAACTTATTTCTTGAAGGCAAGTATTACGAGTTTCTCTTACCTTTGACTAAAATAAAAGGGATTGACGAACATCAAGTAAAAAAATTACATAAAAGTATAGAAAATAAACTCGCTAAATTAAAGAAATCTTTAGGCGAATTTGACGATTTGTTGCTTTATACTATTATATTAAGTGATTCTATTTCAAAAATTAGGGACCTACATTTTGAGAATTCTATAGATGAATTGCTTAGTAGAGCTCAAGCAAAATATCCTCACTTAACTATAAATGAAATACAAGATATTCTTAACGAATTTTTTCAGCGAAACGATAGTAATATTTCCATTTTATACAACCTCTCGTATTTAAATGCCTTGGCGGAGAGCTTCTCTTATCGCCAAACTGCCAAAATTAGTAAAATCCTAAGAACCAAATATATGAATGTCATCATATCTAATATTGCATATCGCAAGTTCGCTTAGTAGAGTCGTATTCTATAGTTTCCTTTTGATTATGTAAATACCTTTAGAATTTAATTTAAAAGTTTATTTTTATCAAAATACTTACTTTGCTTGAGAAAAATAGCAATAAATGACTAAGCTGGTCTGAATTGTCAAAAAATGTAGATTATATCGATTTGGAAAACTTAAAGAAGTATTCCCACAAAAAAGTTAGCCTGAGTAATGCCATTAAAAAATACATCAATCCTGGAGATCGCATATTTATCGATTCAGGGTGTTCAGAACCTTTAGATTTAACTAAAAAATTAATCGAGCTAGGCCCAGAACTTCCCGATGTCGAAATCTTACACTTTTTAAGCTTAAGCGATTTAGATTATTACGAAACCGCTGGTGGAATTGAGGATTTGTTTAGACACAACGCGTTTTTTATTGGGAAATCCTTACGAAAATATATAAAAGCAGGTCAAGCAGATTACTCCCCAATGCTCTTATCTGAAATTCCCCGTTTATTTAAGCAGGGACAAATGCATTTGGATACTGCATTAATTCAAGTAAGCCCTCCAGATAGGTATGGTTTCTGTAGCTACGGAATAAATGTTGACATCGTGAAACCTATAGCTGAAGCAGCAGAATATGTTGTAGCTGAAATCAATCCTAAGATGCCAAGAACTTTAGGTGACAGCTTTATCCACATGGACGATATAAACGCCTATATCGAAACTAATCACGATATAATTGAATTCACCTACGATCCACCGGATGAGGTAGCAAACAACATTGCGAAATATGTGTGTTCTCTCGTTGAAGATGAATCTACGATTCAAATGGGTATAGGTGAGATTCCTAATGCGGTGACTAGTGAGCTAATGGATAAAAAAGATCTTGGAGTACACAGCGAAGTATTTTCTGACGGTGTTGTCGACCTTGTAGAGGAAGGGGTCATTACCTGTAAAAAAAAGACCATCCATAAAGACAAGATTATTTGTTCCTTTGTAATGGGTTCAAAACGGTTGTATGATTTTGTTTCAGATAATCCAATGGTGGAATTTCACCCCTGCGATTATTGTAACGATCCATTTATTATTAGTCAGAACAACAAGCAAGTAGCAATTAACGCGGCTTTAACGGTTGATCTAACTGGACAAGTTAACGCGGACTCCTTAGGCCACCAATTTTACAGCGGGATTGGGGGGCAAGTAGACTTTGTAAGGGGAGCGGGAAGATGTAAGTATGGTAAACCAATTATGGTAGTGCCTAGTACCGCTACTCTATCTAATGGCGAGGTTGTGTCTAGAATCCTACCAAATTTACTACCTGGTTCCGGCGTAGTCATTACTCGGGGAGATGTTCATTATGTAGTTTCTGAATACGGCATTGCCTATTTATACGGGAAGAGCATTAGAGAAAGAGTTTTGCAGATGATAAACATAGCACATCCCGATTTTAGAGACGAATTATTGGAGAAAGCCAAGAAATGGAATTACGTGTATTCTGATCAGAAATTACCCCGTTCGGTTGATGGGAGAATCTCGATTTATCCGATTAAGTATGAGACAAACCTTAAGCTTAAAAACGGCGAACTTTTAAAAATCAGACCTGTAAAACCAACAGACGAGAGAATGATTCAGGAACTTCACTACTCTTTAGACGAGAAAGATCGCTACTATCGCTTTTTTGCTCCCGTTCAAGACTTCCGACACAAAAAAATGCAGCCATTAGTTACTATTAATTATTCTACAGATATGATCCTTGTAGCCGAATCTAAAGACAATGGAAAAACAAGAATTGTTGCAGTAGGAGCGGTTTTTTCCACGAATAAACCCTCTCTTGGAGAGCTCGCCTTTATTACTCATAAAAATTGGCGTGGATTGGGTATTTCCAAATTTCTCCTCAATGAACTTATCATAATATCTAAAGAACTAAATTACAAGCAACTAGGTGGCTCTATATTGCTGGAAAACAGAACTATGTTTCACATAATCAATACTTCAGGCTATCCAATTTCTATCAAGAGTATAGAAAGTGGAGTGTCTGACTTTATAATGGATATTTCTTCGTAATTTTTCCGAACTATATCAGATACAAACTGAAAACCATTTGGTGTTTGCCCATATTAATATCCGAATTTCATAGATTCTACAAAGAGAAAGGATTGACCTCAGAACTCGTCCAAAAGTTCCAAACTATAATCTTTAATTACTACAAGAAGCATGGTCGAAAATTTCCATTTAGGGAAAAAGTTACACCGTACAATGTAGTAGTATCCGAAATTATGCTTCAACAAACTCAAACATCTCAAGTTAGCGAAAAATTCTTAAATTTCGTTGCGAATTTCCCTGATTTTCGGGAATTGGCTAATGCTCCTCTAAAATCTGTGATATGCGCGTGGCAAGGACTTGGTTACAATCGAAGGGCAATTGCGCTCCATAAGATTGCAGAGATAATAGTTAAAGAATACAACGGTGTCTTGCCTTCAGATCTTGAGGTACTCAAATCGTTTCCACAGATTGGGTACAATACCGCTTCTTCGATATTGGCATTTGCGTTCAATATGAAAACATACTTTATTGAAACCAATATTAGACGCGTATTTATTTACTTCTTCTTTCCAAACAAAAAAGAAATAGGTGATAAAGAAATCATGCCCCTAGTTAAAGAAACCATGGTTGAATTCAATCCTCGGGAATGGTATTATGCGTTAATGGATTACGGAGTAATGTTGAAGAAGACTCACCCTGAATTGACTAAAAGAAGTAAGCACTATCGCAAGCAACAACCGTTCAAGGGATCCACAAGGCAATTAAGAGGAAAAATCTTAAAAAAAATGCTTCAAAAGGCTGAAATTACTCAAATTGAGCTCTCAAAAGAGCTACGCGTAGAATTAGATAAATTGAAAATTATACTGAACGATTTACAAAAGGAAGGATTTATTGATTTGTTAGGGGACAAGGTTACATTTTCGAAATCTTAAAGCAATTCTCAGTTTGTTTCATATATTGTGCAATTTTTTTCGCTATCCTTTCTTGTTTCCTCCATTCTCCAAAAGCTTGTCCGCGGGCAGTTAACTGTTTTATTTTATTTTTATACTTGTTATGGACGCGAGTAACAGATTCATTGGCAAACGGAGTCATTGGTAACGGTATAAATGAATGGGTGTGTATCCTTGCTCCTAGCTTTGAAATGTAGGTCATTAGATTAAGTGTTTTTTCTATATCTTGATCTGTTTCCCCCGGTAACCCAAAAATAAAATCAACATTTGCTTTAATGCCGTATTTCAAGGTTAATTCTACAGCATTAACAACATCTTCAATGCTATGTCCGCGATTACATTTATCCAAAATTGCTTGACTTCCAGATTGAGCTCCTATGGTAATGTTATCATTTGAAGCGTATCTCAACACTAGCTTCAAAGTTTCATCGTTTACGTGTTCAGGACGCACTTCAGATGGAAAAGAGCCAAGAAATATCCTCCCATTAGGTTTAATAATGTTAGAAATGCGTACTAGTAATGTTTCAAGTTCTTCAAGATTTAATTCTTTTCCATCTTGAGATCCATAGGCAAAAGTGTTTGGAGTTATAAATCTCAAATCGGTAAGGTTTTCATGTTTCATAATTTCTACATACTTACAAATATTACCGACGGTGCGATGTCTTGGTTTACTACCGAAAATAAAAGGGGTTTGGCAAAAGTAGCATACATATGGACATCCTCTTGATATTTCGATGGGTCCAAATCTACTATTTTTTAAGGGAAAAGGGGGATATAAGTTCAAGTCAATTCTTGCGCGTTTTTGATTACTTATGCAATTTCCATGTTTCTCAAAAGCTATACCTGCAATCTTTAGGATATCTTTTGAGTTAACCATGCGTTTCATAAGTTCAATTAGAGTTACTTCCCCCTCTCCAATTACAACCACATCTGCTCCCATTTTCAGAGTTCCCTTAGGGTCTCCTGTAGGATGAGGTCCGCCGCATATTATAAATACTTTTTCTTTATAAGTTCTTTTAAGTCGCCTAATTAATGGGGTTATCTCCCATATCTGTGTCGTAAAAAACGAAATTCCTAGTATAACCTTTTCAAAATTAATCACAGCATTCGAAACGAGTGTTAACAATTCAGCTTCGTTGTTAGCAAACCAGAAAGTAATCTTGTCAAGTGAAGGTTCGGTTTCTAAGGCGCCTACTAACGCATTGAAACTGAATTTATTCGTTTTTGTATAATACGAGATGAACGCAACTTTTTTAGGCACACTTATATCAGTAGTGTTTCTTAGTATTCAGATTAAAATACTAAATATTTCTTATATATAATAATTTCGAATAAATTTGAATTTTTTTTCGATTTTTTAAAATTAGCCAAGTGATTAACATGATATTTAATGAAATTGTAGCCACCACCTTAGAAGAAGTAGGACAATCATGGTTTGATTTCTACAGCATTGGACATGTGTGTTTTGGGATAGGCGTGTTTCTTTTTTTTAGCTTATTTTACACCGTCCCAAAAAATAAAGGCAACACTCCTATCTTTTCTTTGTTATTTGTTTTCATCATAACTCTCATAATTTTAATCGTTTGGGAGTTATTGGAAAACATTTTATTCGTCATGATCGGATTGAAATTCGAGGGGAGGGCAGATAGTATTCCCAATATCATAACAGACCTTACATTGGGGATAATTGGGGCAATAGTTACATGGATCATTTGCTATGAGATATTTATACAGGATAAAAATATTTGGGGGTATTACATCTTCGGTATCATTGGATTTTCTGTATGGTTGATATTTTTCTTCCTACTACGGTATTTTACGTACGTGTACAATACTGTTTGATGTATATCAATTTATTAATTATTTTTTTTATTTTACTTAATTGAATGACTATTTCACACCCTTATTTCGATCTATATTACGGACAACTCCCATTAATAATATCTAGTCCTCATTCTGGGATATTAGAGGATGAAATAATTCCTAAAAGAACAACTGGTGTTTTAGGAATTGATAAAAAGACCGATGTTATTGCAAAAGAACTTTTTCGTGTTTTTTCAATGTTTATCAATCAAGAACTTGATAATGATCCTCGAAAACCCTCGTACATTATTTCTAAAATACACAGAAATAGACTTGACCTGAATAGGAAGATCTCTGCGTCTTTTGAGGTTAAATCTGACTTAGCTAGAAGCGCATATACTTTCTTTCACGAATTTCTTAGCAAGCAAATTCAAAAAAATATAGAAAATCACGGATATTCTCTTTTAATAGATATACACGGATTTGAAAAGGAAAAGAACCCATTTCGCGAAGTGGAACTAATATTAGGGACTAATAACTTAAAAACATTATTTGGAGAGAAAATTCCGAAAAGAGATTGGCCAAAGAACATTCGCGGGAAAATTATAAAAAAGTTTAACCAATTAGATATTCCCATTGCTCCAGGACATCCATTGCGTCGGGAATATGTACTAAAAGGCGGTTATATCACAAAACATTACGGGGCATCTCGCATTCCACTGAGTCAGGCAATGCAAATTGAATTTTCCGATCGAATTCGTCTTTACGATGAGAAATTGAAAGAAAAGGTGATATTTAATATATCTGAAATTATCTTTAAGGAGATAATAGAACGACTAGATTAAATTAATTATTAAATCGAATCTAACAAGCTCATATATTTATATCTCTATACTTATATATAGTAAAAGCTATATTTCACGTCCAATTTCTTAAATTAAGTTAAGGATGTTATTTACGAAAGTGAACTAAGGGAATAGATTTGCTTTATTTCATATTTCATAAATCAAAAAGTCTTTAGGGGATAATTTCATGGAAGAAACCAATGATAAAATAGGATTTATTTTCGATTTGGATGGTACTTTAATTAATAGTACCGAAGTTGGAGACAAGGTAGGTGCTGAAATATATGCGAAGTTCAATATTGAAATGACTGATGAGTTAAAAGAAAAAATCGACGAATTTACGGAAAAAATGATGCAGGAAAAGAATCGAAAGAGCCTCGTAACGAAAATTATATGGGAACTTTTTAAAATTCTTGGGTTAAACTTCTTTCAAAGAGTTAAAGCTCTTTTGTTGGCAAATAAGATATTCAAAGAAGAAATAAATAAAGTGAAGATGTTTGAAGGCGTGGAAGCGTTATTTAACTTTTTAGACGAAAATAAATATCCTTATTCTATCTTAACTACTTCATCATCTAAGGAAGTTGATGATAGACTTATCAACTTCCCCAAATTTTACGAAAAGTTGAAAGGGAAAATCATCTCAAGATCTGATGTCCAAAATTTAAAACCTCACCCCGAGGGGGGGATAAAAGCCGCAGCTATTATGAAAGTCCCTACTCACAAATGTGTAATGGTGGGAGATATGACTATTGATATTCAATTAGGTAAAAACATTAATGCTCTTACTATTGCTGTTCTAACAGGTGTTCATACTAAGGAAAAATTTAGGGAAGTAAATCCTGATTACATGCTTAATTCGATCTCAGAAATTTCTAATATATTTAAAGAGTTAAAAGAAAGATTTAAACACTGATAATATAAAAAACTTGTTTAATATAGCACTTATCATGCTTAAAATTAAATAACTATAACACATTAGTATTATTTATAGAGAAATTTATCTTAAATTATTCATATTAGCGTATTTCAGCTCATTATGTCCAAGGATAACATCGAAGTCAGAGACTTAGAAGCTTTTATTGATGGATTACAGACAAGCTTTGATACTCTCGAGCATGTGACTCCTGAAAATACGTCAGGTGTTCAAGCACAACTTGCAAAAGCTATCTCAATTTTAAGGAGTAAAAAAGTAGCAAAAATCACCTCTGAAACACCAATAAAAAAGATGAACAAAGAACAACTTAAAAAATTGTTGTTAAGTGAGTTAGAAGAACTTAAACTCGATTTAGAAGCTGGTGATTATAATCAGAGGAAGAAATTTGAATTAGTAATGAAAATCGTTAAACTACGAGAAAGAATTAGTAGATTCTAAACTCAATTGCTGCTTCAAACATAGCTACAATGTTTTCCGGAGGAACTTCTGCAGTAATGTTATGGATATTTGCTGCTACAAATCCTCCCCCTGGTTTTAAGCATTGAAAGTTTCGGTGGACCTCTTCTCGTATTTCTTTTGGGCTTCCAAAAGGTAAGGTTTTTTGCGTGTTACATAACCCTCCCCAAAAAGTTATTATGTTTCCGAACCTCTGTTTAAGACTACAAGGATCCATATCATACGCAGATATTTGTACAGGGTTAACCGCATTGTAGCCTATTTCTGAGAAATGTGGAATGAACATTGGAATAGAACCACAGCTATGATAATTTATTTTAACATTTGCTAAATCGTGAATTTTTTCCGAAAGCTTTCGCTCAATTGGTTTAATCTTCTCCTCGTATATTTTTAAATTCATTATTGGCCCTGCTTGCTCCGCAAGATCACCATTAATACATACAACATCTAAATACTCTCCAATTTCATCTAAGAATGTAACGCAATAATCAATCCAATATTTTAGTAATCCTTCCATCGCCGTAACTATTAGATTTGGCTTGGTTTTAAGGTAGCGTAATACCTTGGTAAATCCAAACAAAAAAGTAGTATATTCATATATACACCCAATTGGAGAAGTAACCAATGCATATTCTGTTTCCTCATGCAATTTCTTAGCTTGAGCCTTAAGCCCTTTAAATACAGATTTATCGTTACCATCGGGCCAATTGAAATCTTTAATATCTTGTTCGCTTTTAAAATCAGCAAAGGGATGGATAACTGGATCGTAATATAAGATATCATCCAGCTTCTTTTCTGCGTCGTTGCCCCAAAATACTCCGAATTGATCGTATACGCCTACATATTTACTCTCATACTGTGGCTCCATATCTTCAATTTTAACCATTCCTCCAAGAGTTCTAATGCACCGAGTGTCGATTTCAAATTTTTTTAATAATTCTTCACAGGGCACAGCTATTTGCTGAATAAAATCCGCGTATTGAGGGTTCTTATCCTCGATTCCTAGGTACTTTAATAATCGTTTATAAGCTTTTACATGGATGCTAGATTGGTTACCACCTAAATCCAGTGGAATCATGTCTGGTTCTTGGTGATTTAAAGCTCTTAATACTCGCTCTCTCGAATTTATGATACACACCTACACATATCGTTTTATTTTGTAATCTCCAAACCTTTTTAAATCCTTTTTTTCATCCACCGTAATAATTATTATATATCAGCTTTTTAACATAATTATAATTAAAGAATTCTTATAATCTACTATGCTAATCGATATTCATTGTCATGCTAACTTGTATCTTAATCTAGAAGAAATTATTCAGGATGCAAACGAAAATGGCGTCCATAAAATTATATGCGTTGGTATGAGCGCTTTAGGATTAGAAACTGTTTTGAACATTTGTAGAAACTCTCCCTCGTTGTATCCCGCTCTAGGAATACATCCTGAAGAAGTTAAAATGAATCCGAATATTGAAGCGAATATCGATGAAATCGTTGAGTTCATCATATCTCACGAATCAGAAATATGTGTAATAGGTGAGATTGGATTAGATCATCATTTTGTTAAAAACGAGGAGTTATACCCTTTACAAATGAAAATCTTTAAAAAAATGTTAGAGATCGCCCAAAAACTAGAGTTGCCAGTGAATCTTCATACTAAAGGGGCAGAGAAAGAGGTATTTGAACTTTTACCATCTTATAAAATCCCAAATGTGAATGTGCATTGGTATTCAGGTCCGGAAAAGTACCTATACCAAGGAATTGACCGTGGTTATTTCTTTTCAATAACTCCCGCGATCTCTTACTCTCCCGCTGTTAAGAACACAGTTAAAATTGTGGAACCTAAAAAACTTCTTTTAGAAAGTGATGGTCCAGTAAAATATTCTGGCTCCATTGGCGTACCTTCTATGGTCCACGAGGTATTAAATACTATTTCAAATATTAAAAAAATCCCTAAGCAGGAATTGGAGGAAATAATTTACCAGAATACCAGAAAAATCTTTCCTAAAATTTTCATATGAATTTAACAACCTCTTTATTATAATTTGATGCGTAAGAAGTTTATAGCAACATGAATTATGAATTAAGTTCATAGAATAATATTTTACTAACGTAAATCTTTTTATTCCCAATTGACGCATTATTACTTACAATTTAAGAACTATATATAAGCGAAAGAAAATGTCAATTGAAAAACCTTATTATTACGAATTACAAACAACTAAAGAATTAATGTCTTTACTCGGAGGAAGGGCCACCTCAGGCATCATGGCCCTATTCTTTTCGAGCAGAATTTACGCAGGGAAAGTTGGATTTATACTGGTTAGCAATTACTTAAAAGAGACTATACCACCTGAAGATCGAAGAGCTTTAATTATTACGGATTCATTTACTAAGAAATTCGCAGATAAGGTCGGATTTTTCCTCGAGCGAATCGATATGAAGTATGAAGTATGGTCTGGAGCGCTACCCGAAGCCCCAATTCCTACCATTGATGAAGCCGTTAAGATATGTGAGGATTTGAAACCGACCGTTATTATTGGAATTGGTGGGGGAAGCGTGATGGATACTTCCAAAATAGTCATGTTAAGGTACGAAAAACCTAAAGAAGATATCTACTTGATAATGCCTTTTTTAAGTGCTCTTGGCCTTCATCAA
>JAHPYY010000155.1 GCA_019058515.1 Promethearchaeota archaeon
GAATAAAAAGGACATGGGGTTTAAAATCTCTAATCAGATTGGTAATTTTTGATACTTTCGACCGCTTTATTTCCATATCAGAATATCTTAATTCGATGAACTCACACTTTAACATCTCTGAAACTAGTGTTAATTCTTTTTCTCGCTGAAAAGCAATACTTTCTTTATCTTCTGGTTTAGCGTATCCTCCTATACCAGCAGTTGCGATTACCACAGTAATCTGAGATCCTAACTCTTGATATTTCAAAAGAGTACCTCCACACGACACGATCTCGTCGTCAGGATGCCCTGCAAACACCATTATACGTTGAGGTACAAGTATTGGAAACTCAGAATCTGCTATAATAAAGGCATTATTCTTCATTCTCAAATCCACCTTATTTAAAGTGAAAAGTCACTAAATTCTTCTTAAAAACCAGAAATCGAATATATTATAATTATTAGATATGATAATAATTTAAAAAAGGTGTTGAGTATTATTCTCCTCGCATTATTTTTTTTAAACGGTTTAACTCGTCTAACATCTCATCTCTTAAAGAACTTAATCCTCCTCCTGCTTTAGGGGTAGTTGCTCCTGGCGGAGGAGCCACGCCCGGAGGCGGAGCAGCTCCAGGAGGTTTCGGAGGACCTCCAGCAGCAGATGGTCCAGCGGGAGGACCTGAACGCTTAGCAAAAGCGGGAGCTTTGGGAGGGTTACTACCCGGAGCACCACCAGAGGTAGGGGGAAGTTTTGGTGCGGGAGGTAAACCACCAGATGGAGGTCCAGAAGGTTTCGAGGGTGTTCCAGCAGGTTTCGAAGGAGGAACTGCTGCTTTCGAAGGAGGACTTGCTGCTTTCGAAGGAGGACCTGCACCGGGAGGCTTTGGTGCTGAAAGAACTTCTGAAGCAGTTGTAGCAGCGACTCCACTAGCTGCTGCAGCTGGCGTAGCCTCGCCCCCAGTACCGCTTAACAAGCTAAACAAGGTGCTAGCCGCTGCGGTTTTTACCGTAGTGTCAGCGGTAGGAGCTACTTTAACTGAGGATGTTGAGACGGTTTGTAGTTCTTCAACCGGTACCCCTTTTAAATCCTTTTCAGCTTTAGCAAGAGAATTAATGAAATCTTGAATGTTTTTAATGGTATCTTCTAAATCATCTGCAAGCGATGTTAAACCTTTCTTTAAAAAATTAATAACTCGGCTTATTTTCTTTTTTTCTGAAACCACGCTAATTCAAATCCTCAATAATAGAATTAATCAAATTTTATTATAATTAATATATACTTCAAATATAAATAAAAGTATATAACTTTTTCTTGCTTGAAAAAATCCTACTATTCAGTACAATATAAATAATCGATAATTTATTCTATTAATAGAATTTGGGCATGAAGAATAAAGAAATAATCAGTTTTTACATCAATCCCTATAAAAAATTTAATTTCATACAGAGATATAAGGAGTAATAACGATCTTATCTGCGTAATCTTTATTACCTCATGTTAGAGTTAACTGAAGACCTTAATTTCTGAGATTCAAACGAATCGGTTTTTTCTTTATGCAAGAGTAAGACTTTTTTGTTTAATTCCTCCAACTTCTTACCATGTAAAGGAAAATAATAGATACTGATTAATCCCGCAACATTGATTATTGCAGTAACCATAAGTAATAGGAATTTTATACCTATTAGCGCTACTGGGGATTGAGTAGGAGCGTCTCTGACAAATCCAAATAGTAATAATACAGGTGTTCTAATAATGGGACCTAGACTCTCGGCAATTTTGTTAAAAAAAGCGTTGGTGCCTAAGAATAACCTTTCTCTACATTTACCGTAATCAACTTCATCCTCGTCGATAACGGTCATCATCAAGGGATAATCGAAAAGCGTGTATCCTCCACAGATAGAATTAGCCGTTAAAAAGACCCAAACAAGAACATTTAATTCGGGCATTAGAATTATAAAAAACCCGATGATACTTATAGAAATCTGTATTATACGACCTTTAATTATTAGGGTCCTCATCTCAATTCTTGAAGATAACCTTATATAAATTAAATATCCGATTAATGAAACGAATGTAGCAATAATATAATACAATAGAGATGCAGTGGTGAAGTCGACGCTCATGATGTGAATATACGCAAACAAAAAGCTTAAACCTAATGCTAAGTTTAGTTGATTAAACACTCTAAATAAGTCATACTAATATAAAGGCGAGACTTTAGCACCTCTTTTAATGCTTTAATTAAAGGAGTCGTATCTTGATTTATGTACAACGCGGGTCTTTCTTAAAAATTGAACCAACGTAGTAATAAAGGACTCCACATAAAATCGCACAGATTCCCGCAAATATTTGAAATGCTAATAAACCCATAGCGTAAATTAAACACGCCAATAACACGGGAAACACACCTATTATTAGAAAGTACTGGTTATTTAAAGCCATTTTGTCCTTTCATCTGTGCTTTCCGTCAGTTCGGGCATAAGAGCGAGCCACACTAACCAAACTAACGAAAGCATCATATCAAACGCGCAAATGCTCACTAAAAACTGAATAAATATAACAACTTGGTTAGTATAACTCCAAGGGAACCAAGTAATAATGAAAACTAACGCGCATAATAATCCTCCCCATTTAATATATGCCAATCTTCGACTTCCCCATCGTTCCGCATTAGTTTTATCAGTAAGCTTACCGAAGTAAATGTCATTCAAGGAATTTACAAACGCGTAAATTACTTGAACGATTATGAAAAAAAGCTAGTACAGTCCTAAGTCGTCCCAAAAGTAATTTACATAGGTTAATCTAAATATTCCTGATAGCATAATATTGGGTAGATTAGCCAAGGAATAAACTACTCGCTCTTTTCGCGTTAAATTGTATCCTTCTTTTCCTCTTATAATTTGAACTTCTTCTTCAGTCAAAAGTGAGCCCTAATTAGAGTAAGGTAAGCATTTTTAATTCGTCGTTACTATTTATATAGCTTACTAATAAGCAGATACTTTTAAAAAAAGCGTGAAGCTTTGTATTAAATGTAATAATTATGGAAAGCAGGGCTGAGCGTCAACTTTCTTACCAAGTTTTTTAACCCTATTTTTCCATATTCGATTTCCAATCAATAACATGATACGCCCTAGCCATTTAGCGTACCATTTAAAGAAGAATGTGGGAATCATGCATACAATTTCATCAGAATACCTTTCACCTTTTTTGAGCGCGACAGCAATTTTATCCAAGTGAAACCTTACTTTTTCAGCCATTTTTCCACATTCTACCAACAATACACCTTTAGATCCTAAAAGAGCTTCACCGCTTCCGATAGAAAGACTTCCTACCCAATTAAAATTCACTGTAGATGCAAACTTTTTATATATTAATATCGCAGTATTATTATGAGCCGGTTCTGGAAATCCAGAATTTACAATTACTATAAATTGGATATCGTTTTGTTTCACTTCTTTTCGACGCTTTGAGATAAGTTCCAGCGCCTGAATGGTTAGATATGGTTCAGAGTCAATGTACAAAGGTACTGTTAATACTATTATGTCAGCGTTTTCAATTGACTCTAGCATTTCCCCGATTTTTTGCTCGTCTTGCATGGGATGAATCAACCAGTACATTTTTATTTCAACATTACGCGCCTTTAACCGGGTTTGAAGGTAGTTAGCGATTGATGTTGATGTGCTTTTTTTACCTCGTGGACTACCAATTAATATAATGATATTTTTAGCTTGAGTCATTTTAATTAAATACCCCCACTTCCGCGTAGACTTGTTTAATCTTATCTTTAATCGAGCTTGTACTTTCTTTCGTATGAAAAGCGCAAGTGCTATGCTTAGGAGCATGAAAATTAAGACTATTACGCTCTACTAGCAACGCAAAAATCTGTTCCTCTTCTTCGTCAGCTTTTTTTGAAACTCCAATCCCTAATATTGAAGGGTAACTTTTATATCGCTTTAAATGGTGGGTCTCGCCCCGAATTTTGGTCATTCCCGGTTGTATGAGCGGGATCAATCGATCTACCATTTTTTTTAGTTCCGACGAATACCCTCCAAAGATTAACGGTGTTAAAAGAATTAACAAGTCGCTTTTGATTATTTTTTTATTGAGATCTACAGCATCGTCAACCGTAATACAAATGCCTGGTGTTTTATTCCAACAGCCAAAACATCCAATGCAAGGTTTAATATCACAATCGCGAAGAACAATGGATTCAGCGTTCCATCCTGCTTTCTTTAGCTCCCCCTCTAAAATGGTATTTATTGGCATTAGGTATTCCTGACCTTCGAGACTTCCGTTAAGAATGATCGCTTTCATATCTTATAATTTAAACTTATTTTACTATTATAGCAAATATTTAAGAGAACCTAAATTTTACTGATATATTCGAAATTACAGCTTTAGATATTGATATCTTATAATGTGATTTTAATTTCTTACGATCTTTAGGGGTTAAGATTCTAAATCAGTCTGAAAATGAGTTTTCTGCTATTTTTCTATTTCTGATTCGTTAAATTGGACTAATTCGAGAAAAAATAGATAAATAAAAAAAATTTTGTTGAGTGCTTTTACGAGCTTATCAGACGGAACAGAATGGAAGAATTTAAATGGAGTTAGCTTTAACTAAACTTTTTTTGATTATAGTGTCCAGTATTGTGAGAATTCGTGGTACATAATTAGATACCCACAATAGAGCATTTTCTTCAACTGGTTCTCCATGAGCTGCTTTATTTCCTAAGTATATGATTTCTTTTAATGGATTTGCAATATCTGGGGATAGAATTTCTTTCACTTGAAGGTCCCTTAAAAGTTTTGAGATAGGTTGGTTATATTTTATGTTAACCTTTTTACAGAGTTCTCGTAACCGTTTTTCAATTTCTATTCTAACACCTACTAAGCCCAAATTGGGATTATCTCTAACTATGCCTTCAATTATATCTATTTCTTCTTCCTCCTTTCTGAGATCTTCTCCAGTTTCAATATTCTGGGCTTCAGCAGCATTGATTATTTTTTTCGATTGACTTTCTAGCTCATGCAATGTAATCTTAATTCCTCCGGGCAAAGTTATTTCTTTTATTAATATTGGGAGCCAAGGTAAGAATGCTACAAGAAATAGCGTTATAGTAATTGCATCGATTTGTAAATCTGGATAAATAAGGTGGGTAATTAATAATGAAATACTAACAATTGGTAATAATATTTTAATTACAGTGGATTTATGCATAATCATAAATTAACTAATATTGTTAAAATCTTTATCTATTAACTAATCAATAATTAACCATAGTTAAATTTAGCATAAACCTATTCATATCATGGAATATATGGATTCGATACTCAAAAATTTTGTGTGTTAATCGCAAGCATAAAAAAACGACTTGAAGAAGGAACATTGATGAGGGAATTCGAATAGGACTATGAGAGTAATTATGGTTCTATAAAGAGCGTATATTCTTACCTATACAAATTTTAAAAACTGCTATTAAACATTTTGTCCCAAAAAATTGTTAAATACTCAAGAATATTCTCTAGAATATATAATTATAAATAAGTCAACATTTATAGTTATAATACTTAAAAATAAATTTTTCTTCAAAAGTATCCAAACTTAAAACTAATAAACGGAAAGGTGGTTTAAAATCGCTAAAAAAGAACTTTTCATTAAAAGGGTGTACGAGATTGTCAATGAACTCAAAATTCCATTAATAGATGAACGCGTTTACGATAAAGTAACCTTCAATGCTGGTGCTGGAATCGCCGCAGTCATCTTTAAATTTGAAGAGGACGAGTCCGTAATCCGAGGTTTCTTAGGTCTTGCGGAATATTTCCACACTGTTGTTGTGAAAAAGAAGGACGAGTTTTACATTCCGCACTCATCGATACTGTTCCGATTAATAAGCTCGTAAATAGTAGCAAAAACCATTTTTTTATTTTATTTCTCTATTTTTGATTTAGTCCTATCGACAGAGTTAAGAGGAAAGCTAAATATAGGACTGGAGCTCCTCGATCTCCTCGTGTTCGAAATAACCGTTAAATAAAGGTTCTTCAAACGGATTGTCCCTCAAGTATAGCGACGATAAGCGCCCCATGCCCTCGAACCGCTCTAAAGTAGTAAGCAAATTGTTCCCCACGCTCAAATCTTCTAATTGCGTTAAATTTCCAAGCCCTTCGATCTTCGTAATCCTATTGTAGTCGAGATTTAACTCCTCAAGGGATTTCAAACCGTCAAGTCCAGAAATCTTAGATATGCGGTTGTGGTCCAAATCCAGTCGCACTAACTTTTCTAAGGCGTCTAACCCTGAAATTTTCTCGATTTGATTTTTGGAAAGCTTTAAGTAGGTTAGATTAATCAAATTATCGAGCCCAGAAATCTCAGATAATCTATTTTTCGCAAGAGTGAGGGTATCTAAATTGATTAGCCTATCTAATCCGGAAATGGCTTTTATCCTGTTTCCGTTTAAATGAAGGTGTTCTAAGCTAGTTAACCGCTCTAAACCCGAGATCTCCTCGAAGAGGTTTCCTTCTATTGAGAGCGTGGTTAACCCTGACAACTCAGACAGACCATCAACCTCAAGAACGCTACCTAGCTCTCTATTGATTACACTCAACTCTAATCCTGAGCCCGCTTGCTGAACAAAAATTCTTTCACTATTTACAACTACAAACTCCATAATTATTTAACCCGTTTCAATAAAAAAAAAATATTCGTATTTAAATTTATAGGTACTACAGAATTTCAGTGAAC
>JAHPYY010000013.1 GCA_019058515.1 Promethearchaeota archaeon
CCCTAAGCAGCGTAGGGGCGATAATAGAAGCGACTTCTAGCCTCGGTGGCGTCGATTTTGTAGTTTCAGGATTTAGCGAAAGCGGGGATACGATTAGTTCGTTAGATTTCCCAGCTGCTAATAACTACGATTTAACCTGTCATTCGAGTGTAGGCGGCGTAGATGTAACCGCTGAGAGCGCATAAACCTTTTTTTTTTTAATTTTTTTCCTTATTATAAACTTAAACGCGTTGTTTAACTACTATTAGGATTTGGATTCAAAATTTCTTCTACATAATACAATCCTACTAAGTTTCCTCTTTTTTGGAACTTCCTTGAGACTATAAGGATAATGACATGTTCGTTTTCGTCTAACATTTTCTGTTCTACAGAGTATCGTACAGCTTCCGAAATAATGCTTTCAACATCTTGATCGAAAAATTCGTCGTTTTTAATGTGTATTGGTTGCACTCCCCATAATAAATTGAGTTCTCTCGCGGTTCGCTCGAAGGGAGTTATCGCTATGATAGGTAAGGGGGGTCTATATTTTGAAATCATTCTAGCACCGTATCCACCTCGAGTGATAACCAGAATCTTTCCTCTGAAATTTAGATCTTCTAACTCAGTAGCTAATGCGTATATACCGTGGCCTATAGTTTGCGTGTGAGTCAATCTATCAGAATCGTATTCGTCAGGTATTCTTTTTGGCATATTTTCGTTGGCCGTGACTCCAATTCTATTCATGTATTTTACAGCATCAAGTGGATATTCACCGACCGCAGTTTCGGCAGATAACATGACCGCGTCAGTACCATCTAATACTGCATTAAACACATCGTTAGCTTCTGCGCGCGTAGGAATGGGAGCATTAATCATTGATTCTAACATCTGTGTGGCGACGATAACAGGTTTTCCTTCTCTATTGGACTTATAAACTAGTTCCTTTTGCTTTAATGGCACTTTATCGGGAGATATCTCGACGCCTAAATCGCCTCTCGCTACCATGATACCGTCAGAGACCTCTAAAATTTGATCAATGTTTTCCAACGCAATTGGTCGTTCGATTTTAGAAATTAATTTGATATGGTCGTTTCCGTAATTTTCTAGAATTCGTTTCACGCGCAAAACATCATCTCCGGCGCTTACAAAGGAAATGGCGACGAATTCAGGATCGAGATCTGCGATGAGTTCAAGGTCTTTAATATCTTTTTCGGTTGGAACTTTTTGTTCGAGTTCTCCGATAGGAATATTTACGCCTTTATTACTGCTGATTGTTCCACCAGATAACACTTCCCCTATAATGTGATCTTTTTCTTTCTTCACGACTTCGATTTTTATTATGCCATCGTTAACGAAGAAAAAGTCTCCTTTTTTAATAGTTCGTAAGAACCCTGGAAGCGGTATTGAAAAGCTTTCCTGATCTCCTTCAATTTCCATCTCGTAAACTTTTACTTCTTGACCCATGTGTAAAAGATACGCTTGATCGTCCTTAAATCTCCCTACCCGTAGTTTAGGTCCTTGTATATCAGCAAGTATTCCTATATATTCATCTACACTTCGTATCCTTTCGAAAGTTTCTCGTTTTTCTTGATGAGTCCCGTGTGAAAAGTTTAACCGAAAGACATCCACACCTGTATCGATCAACGACCTTATCATCTTTTCAGAGCTAGAAACCGGTCCAATTGTGGCTACAATTTTGACCGTATTCTCTTTTAGCGCTTTTATCATTATATAAACCTTTAAGAAATCGATTCCTCAATGAAGATTTATTAAGATGATTATTATTAAGATGATTATTAAGATTTGTTCTTTAGATAACTTTAACTATTTAAAAGAGATAAAAAGTCAGTAATTCTTTGGGAAAAGAATTTGTCTAATTCCTCAAGAAGGGATTTGGATTGAATAAAAGTCGCTTCTGAACTAAATTCTACTAGCGATATTAGACTATTTCGATTGAGTTTTGGAAATAACGAATACTGTAGCAATTTAATTTGATGCTTCCTGGAAAAATTTTGAACCAACTTTACGAGAAAGTCTGAAGACTGGTTAGCTAATACTTTAGCAACGAAATAACGAAACTTAGGGGTCTTCTTGTAGTTTTTTACGATAATTACTAAGAAGGGTTTACTTTTTTCATCTAATTTGTAAACTTGTTTTATAGATAGAGTCTTTGCTTCACCACCAACTTTTTCTGAAATCGAAGTAAACTTACCTTTTAACCTTGAAGCATGTTTAATTAAATCACTTTTAACAAATGAACTACAGGATTCTTCACTTTTAGTCAAATTTGATCTCCTTTTCTTCTTTTAATGATACGAACCAATTGCTTAGCGTATTATTGTGGTGTTCAATGATTTGAGTTGCGGTTAATGTTTGAGAATTCCATGTGCTGTGACCGTTCTTGACTAAAGTTACGTTATAACCGAGACTAAAAGCTCGCCTACATGTTGTATCAATGCAGTATTCAGTTTGTAATCCTCCGACAATAATATGATGGATTTTTCGATTATCTAGTTCTTCTTTTAGAGAAGTACCAAAGAATGAATCGGGGGTGTTTTTAGTGATTACTAAATCTTCATTGTTAGGGGAGATAGCAGGATGTATGTTCCAACCAGGAGTATTTGGTTCAAAAATATGACCTGTAGATCCACAATGCTGAATGTAAAATATTGGAATGTTTGCCTTACGCGCTTTTTTAATTAACGAATTAATGATATGGAGCAACAACTCGCCGTTATTAATTGGATTAGGTTCTTTAAACGCTCCATATTGGATATCAATAATTAATAAAGCTGATCGGTTCATTTTTCCTTAATTTCAAATAATTCTTATTTAAATCAAGCAAGGTATAAAGATCTACCCTCAAAATCTTACCAAAAAAACCAAATGATATAACAGGATTCTCTATTTTAAGAATGTTTGTTGAATAAGGTGTTAAATTCTTAAAATTTTTGAATTTACTTAAAATTAATTAATTTCAATAGTTATGAAAGGTGCCGCATATGTCAAATCAGGTGATTTCACTTTTTGATTATCTACTTATAAATCCTCCAACGCAAAAAGGATTTTCATTTACGGTTTAAGTATTGTGTGTACAAAACTTAACAAAAGAGTCGAAATATTTAAATACCTAGGTTTTTTTTTAGGTTATTGGTACATTAAAACTAGAATCGACATAAAACAGGTAATAATATTAAAGTTATTACCCACGAGTTATACGATATAACCATTTAATTTTTAATCTTGAATTTTCTGGAATTGTAATAACTAACATAGAATCAATATTAATGTCACTAATTGAATCAGTAAAGAAGCAAGAGGATACCATTAGCAAATTTATCGATTTCGATAAGATTGAGAAAGTTCTTTACAATAACCTCTATATGAAAGATTTAAAACTGGTGGTCAAAATACCCTTAAATCCTAAAGACGATCCTATTAAAAAGATTAAAATTGAGAAATTTGACCTAACTAAATATTGTTATCTTCTTGCGTATGATTAGTAAATTTCTTTCTTAACTATTTATCAATCAATTTGGAGTCCTAGTTAAATTAATTTATATAATGGAACTCTGAGCCTCAATAATAGTTAAAGATTAGTATTAGATAAAAAGAGCTTAGCTTATACTTTAAAATTTTATATTTTTGTCAGAATTAAGTTGGAGGGTAGAATTCCAGCACTTAAAGCATATATGCTTCCCTTCTTCGTTTATAACCAAGTCTTTGACGGCTCGAATCATCCCACATTTACTACATTTCTTTTTTGGCAAACTAATCACTGAGATTTTGAAAGGACTAGAAAATTCTATAGCTGCAGATTAAAATTTATGAATTTTAAATGATTTAAAATGTTATGTACTCGTATTTTACTAATTGTGTAATTTTCGCTCTATTAGATCTAACAGTTCAATTATCCTCCCTCTTAAATCTTTAAACTGTAGATTTTTATTGAAATTTTGCTTCTCGGGAGTGTCTTGTTGCACATTTACTTCGGGTACAAAACTAGAAATTATTTCGGGAGGTGCATTATCATTTGAATCAATTAATTTTTCCTTTGCATTAATGTTTTCAGTGCTTGTTGTGGGAAAATTTAACTTTTCAATTAAATCAGGTGTTACGCCTAATTCGGATAATCTTGTTTTAAATAAATCGATTTGGTCTTTGCTTAAAATAAAATTAGTATGCGTCATAGAACTCCAATCCCACAAAAAATCTTCGGGAAATCCATCTTTCCAATGGTGATTTCGCAAATAGTTATAGGTGCGCGTTGGATCGTAAAGATCTTCGAATTCAAGATTACTTTGATTCACTTTCCTGCTTCGGTAATGGTTTAGGCATCGAATAAATTCTTTTCTTATAATAGAGGGTAAAGATTTTATTAACTCGTATTCTTCAGTGTAATCAACTGCGACATGAGACTTGTTTAATATTTCGCTAACGCTTGGAACTTCAATATTTTTGTAGAGGTGACAAAACTCTAAGATTTTATCCCAGTGGATTTGTGGGAATGGAGAAAGTGCTTGGGCAATGGTATTAAGTCCCGATCCTTCTACCAGTGCAGTAAAAATCTTGTTTGCACATTGCACTATTTTTTGAAGTTCTTCTTGGAGTAAAGTAATAGAGGTCCCAGTTTTTCCAAGCATTTCGCGCTCTAATAGTAAATCGTTTGGATTAGGTGAAAAATTGAGAAACTGCTTGGTCTTTTTATCGTAGAATTTGAAGATAGATCCGTTTCCCAAATCTGGAGGTTTTTGAGGAGTATTGAGAACGCACCGTAAACCCTTAAGCGTTGTTAAGTCGAGAACCTCTTCTTTAGAGACATTGTATATAAAATAAAAGTTGGTTTGATGCGAATAGGAATTGACTAATTCCATTTCAAGGATCTCTTTCACATTGAACAATGCTGTACACTCAAGTGTAATTATCTGAAATCCTGGGACGAACACTTCCAAGACTCTTAAGTGACGCAAATCAAGGTAAGGGAATATGACTAAGTTGCATTGTTTAAAAAATAATAAGTGCAAAAATTCCTCTGTAATTAAATCCGTTCCCGTATCCGTTTCATTCACCCCTAGTAGAAAAAGATGTTATTTTAACGCGCGAGTAATATTATTTTACGAGTTCGTCATTGGCAATAATACTCGATACAATAATTCTTCAAAACATTCTCTAATGTTTATCCCCTTTATAGCTACCGCAGGATACACAACTCTTCTCCCATCGGGATATATTTCAAATTCCGGTAAATCTAAACTTTTCTTAAAATCCATAACATCGATTGCATCCTCTAGATCTTGCTTATTTAACTGCACGATATATGGTATCTCTTTATCGATGATGAATCCTCTTAATTCCCGAAAACTTCGTTTATTTTCTTCAAGTTTGCTTGGGTGGGAATCCCCTACGAATATTACCCCATCGGCTTCCTCTAGAACGTATTCCCGAGTTGATAGAAATCGTTCTTGTCCCGTACATGTAATTATACGAATTGATATGCTGTAATTAATCAATTCTGTTTTCATGTCAAAAGCAATGACCACCGAATCGTGCCATAGAGTCCTTCCATCTGTAGTATCTATTGAATAACCTTTAGAAGCTTTGTGGGACTGATACTCTTCTAAAAGGCGCAAGTAATTTGTGGTTTTACCAGATTCACCTGGACCCCAGTACACAAACTTAAGTTGGATTAATTCAGTGGGTTTTGGTTGTTTAGATTCTGATATCGTCGTTAATCACCGCGCTTAGTCGTTTTCAGAGACTGAAGTAATTCTGGCACCAAATATTTCACCCTTTAAGCGTTGAATATGTGCTTTTAGCTCGTTTTCGTCCATTTTCAATGTTGCTTTTATAGAACCGCTCTGCTCAATTAAATTCTTTATTTTCGGTGCGTATCGTTTCATTTGCAAGTGGATCACACCTACATTTACATTACGTTCGGTCAACAAAACTATGAGAATTTCTCTCTCTTTGCCTATTGTTAGCGTTATATCTGTGATCGCCTCCACAAATAACTGTAGATTGTTGTATATTAGAGCAGCGCGTTCTAGATATTCGGTGCTAAAAAAATCCTGTCCTTGCTTAGCAACTCCATACAGAGCAGCTCCAATCGAACTGAGATCCCAGTAATTTAACTTCCGATCGAACATCGAATCTAACGCAATTATCTTCGCATCCTGATCAATAACCATAATACCATGAATCACCCCGTTCCTAGTGATTACGCCATAGGACTCCCTTATTTCGTCCAATAAATCCGTAATTCTGTTCTTAAACAATATTTTCGGTATTTGCATATTTTTAGGTAAAATCGATTTTTCTAGAAGAATCAGATTGATATATTTAAAGAAAAAATATGCGATTGAAAGATCCATTGAATTATTAATTTTGACTAAGAATATAAAAAGAGAACCTTAAGAGTTTTTATTCCTTTGACCTTTTTTAAATATAGTCATATTCGGTTTTAGAGGTAAATATTAGTTCACACTTTTTCGTGAAACTATTGATGCTCCGCCTTAGATTAGAGATACTTACTCGATCGGCTTTTTTCAGTTCTTTATATGCAGAAACAGCAGGCATACCA
>JAHPYY010000156.1 GCA_019058515.1 Promethearchaeota archaeon
CCGTAATACCTACTAAATCTGGATGAAAGTTTCGTATTTTCTTCCTTAATTGATTCAAATTTAGATTTTCGTACTTAGCATCTATAATTTTTACTTCAATATCTAATTCACGCAAATATGAAGCAATGTAAGTTAGAGATATTGGAGGAAAATTAGTATTATAAAAATCCCATCCGATTGTTCTGTAATTTGGTTTAATTAATAATAGTTTTTTCCATCGCAAAATTTTTGGACTCTCAACTTGAATAACTAGAATATACTTTTAATTAACTCGTTTTTTAATGGCTCCATTCTATTTAGATCTGCATAATTAATCTGATTGCGTATTGATTTTTTGAGATGCTTTAGCTGTTTATTAACTATTTTCCTCCAGAATAGAAATGCCTTACTAGCTCTATATACTCTTCCTGGATTAAATATAAATTTAAATCCTCTTGATTTAAGCGTTTTCCGAATCGCTTTTATCTTATTAAGCCAACTTCCTCCATAGAATCCTATATAGGAAAAACCAAGAAATAATAAATTCTGCAAAGTCTTTGGAGTAAAATTAGGAGTTTTAATTACGGGATTCAACCAATTATATAATGAAAAGTTCTCAGTTAATAGCATCTTTTTAGATTTAAGTTCTAAGTAATAGTCTGTAGCGGGAAATGGCGTTAATAAAGTGAAGCTAGGTAAATCAAGCGATAGTTCTCTAGTTTTTTTAATGGTTCTTATGATATCATCGATATCGTCTTCAAGCCTTGCTCCAATTATTACATTACCCATCACTACAATTCCATATTTATGTAATACATCAATTCCAGAGGAAATACTTTCCATTTTACACCCTTTACGCACATATTTAAGCCTTTTGTCGTCAGTAGCTTCAACACCTACAAGCACTAACCAAAACCCAGCCATCGCCATCAATTTTGTTATTTTTGGATATTTTGCCATAGAATCTAATCTACCTTGGAAGAAAAAATGTAAATTATTCTTGATTCTCCCCTCTCGTTTTCCTAGTATAATTGCAATACACAGTCTTCCTACTCTTTTCATGTCCACTAAGATATTATCATCGACGAAAAACACATCCTGAACTTTTTTGTTTTTCGATACAATTTCTAATTCTTTAATAACATTTTCAACAGATCTTGGGCGCCATTTTCTTTTATAGACCACATGGGTACTGCAGAATCTACATCTTTGAGGACATCCTCGTGAAGTTTCTATTGCATCGCAATTAATTTGAAAGATTTTGTATTTATAATTTTTTATCAAATATCTCGCGGGATATCGAAGATCGTCTAGATTTTTTATAAATGGTCTGTCATCGTTGTGGATTATAATATTATTTTCTTTGTAAGATAAACCTTTTACATTTACTGGAGTCCCTTTCTCAATCAATTCCCTAAATGTAAGCTCTCCTTCACCCCTGACTAATATATCAATCCAGGGAGATGATAAAGTTCTATCAACCGCAAGCGTGGGATGCCATCCCCCAATTACAGTGGTGCAGTTAAATTCATTTTTAGCGATTTTTGCATACTGAAGTACAGTATCTATTGCGCTTGTTACTGGTACTGTCAATCCCACTAAATCAGGATCGTATTTTTGAATTTCTTTTCGAACTTTTTTAAAATTTAAATTAGCTGCTTTGGCATCTAATATCTTTACATCGACAATATCATCAACATATGCTGCAATATACTCTAAAGCGAGTGGTGGAAATGCGGAATCATAAAAATCGTAACCGGTAGTACGATAATTGGCTACTAATAATAAGATCTTATGCCATTTCATTTAAAAATTCAAATTAGGTTGGTTTCTGATAATCTTAAAACTATGATTAGAATTCTGTGTAAGAAGAATTACTAAAATCATTTATAGTTTAATATTGGAAATTTAATTAAGCATAAATTATACGTATAATTCTCGAAATTTAACTTTTATATATATTTTATTTTAAATGATTTAATTGACATAGGTGATTTTATTATTTTTGACTATATAACATCCGAGGAAAATCTTAAGTTTAGGAAAGAAGTGAGAAAATTCGTAAAAGACGAGGTACCTCACTCGTTGCTAAAAAAAATGGACCAAGACGAAGTAAGATACCCAAGGGAATATCTCGTAAACTTAGCCAAGCATAACTTAATAGGTATTCGTTTTCCAAGGGAATATGGAGGAAGAGGATTGAATTGGAGGTCTGAAGTTATCGCCCTCGAGGAGATTGGCGTACTTGGTATGTCATTGGGATGCTTGTTCTCGTTACCAAGCATTTGCGGAGAAGCTTTAAACAAGTTTGGAACCGGGGAGCAAAAGATAAAGTATTTAAAACCTATGTGTGAAGGAAAAATATACACCGCAGAAGCTCTTACCGAACCTAGAGGTGGTTCGGATTTCTTTGGATCTACAACAACCGCGGAAAAGAGCGGGGATCACTACATTCTTAATGGTCAAAAAAGGTTTGTAGTAGGAGCTGAAGGAGCAGATTTCTTTTTAGTATATGCAAAAACCAATCCAGAAGCCTCATCTCGCGAATCAATAAGTTTGTTTATTGTAGATAAAAGCGAAAATGTAAAAGTCGAGTATTTATACGGATTAATGGGTACGCGCGGAGGTGGCGCAGGGCGATTAGTGTTCGAAGATGTTGAAGTCCCCGAAGAAAATATTATACTTGGAGAAGGAGCTGGAGGAAATATATTTTATCAGATGATGGTACCTGAACGAATGACCAGTGCGTCAGGAATATTAGGAACTGCAAGAGCGTGTTTAAGGTTAGCAACGAAATACAGCACCAAAAGAAAGGCATTCGGACAAACGATAAAGAATTTTCAAGCGGTTAATTTTAACATAGCCGAAAGTATTACATTATTGGATGCGTCTCGCTCGTTGGTTTACAATACGGCTAAAGCGATAGATTCTGGTGCTCCCCCAGCTTTGCAGAGAAGATTAGTTTCAGAGTCTAAAAAATTTGCCACAGAATCTTGTTGGAAAGTTATTAATAACGCTATGCAGGTTATGGGAGGGATTGGATACACTACCGTATATCCGATTGAACGACTTCTTCGGGACGCACGATTGAGCATGATTTGGACTGGAACCAGCGAGATAATGAGTATGATAATCCAGCACGAGTATTACAAGGAAGTTTTTTCTGAAAAATGGTTAGAGAGAGACATAGAAAAGGATGCAATCGATAGCGAAGCGGAAGAAGAAAAACATTACGGGTAAATAACTTTTAACTATATAAAAGAAAAGGAAAAAAAACTAAATCATTTCATTTATCGTTCATTTAATTTACTAAAATCTTAGCTGTTCTTTTGATTGATACCGAATTTTCACGAGCAAATCCCTTATTTCGATTTTATCGCTGTTAGGTTTAATGTACTTCTTCTTTACGCCCTCTGCTAACGGATAAGATACAATTTTATTGCCTTGTAAGGACACCATTTTCCCAAAATTCCCCTCTAACACTAATTTCATAGCTGCTAAACCAAATCGTAGTCCTAAAATACGATCAAATGCGTTTGGAGTCCCAGCTCTCATGGTATGACCAAGCACAACGCTTCTACACTCGAAATCCACTCCATATTTATTGAATGTTTCTATCAAATCTTCTCTCTGATTTAACTCGTCAACCAATATTTTAGACATGTTAAGTGCAGGCAACACTGGGTTACCAAAGACATCTTTTGGCAAATGATCTATTGTTTCTTTTGAAATTGTTTTAAAGTGCTTATTTAACGACTCGTTTAAGGGGTAGGCTCCTTCTGAGCAAGCTATGATATGATACTTGTACCCTCTACTAACCCTGTTTTTGAGAATATCGATTACATCACGTTCTAAATCAAAAGGAGTTTCTGGAACCAGTATTATGTCTGCTCCTGACGATAATCCACTGTACATGGTTAAAAATCCTGCGTCTCTGCCCATTACTTCTACTATAAACACTCGTTGGTGAGATCTTGCTGTTGTAGTGAGATTATCCATCGCGTTTGAAGCCAATTGAACCGCGCTCCAAAAACCAAATGTGTAATGAGTTCCCGCGAGATCGTTATCGATTGTCTTGGGGCAACCGACCACCTTAGCCCCGGAATAATTATAAATTGCATCAGCGACGCCTAAAGTATCATCTCCTCCAATTGCTATTAAAGCGTCAATTCCTAATTCTTCAAACTTATTTGCCATACCTTTTGCTATTTTTTCCTTTAAAACTTCTTTTTCTTCGTCGTTAGTTACTTTGGATATCGCTTTGAAGGGATTTGTTCTGCTCGTATACAAGATAGTACCTCCTATGGTATGCAAATCATCGTGTTCAGAAACATCCAACGGAATGGTTAAATTTTCTAAGAATCCTTTCCAACCTTTTTGAATTCCAACACACTCTACTCCGGCGTCAAACGCTTTGAGCATTATAGCATAAATTACGCTATTTAATCCGGGACAGTTCACGGCAATCAAGGAAACCCTTGAATTTGTCTCCGCCCCCCGTTAGAATTCCAATTCGTTTGATTTTGTTTGCCATATAGCAATACCTATAATTTTTTTTATCTTTTTTTGAGTTTATATCAATTTTACAATGATATTAAATTATTTTACTTTAAGCCACCATAATTTATTATTATTTATACTTGTGTTTATTAACGCTTAATGATCAAAGATAAATCTCTAATTCCCTGTACTCTCTATTCTTTATACAAATTTGATTTTATTTTGTATTTACGAGAATCTTGTAAAAAAATGCAAAAATCTGTTAATATTAAAAAAGAAATGACAGATATTTTTGAATCAAGCCACTATAATCGATGGTTGACTGATAATATCCAAAATTACATTAAAAATCTTAAGGGAAATGTTAGTATTCTATTTGAACCATATATAGAATTCAAACACATGGACAAGCTTTTTGGCCTTACCAAGAATTACATACCAACTAATAGGATGTGTGAAAATTCTGACAAAAAATTAGCAAAAAGCGTCTTAAATAAAATGCGTTTAAGTTTTAAAGATAATATGGACAGTTTTAGTCTAAAGTTTCCACATTTGGCTCGGGAATTAATATGTGTGCAAAATGATATAATAAGCTTTATCGACGAATATGAAGAATATCTTAATCCAAAACCTACCCCAGAATATCAAATGTACAATCATCATCCTAATTTTAATCGATGTTATTTTAAAGTAATCAAAACACTTGAAAAGGCGTATTGGTTAGGTTTTTTATTTGCTGATGGATACATTGCATTGGAGCGCAAAAAATCAGGAAATTATTAAAGAATGGGTCTAGAGTTATCAATTAAAGATAAAGATACGATTATCCGGTTTTGTAAATGTATTGGATTAAATCCTAATATGATAAGTGATCAAGAAAGGGACAGTGATTTTAGGGAAGATTTATATTGGACGAGCGGAATTAGATGGGGAGATCAAGATTTCGCTAGAGATCTCATAAAATTAGGGATGGAATACGAATATTCCATTAATAAACGAAAAAGGGTTAAAACTTCCAAACTTAAAAGAGAGAGAACTTATGTTGGCATTTTTATTGGGGTTCTATGATGGCGATGGTTCACTTGAAATTGTGTCTGAATGTAGAATTCTATCTAGAAGTGCATCATCGAATACAGAGTTTTTAGAGTCGATAAAAAATTATTTTGGAATAAAATACAAAATTTCACCTTTTACCTTAAAAAAATATAGTTATAGTAAAAAAAAGATGATCAAAATAAAATGTAATAGGTTAGAGCTTGGCGAGTTATTATTTAAAGAAATGTTAGAAATATATCCCTTTAGTCTAGAACGAAAACGAATACCACTTGATTTTTTTAACAGATAACTGTGTATAATTAAATGTATTCTGATATAGAATATATAATAATATTAATGATAAGGCTGGGTACAATACTAAAGATATAAGTTAAGAAGGTAGGATACTAATATAATTAAGCAAAGAGACACCCAAAATGTAAATTCAGTTTCTGATTTCGATGAAAATTTAAGTAAGAAGCAAACCAGAATCAATTAATGGTAGGCGGAATGTAAGAAAATTAAAAACTAAGTGATAAAACTCAGAAAATAGTCACAATGGAGATTTGGGATTTAAAATTGGATGTCTCTTAAACAAAAAATATCAAATTTTATTTCTTGTAAGATTTCCTTTTATATTTTCAATAATTTATTTCTACATCTCTTTCCTTTAACTTATTAATCCAAATTGGCAAGTTTAACTTTCTATTACGATCTAAATATATCTTTTCCAATGATTTCAAATTACATAAAGATTTTGGGAGTTCTGTTAAATTATTGGATGATAGAATTAATTCTTTCAGTGAACTTAACTCGCCAATTGATTCTGGAAGGTTAGATAATCCATTTAGGCTCAAATCAAGAATTTCAAGAGATTGTAATTTATTTATTGATTCTGGAAGGAAAGAATGTGTAGAATCTATGATATGTAGACTTTTTAGCGATTCGAGATTACTAAGTGAATCAATAAGAGATGATAACGAAATCTGAAGACCATGTACAATTGTAAGATGAGTAAGTGATTTTAAGTCTCCTATTGATTCAGAAAGCCTTAATTTGCGTGACCTTGACCGAATATGAGTAACTCTATTATTTCTAACTATAAATGTTAAATTTCCTCTAAATTTTGGAGTCAATTTATCAACCAATAGAAAGTCTTCACCACTAAGATTTTCTATCTCTTTCAGAATTTTCACTTCTTCTCGATAGATTTTTGCTCCTCTGAAATATTTTAAATTTTCATTGTCTTGATAGATTTTCAAAAAATTTTGTATTTCTGGCTCTGATACTTCCCAAACCTGAGAAAAATTAATAATTTCAGGAAATTTTCGTTTAATATAATCTATATCGGGCTTATTGATATTTTTTAAAAAGAATTTTAAACCATCTTCAGCTTTTTTGAATTCAGTTTCCTTATAATATTCTCTAATTCGTTCCAAAGCTTTTTCTTCACAGAAAAACTCAAAATTCCTTGATTTCTCAATAGTGTGGGTATTGATTAAGTCATTTGCACGATTATTTGCATTTTCTATAATTTTGGTATATTCATTATGTAGATCAATAGATTTAGAAACACCTAAAAAAATTGATATTTTATTCTCTTTTAAAATTGCGTGAACATCATAATATTTATGACACGATAACCTTTTAATAACTCCATCAATTTTATATGCATAAATTGGGATACCATTAGAATCATGAATCATTATTAAGTCTGCTAAGTGATGCAAAATTCTTTCTCCCATTTTCGTATATTGAATTGAAACAGAATCTAAATTCCAGAGATCTCTATCATTGGTTTGATAAGATAAGACAATATTATTAATAAATATCCCCTTAGTTATATCATAAATAGAAATCCTATAACTGCATTTTTTACGATTAATACTTATTATGGTTAAACGAGATCCATCTGGAGAAATATCTCCAGTTCTTGGAGGATCTCCTACATATTGTCTAAAAAATTCTAAATTCTCTAAGTATTTTAGACTACCTCCATGTGGTATATTAAAATATGAACAAAAATCACATTTATCTTGGGAGGGGATAAGGTAAAAAAATAAATCTGAACCTTCATGATCAAGCGACATTAAAACTCCTAATAACTTTTCTGAGGGATGGAACAAGAATTCAACAATAAAGTCTACTCCTGAATTCCAAAATAATGTATAATACTCGTGGTATTCTCCAGTTTCATAATTCCATATCCCAATCGCTTCCATGTCTGAAATCCAGACATAAGATTTAGAATTAAAAAACCCCCAAGCTCGAATATGATTCCCACCGAATATGGAATAATTAAGTTTCAAGGTTGCTTCTATATCTTCTCGTTCATAATTCCAAATAATTGCAATACCTCTACTAATCAATAAAATAAGAGGATCTTTGGAGTGGACTTCAATACCATTAAGATCATCATAATTAATATCTGAATCAATTGTTTGATTTACTTTAATTTCTATTTCAAAATCTTTTACTACAAATTTTCTCAGATCTGGTAATTGACATGTTGAATTTTTGTCCTTTTGACATTTACAAGTAATATAAAGATACAATTCCTTAGGATGCCAAACTATGAAATCGCAATTTTTAATATCAATTCCTATCTCTTTATATTCAAAATTCAGATTTTTCGTTTTTTTTTCTAAATATTCATTAATCTTAATGTTTATCATTCAATCTCAATAAAATTATTATTATTCTGTAATAAATTCAATAGAATTACTTCTTTTTTTTTCCACTATAAACAAATTTTTTTTTATATATAGAATTCCCCGAAATGTAAAGATTTTATAGAAATGATTCTCCGCCGCCTGTCAGAATTCCAATACTCTTAATTGTCAATTTAAATCACCATCATTTATTAAGATAGTTTAGGTTTTTGTTAAAAAATACGATATATTCTTTAAAAATAATTTCGGTTAAAAAAGTTATTCAATAGGCTTGTTTATTTTAATAAATGTCAATTTTGGCTTATCAATTGGTATAATATAACTCCCTCCCTCAATATCTGTCATTATCAGGGAAAAAGGGTATTTTCCCTCCATCGCGCTCTTTAAGTTCTCATTGATTTTTCTCAATTTTAAATAATCAGGAGATCCATTATCCAAATCTTTCATATAGATTTTTAAAGCAGTCTCAAATCTGAACAGAATTCCTTCAACATTGGTAAAGTAAAAATCCGCATTCGGCCCAGGTTCAACTTCCATTTCAAGTTCTGGAATCTCCAGTCTAGCTAAGGGGGAGCGATAAACTTTAGATTTTAAATCCTCTTCATTGGTTATTCTCAATCGAAAAATACCAGGATTTAAGTTCGTAGTGAGAGGAATCACATCGTTTTTGAAGAAGGAGCACGAGTTACATTCAAACTTTATTAAAAGCATTTTATCTCCGTCGGGTAAATCGTGAACATGCTTAGAAATCTTAATGTTTCCATTTGCACAGGAAGGACATTTAATATCGTAATCGGGGTCTGTATCAAAATTATTTGAACTCATAATTAATACACTAATAATTATGGAACTAATTTATGAAAATATATCTATTATAAAATGGAGTTGAATAAAATTAAACATTTAAGGTGTCGACTCTCAACCAAATTTATGATTAAACTTATAAATTTTTTCCAGAAATTTTTAATTTTACTGTCTATTTAATAAAAATATTAGCAACTTTGTAAAGAAAACTTAAAATTTGAAGTTTAAATTGTTTCATAATATTTAAAATAAAAGAATATTGGATGAATAAGATTGATAGAAGCTCCTATAATTGAAATAACATTTCATGGTCGTGGTGGTCAAACTGCGATTACTGCTAGCCAATTGTTAGCCGAGATGGCGTTCGAAGAGGGGTTCAGTGACACTATTGCTATACCCATAATTGGAGCTGAAAGAAGAGGTGCTCCAATTCAAGCGTTTACCAAATTATCAAGAGATAAGTCTATTAAAACTTACGATAGCGTAAAAAATCCCCATTACATGTTAATTTTTGACACCTCTTTGCTTCAAATCCCTAAAGTTAAAGAAACTATAAAAAGCGAGGTGGTATTAATAGTAAACAGTAAGGATTCCTTTGATGTAAAGCAATACGGACAAAACATAAGGCTTTTTATAGTAGATGCTACAGGAATTTGCATTAAAAGAGATTTTATGCACGCTAGTGGCCCCATTTTGAACATACCCATGTTAGGTGCGTTTGGAAAGATTACGGGATATTACAACCTTGAAACGATGGAAAAAGTGATTAAAAAAGAATTTGGTGAAGTTAGATTAGAGAAAAATATGAGCGTTGCAAGAGACGCTTACAACACGGTTAAAGAGGTTATTTAATGTCAGATACAGAAAAGTGGAAAAAAATTAATAAATCAAGAGAAGAAAGACCAAAAATTCAAGATTATAAGAATTGGAAAGAGTTATCACCAATTCCGATTTCTCTACCTATAGATGGGAGTATAGGGACTACCGGAGATTGGAGGACATTTCGACCTATTATTAAAGAAGGCTGTAACAAATGCGGGATTTGTTGGATGTATTGTCCAGAAGGAGTCATTAAAAGAAAGGAAGATGGTTCATTTGAGATAGATTTAAGATACTGCAAGGGGTGTGGAATTTGTGCGAAAGAATGCCCCTCAGATAATATAGAAATGAAAAGAGAGAGTGATATTGAAGATGAATGTACGACTGAGTGATTTTGTACAAGAACAAGAAACTAAAATTATTAAAGGAAATGTTGCCGCTGCTTACGCTGCAAAAAGCGCGCGAGTTCAAGTTATAAGTGCGTATCCCATTACTCCTCAAACTACTGTCGTGGAAAAATTGTCTGAATTTGTAGACAGAGGAGAGATGCCCGGTACTCAATACATAAAAGTGGAATCAGAGCATAGCGTATTAGCTTCTATCATAGGAGCGAGCAAAGCAGGAACCAGAACTTTTACCGCAACTTCTGGTCAGGGCTTATTCTATATGCATGAAATGGTTCACTGGGCTGCGGGTGCTAGATTACCGATTGTAATGACGATAGCTAGTCGTGGTCCGGCACCACCTTGGAATATTTGGGCTGATTTTACTGATGTGCTCAGTCAAAGGGATACTGGTTGGATGAGTTCTTTTTGTTCTTCTCATCAAGAAATTTACGATGAAATTTTGATGTCATACCGCATTTGTGAAGATCACGAGATATTATTACCTAAATTTGTTGCATATGGAGGCTTTATCTTATCTCATACTTCAAAGCCAATCATAATCGAAGAACAGGAAAAAGTAGATGATTTTTTGCCCCCTCTCCCAGATGAGAAGGGATGGCCACACATTTGGATTGATCCGGAAAGGCCAATGATGTTTGGAAACTTGATTATGCCATCAGGGTTTTATATGGAATTTCGCTTGAAAATTCAAGAAGCCATGATTAAAACTAAACAAAAGATAAGAGAGGTTGCTAAGGAGTTCTATAAAAAATTCGGAAGAGATTATGGAAATGGTTTAATAAAAGAATACAGAATGGGTGATGCAAAAATAGGGGTGCTAACATATGGGGATTTAGCATTACAAATGGAGCAAGCAGTGGATGAAATTAGAGAAGAGGGGTACAAGGTTGGAATGGTTAGATTAAGGTACTTTAGACCATTCCCATCCGAAGATATAGTAGAATTGGCTAAAAAGGTAGAGTTATTAGCTGTAATAGATCGCGCAACTGCATTTGGATCTCACACAGGGGCACCCGTTAGCAGCGAAGTAAAAACGGCTTTACACGGTGTAGAAGGAACCACAGAAGTATTTCCAATAATTAACGGATTAGGTGGAAGGGAAGTTTCTTTAGAACAACAAAAAAGTCAGTTAAAAATGTTAGTCGAATTTAAAGAAGAAGGAAAAGTTCCAAAAAATCTTATTGAAGGTAAAACTTTATGGGATGGTTTATTGGAGGTGAAATGAAATGGTTTCGTTAAAGGAAGCGTTAAATAGTTGTCAAACAGAATATTTTCTACCAGGAAATTCTTGTTGTGCTGGTTGTGGACTTGAGATAGCTTTAAGATGGGCAATGAAAGCGTTAGGTCCAAATACTGCTTTAGTTACTCCCGCTAGTTGTTTAAATGTTGTTGTAGGTTTATGGCCAAAAACAGCTCCAAATTTTCCATTTACCAATATGGCGTTCGCAGCAGGAGCTGCTGCTGCAACGGGACTTGATGCGGCATTTAAAGCGAAAGCTTATAAATTTCCTGAGGGGATTTGGGGTGAAATGACTGCGTTAGTGTTTGCAGGGGATGGTGGTACTGCGGATATAGGAATCCAAGGTTTGAGTGGGGCGGCAGAAAGAAATTCTGATATAATATATTGCTGCTACGATAATGAAGCTTATATGAACACAGGAATTCAGCGATCTTCTAGTACACCTCACGGAGCAGTTACAACAACAACTACATTAGGAAAAGAGAGATATAAAAAAAATCTACCCGCAATTTTGACAGCTCATGAAATTCCATACGTCGCTACTTGTAGTATTAGCGAACCATTAGATTTATTTGACAAATTTAAAAAAGCTAAATCCATAAGAGGTTGTAAATATATTCACATACTTGCACCTTGTGCCCCAGGATGGGGATTTCCATCGTCAGATTCGATAGAAATAGCGCGACTAGCTGTTAAGTCTGGATCTTGGATATTATATGAAGTTGAAAACGGAGTGCTAAAGTTATCAAAGAAGAGTAGTATGTTGTTAGACTCTTCAAAACGAACTCCCTTGATCGATTATTTATCAAAACAAAAACGATTTTCAAAGTTAAGCGAAAAGTCAATGATTGAGCTCCAAAAAGCCTTGGACCATCAATGGGAGTCAATTACAAACCAATTAGAATGCCAAAAATAATCTTTTTAAATTAATCTATCAACTTATTTGATCATAGCTTCTATTAAGTTTTTAAACGCTTTAAAAAAAATGGGATTTCTGGTAAAGTTTTCTGAGAACAATGTCGAAGATCTTCACTTTATTTTAGATATCGCAACTGAGACTATTATTCAGGGAAAAATATTATCCTTTCCTACAGACAGCGTGTATGGTATTGGAGGGGATCCAAGTAATCCTATGGTTGTTGAAAAACTATACGATATAAAGTTCAGAGAAAAATCCAAAGGGTTTATTATATTAGTATGTGACGTAGAGGAAGCTCAAAAAGTTGCAAATTTAAACGATATTGCTGAAAAACTGGCTGAAAATTTTTGGCCGGGTGAATTAACACTAATTTTGCCAAAAAAAAACCCTAATTTTATACCTCTTGAAGTCACAGCATTTAAAAATACAATTGGAATTAGAATCCCGAAAAATAAGGTCATTTTATCAATTTTGAAGAAATTAAAAGCCCTTGGTAGATTTGGAGGGATTATAGGTACTTCTGCCAATTATTCAGGAGAGCCTCCAGCAATTAGTGGAGAGGAAGTTGTAAAAAAGCTGCTAAATCCAATTGATTTAATAATCGATGTTGGGAAAACAAAATCGCAAATACCTACAACAATTATTGATTGTACTACCGCAATACCTAAAATTCTTAGGCAAGGTTTAATCCAAAAGGAAGATATCGAAGAAATTTTGCATATTGAAATGTCTGGAGGTAATTAATTATTAAAACTTTCAACCTATTGATTTCTTCCTCTCGGTTCAATGAAAATAATGCTAAAGCAGAAATTTGGTTTACACTTCTTTTGTGTTCAGATAAGTATCCGATTATATCGAACTTAGAATTCATGGGATTAATTACGGCATATACTAACTTAGACTATCTAGAGGTTATAACCAAAATTAAGCGCTTATTGGAACTCGATCCAAATTTTTTTCAATATATTTTAAAAATTGTGCCGATAAACTATGTTTGTGAAACCAATGTCGATGTTATATCTTCGCTTGTTGAAAGCGTGTGTAGCGATTACATTAAAGAAAACTCCACATATAAAATTGTATTAAAGCGAAGGGACAACGACATTATAGACCGGCAGAAATTTATTGGCAAAATTGCAAAAATTATAGACGCTAAAGTCAATTTAGATAACCCTGATGTTATTGTTAGGATTGAAATTTTGGGTAACTTATGCGGTTTATCGTTTCATAAGCCTGAAGAATTAATAAAAATTAGGAGTAAATGGAAAAAAAGTAAACAATGAAATCACTGGTCTAAAATCAGACCAACCATTTTTTCTTGAATTATGTCATTTAAGGCACTAACAAATAATTCATGAATATCGTATGAATTATCCTTATTTATTCTTTTATCGCATATACTATAGGATTTTAACAGCACCCTAATTTGATTATCTGAAATATCATAATAGTTTTTTATTCTTTTTATTTTGTCGATCGATGGACTACTAATGCTTAATTCGATTTCGCAAGCATTCAAAGTTTTCAAAATATCATCGAAAATTAATTGGTACCCTGTATTTGGTGTTACAATACACAAAATAACAGGAGATTTTCGCTCTACTAATTCTGAGACCCCAAAATCCTTAAATCCGTTTTTAATTTGTCGATCTGTAGCTAAATACAGTAATAACTCTAAATTCTTCCTAGAGGAGATATTGTAACCTTGAAGAAATGCTTTTTGGACGAAAAATACAGCAGAAAAGATATGCATTTCATTCAATATTAAATTGTCGCTACACACTTGAATAAAGCACTTTTCATTCTCTCGTTCTAAGGTGGAAAAATGTCTAATTATTTGATCTAAGGTGAGAGAACTTTTGTCGAGAGAAATTTTACTAAGGCTGATGTAGTAATTTAAATGGTATTCATGTATGCTAAATTTTTCAGTTATCATACAGGTAAACTCCAGGAAAGCCATTCTGGTAATAGACGTAAAAAGATCTTAATAAATATCATCGAAATTAAAAAGCAAATAAAATAAAATACAAGCACATAATCTAAAGTTGAAAAAGATATTGAAACATAAAATGTTCTCTTCTTATCGCTTCCGAATGCTCTTGATTCTAGTGCTTCAGCTACATTGAAAGCTCTTTTTATTGAAAGAATTATAAGAGGAATTAATAATGGGAAAAGGTTTTTAATTTGATTGAAAATGTTTTTCCCTTGGAACTCATGTCCTCTACTCTGTTGAGCATCCATAATATTTTGGGCTTCCTCTGCGATTGTCGGAACAAATCTAAAAGCTAACGATATAGCAAAAGAATACTCGTAAGGAATTTTCATTGAGATAAGACTTAGAGCAAGATCGTTTGGATCAACAGTTAAAAAGAAAATAGAAAAAGCTGAGATCATTATTGTTATTCTTATAAGAACAACGAATGCAAAGTCTAATGAGACAAAGAACGTATTTAGAATGATAATAATTAAGTACAAAAATGATAAACCAGAAATGCTTTTAATCCATTTTTTAAATAGATGCCCGAAAACAATAAAAGGAACTAAACTTACGAAAATAATTAATAATAGAACTAATTTATCAAATAGTAGAGCGCAAATCGTGTAAGTTATTGCTAGAAATAATTTCGTTCTAGGATCTAAGCGATGTAAAGCGGTATTACTCTTCATAAATTTGAACGCTTCAAGAAATTGAAAAGACACTTTTTACACCGATTTGCTTAATGATATGGTTTATTTTATTTATTTTGCATTTGTTTAACAATTAAATTTTTAAAATCAGAGATAGAGGATATCTCACCTGGAACATTTAAACCCGCTTTTGTTAAGGCATTTTTAAATTTTATAATTTGAGGTCGTATAAGGGCTGATTTTTCAATCAGAAATTTATTGGAAAGAACTTTATGCGATGGACCATCAGCCAAAATCTGTCCTCTATATAATAGGACAATCCTTGGAATGTAGGATAAAGCAAAATCTACATTATGCGTTATAAGAATAATTGTAACATTTTTTTTTTTAAGATTTTCAATTATATTAAGGAAAAATCTGATTTCTTTTGCGTCTTGTCCTAACAATGGCTCATCAAAAACAATTACTATGGGATCGCGGCATAAAATAGTGGCTAACGAAAGTTTTTTAGCTTCACCACCAGACAAACTTAAAGGTGATCTACTGGCATATTTTTGTAAACCAAATTCATTTAAAAAATTGGAGACTTTTAAATTAGCCTCGTCTTTATTGAAACCGAGATTCTTTATAGAAAATTCGATTTCAGATTTTACGCTTGTTGAGAATAACTGATGTTGGGGATTCTGAAAAACAACACCTATATCTTTTGAGAGATGTGCTATAGATTGGGTTGATATTTCTATTCCATTGTAGTATATTTTCCCCTTTGTAGGCCTAATTAATCCATTAAACATTCTAACCAAGGTGGTCTTACCAGCACCATTTCTACCCATAATACCAACAAACTCACCTTTGTAAATATTTAAATTAATATTATTCAACGCTCTTGTCCCATCTGGGTAAGAGTAATAAACCTGATTAACATTAATTAAAGGTTGGTTTAATTTTGGCATAGGATTACTTTCACCTTAGAGACAATATAATTTTTAAAGCATCTTCGATGGAAACTGGAATATTATCATCAAATAGACGCTCTTCTTTTAGTTCCGAAAACAGTTGATAAAGAAAAGGCTTGTTTATCGGGGTATCTCGATATAATGGTCCGTTTAAGACTTTGTCTCGCTCCCCATAATCAATTATTTGACCGTTTTTCATGAGGATTATCTCGTCAATTAACGGTAAGATATAGTCTGTTCTATGCTCACTTATAATTACGGTAATTTTCTTTTTTTCCTGAATGGTTTTGAGAAGGTCAATAATTTTAAGCATCGAAATGGGATCCAAATTACCAGTCGGTTCGTCTAACACGAGTACTTCAGGTTCTAAGACTAACACGGACGCTATTGCTACTTTTTGCTGTTCTCCTCCGCTAATTTCGAACGGTGCTTTGTTAAGTATATCTTCTATTTCAATGAGTTTAACAATGCTTTCGATTTTTGTTTGCATTATATCCCTTGAAATCCCTAAATTTTCTAATCCAAAAGCGATCTCTTGCTCTACATTCATAGCGACTAATTGATTTTCGGCGTTTTGGAAGACCACCCCGACCATTGTTGACATTTCAGCTACAGGAGTCTTATCCGACGGTAATCCTAAAACTTCAACGCTTCCCTTGTAAAATCCAGAATAAAATTGAGGAATTAAACCATTCATACATTTTATTAGAGAGGTTTTCCCCGAACCCGTCTCACCCAATAAGAGAATGAATTTATTATTGCCAATGTTTAGGTTTATGTTATTTAATGCATAATCTTGGTTTCCTTTGTACCTAAAAGAGAAGTTATTAAATTCTATGACGCTCATTAGACAATTTTAATTTTTTATATTTTGGAATAATTCTGTATTCTCCCTGATACTTGTAATTCAAGTGATTTAATAACTTTAATTAGCGTTTTCTTTACATCGCCTATACCCTTAATTGAAGCAGCTCCTGCGTGACCTCCAGCATTTAATTCACCATCTTTCTGATCTCCACTTTTGATTCTTGTTTCAAGGGTGATGGCATTAAAAAGTTGTCCAAGATGTAATTCCTTACTCTCTAATAAATAGTTTTTTGCCCTTCCAGTGATATTAAATTCTGCCTTATCGTGTGAATATACTATCGCAATGTCAAATCCTGAGGAAATTAGATTGGTTGCCACTTTTGATTCAAAACTTCCTACCTTCGCTACTCCTAGCAAAATATCATCATTTAAGCGATACAACTTAACTCTTTGCAGTCCTCTAATTTTTGCTATTTTTGCGGAGATTTCCTCTTCTATTTGCAATAATACATATACATCTTGAATGTTTATATCATTCTTCAAAATTTCTGAAATTACGAAATATGTGCTATTATTTGCGTATCTTAAAAAACCAGTGTCGGACAACATCCCAGATAATAATAATATATTTTGTCTGCGTGTTAAGGAATAAGCTGAGCGTTTAATAAGCTCATAAATAAGCTCTGATGATGATGTAAAAGATTCATCGATAATCTTATTAACTTTCGATTCCAGATTCGAGTTTGGAGAAAAATGATGATCAATTATTAATATTGGATAATCAGATAAACTATCCTTTTTATCTAGTGGTAAGTCTATCTGTTGAACATTATTTGTATCAATAATTACAATTATATCGAGATGTTTATCGGGAAACTTTTGAAAATTCCTTACAGATACACTGTAATTGTTTTGAAATTTGTTGATGAATTCTTGGGTATACTTTGAAAAGCTGGGAACAAAAAGAGATATGTTAGATATAGAAAAAAAATCGCGAAGAAATTCAGAAAACACTACAACAGAAGCAAAAGCATCAACATCAGCTGATGAATGTGTTAATATAAGGACATGTCTGTCTCTATATTGCCTAAATATCGATAAAATGATATTAAGGGCTTCGGTAATAGTCATAACATAATAGTTTTAATCTATATTTGATAAATGATTGAAAACTCGTTTGAAAATTGCATGTTAAGCGTTTTGTTTTTGAATTTCGGTTTGAACAGATTTTCTTTGGGTTTCGAGAGTACTCCTTGTTCTTTGCTCTTTTCCCTGTAGAGTTTTTATTCTCATCTCCAAAGTTGTTCTTAAGCTCTTTTTTTCGTCTAGGATTCTGTCTTTGTTGCTTTTGACTAATATACCGCCAATTGATTTGTAAATAGTATCTTCTTCGCCGACCTTAGTAAGCTCTTCAATTGCAAGCTCAGTTTCTTTTAATGTGCTTTCTAATTGTAATTTTTGTGAGGTTATAAATTCGAGACTTTGCTGAAGATTCTGTAGATTTACAATCTTCTTTTTCAAATCTTCCGAGATATTGTCCAGATTTATTGAAATCTATATTTCACCTAATTCTTTAGTTTGAATACAAATTGATATGTAATAAATTTTTTTAATCAAAGTTAAAAGTGTAGAGAATAGTTTCCATAATTTTACCTAAACTTACAACATTGTTAACATTGGCTCTGAACGCGGTTATATCCTTGCTTGTTATTACGAATTTTAATTTATTTAAATGTTTCGACATCCGAATTTGCGATCTTGAGGAATATCTCTTTGATAGTTCAGGAAGGAAGGAATTATAACAGATTTCACAATCGTTTTCATCCTGAAAGTCAAATACTAATTGAGAAGAAATTGTAAAATGAGAAGGTAAATTTTTATTCTTCAACAACTTCTAATTCCCTTTGTTTGCGTCTTGCAATTCTAAAGGATTCGACTCCACGGGGAGTTTCAATAAAGTATGCTCCTCCAGTAAACTTGGCGTTACACTTTTTGCAATGCCAAATCCCTACAGCTATCCGGTCTATAGAACCTCTTGTTTCACATCTTGGACATTTTGTCTGATGATTGTGTCTTTTCGTTTCTATAAGGTTCCAACGTTTTCGTAAAGTTGCTCCGTATCTACTGCCAAACCGACCACTGATCTTTACTTTCTTAGTTTTTCCCATTTACTTTCAACTGTGATAATCCTTGAATAAGATATTGGTTAAAATGAATAATGCCATAAAAATTTTAGCGAAATCCATAAGATAAACCATTTTAAAGTTAATATACACCATTCTTATAATCAAATAGAATCTCTACGAAATAAGTTTATTAGTTTTTACATTTAACATAATATTCAAGGCTATCATAAGCGAAGATGGTAGAATTTCATCAGGTGGTTTCATTTATAAAAATGGAAAAAACATACCGATTAAACAAATTGAGATCGTCAAGCAAAAATTTCGAAATGATGGTGTATATCCTATAAGCTCCAGGCTCCGTATAACTGATTGCAATGGCCTTGCATACGCATTAGATGCCAAGGTTGGAAAGATTATCCCTTTACCATTTGAGGATAAAGAAGGTAATAAATCGATTCTTATTCAATCTTTCGGAGAATTTAGGTTAGACGATGTTACTGGAGGTTACGGTACTTTTGAAACTCTAAGAAAAATGAAAATCAAAAGTAGAATCTAAAAAAATTTTAAAAAAAACTCTAATATTCCTTTTTGTATTGAAGTAGGTTCAACTCACTCCTCAATTTTTTACCAAGATCCATCGCTCGTTTAGTTAATTCTTTAGTTTCATCAATTGAAAAAGTAGACATCCCAGATTTCTGAATTGAAGTTATTTTTTCCTCAGTTACTGAAATAGATAATTTACCATCACAAACTAACTCCTCTGATAAGCAAGGATCTAAAAATATCATGTCATCGATTTTTCCAAAAGTTATAACAAAGGGTAGTTCATTTACGAGTTTTTCTCCAGTAATATAATTCCCCGTCCATTCTGGACCGTTTTCTGTCCATTTTCCTTCTGGTAGATGGGCGGAAATTAAAGTAGTTAATGCGCTTACGCCACCACAATCAATCAAATTGCCTGCGTAATTAATAACATACATATCTACAAATAATATATAAACAGCTTCGTTTTCTTTTATGCACAGCTGTTTAGTTTGAACACAATCAGCATGTCTTATACCGCGATCGACTACTCGAGCCAATTCTATAGATTGTTCATCAGGAGGACCCCTTTCAAAAAGAGGTGACGCTAAAGGTAACAATTCTGCCATAATTGTACACACACCTTCGTCAGGTAAGTCTGGAAAAGGCGCACCAATATCATACTTTAATCCCGTAATAATACGTGAATTCCCTAAGCTAACATCTGCAGAGCCTTCTGCTGACGCAATTACATCGCTTTTTATGGAAAATTCTCTATACTCCCACAAACCTCTTCCGTCAATTCTTTTTTCTTTTTTAAGGTTTTTTACCACGTAATCCTTTTCAATTGTGGAAATAACTCTTCTAATATCCATCATTTTAATCTTCTTCCTCTGTATTTTGTTGCGTTTTGATGGGTTCAACAACCTCTTGAATTTCAATATATTTACGCTTTAACGCATCAATTTGCATCTGATGGATTTTTGTCAACACTTCGCGTACATCGTCTAAACAAGTTTCAAATTCCGAAAACGTCATATCTCCATCAAATTGTAAGAGTGAAATTTCATTATTAAACCAGGTTATTGCGCAAGGCATATCAGCATCTCCAGCTTTATCCTCTATACCGGATAAATCTACTATCAGTTGATCATCAATCTTTCCGACGGCACAACTCGTTACTAGACTTCGCATAGGAACTCCCGCATCTGCTAAAGCTAGAGCGGCTACTGTTGTGCTAGCACACCTCGTTCCTCCATCAGCATCTATGACTTCAATGAAAATTTCGAACGCAGTTCCAGGATATAGCTCCAGAAACAATACAGGCTCAATACAATCGGTAATAATCATTGAAATTTCTTTCTCGCGCCTCCCGGGAGCCGGTCTTTTTCTATCAAATACGGAAAAGGTTGCCATCCTGTAAAATACGCGTAAAATACCTTTATCGGGTTTTGCTAAATGGTGTGGATGTACTTCTCTTGGACCATAGACAGCAGCATATATTTTATTATTTCCCCATTCAATATACGCGCTTCCATCTGCATTTTTTATCACTCCTATTTCCATTTTGATTGGTCGAAGTTCTGTATTATCTCTTCCGTCTAATCGTTTTCCATCTTCTCGAAATAGGTTTTCGGGGTAAACATCTTTTATTAAAAGTGTCATTTAATCAATTCCTCTATTTTTCTTTTCGTTTATTATATAATTTTGCATTCTATCGGTCAAACCTACGGTATGTGCTTCGCGTGTAATTTTATAAATACAATCTATCAATAACCGCTCATTTTTTATATCATACCCTTTTATCCAAATCCTTCCATTTTGAGTGACAAAAATATTACAATTAGTTTGACTTTTGAGCATTTTTATCATGGAACCATTTCTTCCAATAATCCTTGGTACTTTAGGAGGATCTATTGAAATTATCATTCCATCAGTTTTTTTACCCAGATATTTCCCTACAGTGGTCAATTCTGGCATGTTTAACCTATCGGCAGAAATTACTTTTGCTACAATGGTATCGCCAATTTCGTATACCTCGGATTCACCTTGATTGGAACGGGATCCTCCCCGTAACATCCGCATCTTACTTCTTTTCGCAGTATTTTTAGGTTTTAATTGAGCGTATTCCTTTGCTTTGATATCACATTTATATTTTACAGGATTCTTGTCAACAATTACGGCAATAACTTTATCTCCTGGGTGAGGGGTATAAAAACCTCTTAAGGGAATCACATTTATGTAATTTTTCTTAATTTGTTTCAACCCTATGCAAAGGGATACAATTTTTGTTCTTTCTTTATTATATACGGCACAACGACCCGGGATGAAGTTTTCTATATCTTCTGTAATGACTTCACCAGGAACTACAATTTCTCTTGAAGTTTCTTCATCTTCAAAAATATCTTCGTCTTCGATGGTATCATCTTCATTCTCTTTATCGTCCATTTATTTCAGCTCTTAATTAATCCAAATTCTCCATACCTAATATTCTATAAAAAATAACATAAAAAGAATTGTCGAACCTTAAGATTTCATTAACTTGGTCTGTACTCTTCCATGGGTTAACTTATTTAACTTATCCATTAACTCCATTTGCAATCCTGCGGGTAAACTGATAATTGACACCCACGATCCGTCAGATTGCCACTCTTCCTTCTTGATTTGAGCGTATTGTGCAACTAAATTATAACCTTTTGCTGTAAAGGAAGTAGGGATTTTTATCGCTAGGTCAACTTGTTCCATTCGTATAGGGATAATTGAACGTATCGCTTTGACAACATCATCGACTTGTTCCTCAACAGATTTCATTAAATCAACTTTAACTTTAGCTTCTTCGATTGCTTTTTCTATCCTCTGATAAGGGTGAGGTTTTTTATTTTGAGGGTTAATAGCATTTTTTGAAATAATAGAAACGATTTGTTTCAGTTTTTTTTCCTTCTCTTCTTCTCTTTGGGTCTTAGTCCATTGAATCTCTCCATCTAATAAAATATTTGCAGCAACATGAAAACCCTCAGTGGTATTAAAAACGGCTTCCATATCACCGTCAGTTGCTTTTTTTCCACGTCTTAAATCCTCGAATACTACAAAACTCTCAAATATTAATTCTAGGTTTACATTAGGGTCCTTTATTAATTCAGAAACTGTAGGTCGTGATTGAGATGCTCCTGCTTTTAATCTCTTGTTAATTTCTTCGCGCAAATATTTTTTGGCTTCCCATGCTTTTTCGGGATCCATTAACATTTCAAATGAACGCCCAGATTTCTCGATGCGTCCTATAATGAAATTACCGAGGTCAATTCGAGCTCTATCAATCACAATTATTTTCCCTATTTATCGCTATTATTTTTGATCTAATTTCAGAAGAATATATACCTTAACAAGTTTCTTGTATAGATCTAACTATAACTTGTTTAATAATTCTTCTTTTTCCTCAGTGCTTAGCAAATAAAATTCTACGTTCTCCTCGGTTATAACCGCGATATCACACGTATCTTTATTTAAATTCTCGCCCATAACCTCTTTTAATGCTTTCAACGGTAAAATTTTTAACTCCTCTTCAGATAAATCGTCCTTATAGTTTTCTTCTAAGAATGCTCGAGCTTCATTTGCCCCTGAGCCAATTGCAAATGCTTTATAACCCCACATTGCCCCAGAAGGATCAGTTAGATAAAGAGAAGCCTTTCCATCGGAATCGATACCAGCTACCAATAATGAAACTCCAAAAGGTCTTACTCCAGCATTCTGAGTAAACAATTGGAGATACTCGCAAATATTTAAGGTACTGTCTTTAACCGTAATTTTTTCATCGTAATTTAAAAGGTTTACTTGAGCTTGAACTCTTGCTCGATCGATTAATACTCTAGCATCTGCAGTTAATCCCGAAATAGCCGCACCAATATGATCATCTATTTTAAATATTTTTTCAGAACCAATTGTTTCTTGAAGTTCTGAGCTTTTTTTTTCCACAACAAAAACTACAGATTTTGAATTACGGCACCCAATAGCAGTTGCTCCTCTCCTTACAGCTTCAATCGCATATTCAACTTGAAATAATCTTCCTTCGGGAGAGAATTGCGTAATAGCCATATCATATCCTCGAGCTCCAGATTGAAACATTTTTGATTATTCACCTATTTAAATTCAAACTATTTGATTAGTATATTTAATGGTAATCAGTTTTTTAATAATTAAATCAATTCGCTTATGTTATTTTTTATGTTATAAAATATTAATATAAAAATTTTTCAACTTATAGGATTCCTAATACGAAATAGAATAAATAATTTATTTATTTATTTTAAAAATACTCCTCATAAAGTCGCAATTTAACATATCATAGAGAAGATTAAGACTATTTGAAACTAAAAAAAAAGGTTGGATAGGGTACAATGTGGATTCTATAATTATTTTTCAGCTCTATCCTACTTTGTTGACTAAAATAGCCCTTTTAACAAGATCATGCCTGTCTCTTTTGATACATGAACGATTAGATAATGTCTTAACTCCATCCTACCTTGTTGACTAATATCGCCCACTCTAACAAGATCATACCCGTCTCTTTAGAAATGTGGACGATTAGATAATTGCCGTTCTTCGTTTTAGATCCGGCGATATTGCCTTTCCCCTGTGCGATATTTTTTGCAGCGAGCTGTAATTCGTCGTTTTTTAGAATAGCGTACCTAAAATTTAGAAAATTTATAGAAGATTTACGACTACGCCATGAATCAAGGAATTCTCGGCCATCTATATCCGAAAAGTCAATATCCGAAGATTTAATTAATACATTTCCATCTTTATCAAGCAATATAATAACTTCTATTCCCTCGTATTCGCTTAATTGTTCCTTATATTTTTGGAAAATATCTTCAGTCATATTTAAAAAAACTCATTGTTATTTTAACCATTGATAAAAATTCGTAAATATAAAAATTTTCATAACAATTAATACAAACAAATTGTTTATTTTTGCAAAAACTCCCATATAGGAAAGGATGGCTCGCAACAAATGGTTAAAAATATAGTTTTATTAGACACCTTTGGTTTGATCTCAGATAAAAAATACCAGAAAGAAGCTATCGGCAAATATATCAAATATATAAAAGGTTTAACTACAAGTTTTAGAAATACTAAGATAAAATTTCGAAAATTGAGAAATTTCGATAAACGGGTGGAGATCGCTATTGAAGGACCAGAGGAAATTTTTGTTTATAACTATTTGTCAAAGGAAATGGGAGTTATTAAGCAGTTTTCAGGTATTCAAATTGGAGATGCCTTAAAGGGTCGATTACTAGAGGTTGGCAAGGTTGGTTTTGGAATATTTGTTGATTGTGGAGTTTTCAGTCCTAATATAGAACCATTATTAAGCCTAAATACACTAAGGCGTCAATTAGGTAATAACAAAAAAATATCGTTGAGTAATATCATTAAAACCTTCGATTTTATTGATAACGCTCCTGTTTGGGTTAGAGTTATCGATAAAAATGAGATTAAAAATCAGTTGGAAGTAGAAATGGATACAAAATACCTTGATTTTTACTATAAAATAATTAATGAAGATATCGAAGGATTATTTGTAATAGGTGAAACCAAATCGCAACTTAAGCGTAGTTTAGAATCAACCGGACATTATAGAGACATTGTGTTCATTGAAAAGTTTGGATTTCTGGATCATTTGCTTCTTTTGAAAAAAGGAACAGAAGCTCCCGGGATAATTTCAGACATAGGAAAAAGGTTAAGGGCTAAATTTAGCGTTTTAAAACCTAATAGAATTAAGGAAATGTTAGGAAATGGTGGGCCAGAGGAGGATTGAACTCCTGACCGACTCGGTGGCACGGATATAGCCGTGCGAACTTTCGCGGTGTAAGCGCGACGTATATTATCCTTGAGACTCGCTCACGGAACATAACCACTAGACCACTGGCCCATTTTAAACGCAAGCGGTGGGATTCGAACCCACGGATCCGATGGACACCGGATTAGCAATCCGGCGCTTTTGGCACGTATTGGTTATACTACCAGGCTAAGCGACGCTTGCAGTTCCTATGCGGTTATACTTTTATAATAACGAATTAAAATTTTAATATTTTTTCATTAAATCTACTTCTTTATCAACAAAAAGATGGAATCCCAACAGCAAAAAAAAAAAAAGAATTTAATAGGAAAATTTCTATATTATTAGCCAGCTTTCCTTGCTAATCTTAAGTCTCTGATGCGTTTTTCTGCGAAATACCATAATATTCCGAGGGGAACAATAATGACCACATCTACGATCCAATAAAGAATGCAGAGATCATTTCTTGTCAGTGTAATGCCGATTATACTAGCACAATAATGATTGTCATATATGCTTATAACGATTGCGAGATAAAATATTTCGGTTAACAAGATGTGGTAGGATGCTTTACCAATAACAGCAATTCCTTTCAAGATTACATTTTCCGATTTTTTGGGTAAAAATCTCATGCCAATCAAGAAAATTAAAGCCGCATAGGGAGCCATTAGCAAGTGAAAATCCCCTCTAAGAAACCAAATCCGGTACTCGGGGAAAAATTGATGAATTACTATGTAAAAAATGCTAATCGGAGCCAAGATCCACATGAAGGCGTTTCTTTTAGATTTAATGTCGTGATCAAATGAAAAGTACATGCCTAACCCTATTCCAGGAAGGTAGAATAGAATACATGTGGCAAAAAACATGTAGATTTCATGCCAAGCATAGTAAGCTTCCCATGTTGGAAATGGCGGACCTCCTATGAATACGAAGATAAAAATATGGAGGAAAAGTTCTACGAGAAAACACACAACAAGCGTAATGATTGGTTGTTTGGTCATTCCTTTGTAAAGAAGTGGCATAACAAGGACAGAACCGAAAAGGACTGGAAGAAACCAATTACCGGGACCCCACATTGGCATTATTCCTATAAATAAATGGCTTAATTCCCAATCAAACGCAAAATACTGTTTATCGAACAATTGAACTATGTTAAACCCGTAGATTATCAATCCTACTAAAGTAGAAACAAGGTACAGCAAAAGGAAAGGGAAAAGATAGCGCCAAAACTTTTTTTTAAAGTATTTCCACGAATACAGCTCTTTTAATGAGTCAGCTCCTTCTCTTCTGAAAGATAATCCCATATTGAATCCTAAAATTACGAGCAGCACAGGTATACAAATCCGTTCCCAAAAAGAAACCGCCAAAGTATTTTTTATCGTCCACGATACAGTGTTGTCAAAAATGACTAGTATGATCATGATCGCTTTAAGAATATCGATCTGCAAGTATCGACTAGTAGCTCCGCTCTCGTTCTCTATATCATCTTTGTTTACATTGGGTTCACTCATTATACATCACATTAATTGTTTAATATTGATGTTAGTAGTCTTGATTATATCAATTTGATTTAAAACTTTTTTGTCAGAAATAGTTTCTTTAAAAATCGATTTCGTTCAAATAGATCCCAAATAAAGTGTTAAAAATGAAATTTGAAACGGATCTATGAAAGAAAACTAAAACTAGACTATTCAGAAATTATCTCAAATACCATCTTTTCAATGATGGGTTTTTTCGTGTAGCGTTTATCGTAATACCATCCTACTAGATGGGCTTTTTGACTTTTTTCGGCTATAGCAGGAACTACAATAATCATAACCCCATTACTAAGATATTTTAAAATCCTCTTGTCTATTGCGTGCAACTTCTCGTTACCAGAAGGGTGGGAGTGCCATTGCCATACGATATCTACGCCAAGTTCTTCTTTAAACTTACGCATGTTGTAGATTTTAGACTTTTTATATCTCATCCAGCTTCTAGGTTTCACGTGGTTTTTCGTTTTTCTCAAATCCGTGTTCATGATATATTTAGAAACAATTCCAAAATTCTCTTTCCTATCTGCAAATAACCATCCGTGAACAATATTGGGGAGTTCTTCTGCAGCTTTATCAGTAATCTCTTTAAAAATCCGTTCTGGGATTAGGTATCTGAAATCTTTTGCTCCGCTCATATTTATACCTCCTTGTGAGTAAATGAAAGGTAAAATTTATATTTTTCCTCAAGTATTTACATAGATTCTCATAATACGGAAAAACATTGATGTGATTAGATGTTATTTTGATCGAAAAAATAATAAATTTTCCTAGATTTAAGTTTCTAAGGCATATGCCTTAAACATTGAGAAAAAAAGTATAAAACACAGCAGATGTAGCCTAGCTGGTAAGACGCCGGCCTTGAGTATTCGACATATTAGATTCAAGATAGCCGGTGCGCGTGAGCGCTCGGGGGTTCGAGTCCCTCCATCTGCGTTGTTACGATTAAATATGGGCTATTAGCGCAGGCAGGTAGCGCAGCAGGCTCTTAACCTGAAGGTCGAGGGTTCGAATAGTCTACCCAAATAGGACAACTACGGAAATCCCTCATAGCCCGCTATTTCTTATACTGATTTATTAAATTGAGAGAGATTAAATAATTAAATTCAAATTGGAATTAAAATCAACCAAAAAAAAGAATTCAATTAGCCTTTTACTACTCCTATAGGAACTAATCTAGCAATTTTTTCGACTATTCCCAAATTATGACTAACTTGAACCACTTGATCTATGTCTTTATACGCTCCTGGAGCCTCTTCGGCGATAACTTTCATAGAAGCAGCCTTAATAAGTATACCTTTTTGTTTTAATTCGCTTTTAATTGTCTTTCCCCAGAATTGCTTAGTAGCTCTTGCTCTTGACATAATTCTGCCTGAACCATGTGCCGTAGATCCAAAGGAGAGGTTCATTGCATCAGGTTTACCTACGCATAGATATGACGCGGAACCCATAGTTCCTGGGATTAGCGCTGGTTGTCCTATGTTCTTATAATCAGTAGGGAGGGCAGGATGATCTGGGGGAAATGCTCTAGTAGCTCCTTTCCTATGAACATTTAATTTTACCTTTTTTCCCCCCTCAGTTTTATGTTCCTCGATTTTTAAAATGTTATGACACACCCCGTAAATTAAATATAACTCTAAAGCGTCTAATTCTCTTTTAATAACATTTTGAAATGATTCCCTTACCCAGTGGGTTATTAATTGTCTATTACAGAAGCCAAAATTAGCAGCGCAAGCCATCGAGCTAAGATAATCGTTAGCCTCGGGTGTATTAGCGGGAACACATGCAAGTTCCCGGTCAGGAACCTCAATATCGTATTTTTTCATCGCTCTTTCAACATTTCGCAGGGAGTCGGTACACACCTGATGTCCGAGGGCTCTACTTCCCGTGTGAATCATTACTGTTATTTGATTTTTGCTGAAAATACCTAGTTTTTGAGCTATGATCTTGTCATAAATTTCGTCAACTTTTTGGATTTCTAAGAAATGATTTCCACTTCCTAAGGATCCTAACTGCTTTATCGCTCTTTGCTTTGCTTTTTGTGAAATTAGCGAGGCGTCTCCACCATCAATACACCCTTGATCTTCGCAGTGGGATAGATCTTCTTCAATAGCATAGTCCTTATCTAAACACCAATTCATACCATGGTTTAAAACATTATCTAAGTTGGAATAGGAAATATTTAACTTACCCTTTGAACCCAACCCACTTGGAATGTTTTGGAAAATGCTATCCAATAAATTGGGTAAGATGTTATTAATATCAGATTCCATTAAATTTGTTCTTAGTAAACGAACACCACAATTAATATCGTAACCCACGCCACCAGGGGAAATAACCCCGCTTTCTGCTTCTGTTCCAGCGACACCACCAATGCAAAATCCGTACCCCTGATGGGCATCTGATAGTGCAATAGCATGTTTCTCAACACCCTGAAGGCACGCTACATTTGAAATTTGGTCGAGGGTTCTGTCTTGCTTAATTTTTTCTAAAATATAGTCGTTAGCGTAAATATGAACGGGTACTTTCATTTGAAAGGTTTTTATCGAATCACCAACTCTTACCATAATTCTTTTTGGTGAAATTTCAAAAATATTGTCATTAATTTTTTTTACATTCATTTCTTAGATAAGTAAGCTAAAAACAGGTGTTTATAGATAACTGTATTTATACATCAGATGGTATAAACCTTATTATTATCAAATAAAATTTCCATTTTTGAGTTTTTAACTGTGTCAGGTGGAAACCAAGGAATCACCTTAACATAATTTTGAATTTGGAGTGCTTTAATTTAACTTAGTATAAAATTCCCGTTAAGAAGCCTAAAGAAAGGTTATATGTGGTAATCTTAAATATTGAACCACGATTTCAACCAGGAGTTGAAGAAAATGAAGTAGGTTAAAATTCCTTTTAGTTATTTATTAAATTTGATGTTTATTTTATTTCAATGAATTTTAGTAAACCCAAATTATCTAAACTTTCAATTATTACCTGCACTTCAGCTTCGGGTATTCCTACTTCTTCTAAAATGTCATTAACTGTGTGAAACCCATCGGTCAAATGAGCAATCTCGTACTGCTTTTCATTAAGAAATCCTTTGTTAATCACTTGTTTAGGTAGTCTTTTAGATGTCCACTCTGGTTTCTTATCTTGTACTTTGCGAAGATCGGTTTCTGACAAAACGAGACCCTTTTTAGCTATTTTAGACTGAGACTTCATGAAGTCTTTTTTATTTATCTTCAAAATAGGGATCTTTAACTCAACTTCAGCGATTCTTCCATTGTTCAAAATAACGTCTATAATATCCTCGAAACCATTGAATATTCTGACGTCACCAGACCAAGATTTTATGGTTTCTCCGTGTTTTTCTATAAATTTATCTATAATGTCGTTTAAAGCCTTGTGGGTTATCTTATTTCTGTCATTTTACCTGCTGCGGTCGTACATAAAATACAATCTTTAAACACTAGTACAAGATAATATGATTATAGTGTGATATCTGTCTTTTCTATAATCACATCTATTGCAGCGTAGCCCCTTATAGAAAAAGTTTTGTCCATATATGCAATAAAATTATGATCACAACAATGGTCTTTTGGGATATATATACTTACAATTGATCTTCCCTTATTATATATATTATTAAGAGTTTCTCTTGAAAGTTTTTCTTTTTGACGACTGTTACATATTGGACAAATTACTAATACTTCCTTCTCTTCAAGATTCTCCATTTCAACTTGTTTTACAGGTTCACCGATGTTTATTTTATTTGAACTCCAATTCTCCCTTACTTCCTTTCTTTTTTCTCTATCATAGAATAAATAAACATCGAAAACTGTCAATGTACCTAGGTTAAATATGAGTGATGCTAATAAGGACAAAATAAAAAATAAAATAGCACTGTGGAATATTAGATTTATAAAGAGTTCTATTGTATAAATAGAAAGGAAAATTCCGTAAGAGAAAATAATTCCATCTTTTTTTGCTATACTGTAAAAAATTTGAACTGATACAATTGCAACTATCCCTATTATAGAAATTAGATATACAAACTCAATTGATAGCTTGTTATCAATAAAGAATCCATAATAAATCCAGAATAAGAGAACTAAAGGAGCAGTATACCAATATCTTTTCTTAAAAAGATACACGATAAAGAGAAGGTTTATTATCATAATTATGAAAAAAATAATGACGGCTATGCTAATTTCATAGCTTTGGGAATTAAACATATATGAATTTAATGCTGAGAGTAAATATAGATAATAAGAAAGAATAGAAGTTGTTAAATTCGTGAAAAAAATTACCCTTACTTTATCCATCGACTTTCTATTGTTGATTATATAGAAACTCAATCCTAAGATTAGTAATATTAAATACATAAAGTTTAAGAAAAAAATATTATTTGAAACTATTTCCAATTATATCTCCTCGTTTTTATCCTTGAAAAAAATAATTTTATCCATAGTATAAACCAAACCATAAAGGGATACAGCCACAAATCCCAAATAAAAAATAAATATGTTATCTTGAAAAGGGAATAGAGAAAAACTTAATATAAAAAAGACACCCATCCCCAATAGTTTATTTTCTTTTAATTTGATACCATTGTAGACGCAGAAAATAATAAAAACAATAATCCCGACAAATAAATAAAGATACCAAATGAGTAGAGTAAACGATCCAGTGAAAATATTATATAATAGAAATCCTATGTAAAATATCCAGTGAGTAAAGTAGAGGATGTCTAGTCCGTAGGTATATAATACGAGAGACGCAGATATGGCGACCATCAAACCTATGATCACAGTGTAGATATTTAATTCTGCCATACTAAATCTTGAATTGAACAATACAATATGTATTAAATTTAAAATATATCCAATAAACCAATTTAGGAAAATTAGTAGAATAAATAACCTGACTTTGTCTTTTGCACCACCTTGATCTCTTATATAAAGATATTTCTTCAGTAATTTGTACAACATCACAATAAAAAAGAGAGATATTACAGAATTCACGCTTGAGAAATAAAATAGAAAAAGATCCATTTAAAAAATTCTTCCTCCTCGTAAATCTTGTTTTGGTTTCTTCTTCAAGAATGATAGTTTCTTCTCTCTAATTAACTCAGAAATATCAATATTTAAATTACCTATTTGAATTTGATCTCGATTATTGATGCCATTGTATATTATTTCCAAGGAGGTCATTAACATGGATGTTGTTATTTTGCCTTCTACAATTTTATCAATAAGATGTTTTAACAATATTTTCAAATCGTTAATATCAATTCGATTATTATCAATAATTATAGAAATTGCAGCAAGATCACTACGTATTTTATCATTCTCTGAGCTTTTAATCGAAAAAGAGTAGGAAAGCAACATCTCGTTGTTTTTAAGTTTATCTAGAGAAAAGCAATTTGGTTCAATACCTTCTGGAATGACTTTTGATATAAATTCTTTTTCTGTATTCTCATCTAATTCAATTAATGGATGTGAACAAAGAACCTCTGGACTTGATCCAATAAATCCGCCCAGCCTACTTAAACAAATATTTTGAATAATGTTAAGTTTTGCAATACTCATTATTAATCAGCCTAAATAATATTTGTTAAATAATGTTCTGTATAGAAAATTATATCATTATTGTCATTTGATTTTGTTAAGTTTTCAAGATGTTCTAATAACTCAAATAAAACATTCTCAGATTGATCTATCGATACCCCTAAATCTGAACTCCATAAAATAGAACCAATAAATTGAGATGATTTTAGAAATATAATTTTCTGATTATCTCGAAAATCCTTATAATAGACTTTGAATTCCTCGGGAATAGTGTTTATTTCCATTTCAAAGTTTTTCAACTGACTTTGAATTCCGTTGTCATTTACTCCACGTGTTAATAAAACTTCTCGATCTTTGTTATAAAGTGACACAATTTTACCAAAAATGTGTTTCTGAACTGGTTCATTTATTAAAAATGAGATTATTTTTGCAAGAGCATCCATAAGGCCATAACCTGTTTTTCCAGAGATGTTTAATATCTCAAATTCAGAACTGATTGTAGTTAAGTCAAATTGTTTAATAATTTCACCTAATGAGACAGCATTAGGAAGATCGTGTTTATTGGCAAGTATCAGTAGTTTAATATCTTTTTTTACCACTAATTGCATTAGTTTATTTAATTCTATCTTAGCTTCTGTGAAACGATTTTTATCAGTTTTATCAATCACATAAACAAGACATTTAGCATTTTCAAGTTCCCCGACCCATATATCTCGAAAATCAACCTGTCCTCCTACATCGACAATAGATATTAAAATTCCTTTAATATCTATTTTTTTTATCGATTTCCCCATTGTAGGGGTATGCTCCACAAATCTCCCCTTTTGAAAAAAAGATATTATTGTAGTTTTACCACTATTATCTAGACCTAAAATAACGCATTTATTGGGACTTCCTTTCAATTTTTTTTTTAATAAATCAAAGATTCCCATTTTTAATCATTCAGATAGCTATAAGTGGCTTTTTACCACATAGATTGAACTAGTATATAAAAAAATAAAAACTCTAATATATAAATATTTACTAATTTGTTTGATATTTTGAATTTTACAGCTCATATCAATTAATTAGGCTATCAGTATTAGTCGAAAATTATACATTTATGTAAATAATGATGGATAATCCATACAAATTACAACTGTATGTTTTTCTTTCACAATTCAAAATATATAAATGAAATCTGTATTCAGATTAATGTTGAGCAAATAAGGTAATATCAGATTCTAAGTTACTAAGTTCCATTTTTGTTGATGTTTCACAAAAATGTTATTATTAAAATTTCCTTCAAAGTTTAAATCAATCATCAATTTAAGGTTGACTAAAATCATGACTTTTAATACCATTTCTTAATGTTATATTAATATCGATTATTTAATTAATGACCTATCCTGTAATATGAACAACGGCGAACAAAAATTTAAGCAAATAGGCATTACGTTAATATTTCTAAATATATTTGCTATAAGTTTCGTTTTTATTTACCTCTATTATGATTTAGATTCATTACTTTCAAACTTATTAGGAATACTCCCAGTTATTACTATTTACCTAGATTTATATTATATATTTATCACTTCGAAAAATGTTAGTAAATTTGCAAATAGAGGAGTAATAACTAAATCTAATTACATTTTTTGCTCAATTAGTATCATTTTTCTTTTTCTAATCTTATTTCTAAATGCATTAAAGGCTACTCCAATTTCTAATAATGCCTATTTCAATAGAATTTTATCTTTTTTAATTATTTGTTTTTATTTAGGTGTTTATATTATTTTTTTAGTTTTTTCTGCATTTATTATTTTAAATCATACTCTTTTTCGTAGTTCAAATAAACCAATTAAAGCAAATTCGAAGTATGAAGTATATCAAAAATTATATAAGAGTTTCGTAAAGTTATTTGAGAAAATAGTTTTCATTGTTTACATCATTTCTTTGATTTTTTGTGCTTGTACTCTTTTTGGTTCTTTTGAGATAGTAACTTTCTTAATTGTAGTTTTAGCCTCCCAATTTGGAATTTTTTGGTCAATAATCCTATTTGGAAATACTCTTGTGTTACTAAATTTGAAATTTAAGAAATGGAATTCTAAAAAAATAAAAATCTTCAAAGTCATTGGCATTTGCATATCGATAATTTTGCTAATTCCTGTATTTTCCATACCAAATAGTGTTGAGAACGGGAAAAAGAGTTTTTCTGATGCATTTGGATCAGATTGGGAAAAAAATATACCTTCTGAGATATCAGCACAACTATTATCAACTCCATTTAATCTAAATTACTATTTTTTTGGAATGCCAGCTATGAATTGCGAAATAAAAACCGATATTTTATATTATGAGAATTCTTCCAAAGGTTTAAAACTGTATTTCAATATGTATTTACCTCCGAGAGAGAGGGGTGATCTGTATGGGAATCATTCTGTCTTGATAAGAATTCATGGAGGAGCGTGGATTATTGGTGATAAAGGACCATTGAGTATGATGCTTATGAATAAATATTTTGCCAGTAAGGGTTTTATTGTATTTGATATTCAATATCCCCTATTTGAGACATATCTCTCAGTTTTAGATCCAATAACCCCTAAGAATAATTTAGGTAATTATTCTATAGATGACATGGTGTATTATATTGGATTATTCACTAAGTTTCTTGAAAATTATCCGATCGAATATCAGGCTAATTTAAATTCCGTTTTTATAAGTGGAGGTTCCTCTGGAGGCCATTTAGCCTCAATTCTTGCTTTAGCTATGACTAAAGGTAATAATACGGATTTGTTTAGTTCAAAGATCACAATAAAAGGGTATATCCCATTTTACCCTGCTAATGGTTTAATGTCGTTTATTGGAGTTGAGAGTCGGGAGGAATACAAAAACCCCGTAAGTCTGATTGATTCAAGTAGTCCTCCTTGTTTAATATTCCAAGGAACCCATGATATAATTAATTATTTTTATGATATAAACCAATATAAACAAAAATATTCCACTTACAACCGTAGTGACTGCGCAATTGTCTGGTTAAATTGGGGAGGGCATGCATTTGATTTTTACTTTCCTGGATACTATAATCAAGTTTGTATTTATTTCATGGAAAGATTCATGTATTTGTATAGATGACAAAAATCAGTAAAAAAAAAGAAATTATTATTAGATTAAAATTTTCATTATTTTATCTTGTTTCCAAATATTTTGTAGAAACCTTTTTTTAATATTGACCTATTATCTTGCTTATCAAATTCAAACAAATATACAAAACATAAGTAAGATCCTAATGCTCCAATATTAGCAGTTAGCAATCCAAGATAATCTTCTCCCACGAAAAAATGCATCGCCAGTAAAAACGAGATTTCTATTATTAAAAAAATCGACCACTTTTCAGAAATATCTCTATATGAACTATAAAGTAATCCCACACCAAGAAATATAGTCTTAAGTAAAATATTGCCAAATAATCCTATTGTAGCATATAACCACACATCAAAATAAAGATCAATAAAAATAGCTATCTGACCATATGTCATTAAAATAACAGTTGATTCAAGATTGCTCTTGTCGTCATTTTTTCTTTTGAGATATATATAAGTAAGAAGTGGAAATCCTATTATTGCTATAAACGATCCTATAAGAGAGATAAGTCGATTTTTTGAGATTATATAGTTTGAATTAATTATCTTTAAATCGCTATAATTCTGATTTCCAATACTTAATTCAAACAACATCCCACATGTATAATCAATCATCCCTTTTGCTTTTCTTATTCCTGCTTCATCATAAATTTCGATGATGTATGATGCTTGTGCTCCGCATAAAGAAGGTACGTCTGCCCAATACACATCTTTCTCGATAATGTGCATTTCGTAGATCTCGAATGAATTTCCTAAAATACCTATAAGATCAATTATCATTATTTTAGATCCAGATAAGTCGACATAGTCACTATTACCTAAATCTACCCAAAATAATGATTGATATATTGTTATAGTCGAGCCGTTGAGAAAATATCCTTCACTTGAAAAATTAAAAGTCCTTAATGTTTCACCAAAGTTTAAAGACACTAAAGTATCATCTAACTGAGGATTCGAAACAAAATCTATATCAATCGTCTTATCTCCATTATAAAGAGAATATGTAGAAGCAAAACTTTGTTCATAATATTTCGGATCTGGTACAACTGCAGAAACCATATTGAATAAAAAACTAATGAAGTAACCTATCGCAACCGCTAAAATAATTAGTCTTTTCCTTTTACGAGACAACATAATTTTCGTATTACTAAATTTATTTGTCTAACAATTGAATTTCTTTTAACTTAATCTTCCAAGAAACGATGTTTTTATTTGTATAATTAGGAGAGTCAGTTATAAATTAAAATAAAACTGTATTTTTATTATTTTTTAATTTGAATGAGTCATTTAGAGATTTTTAATTAAATTTAGTGTTAAATTTCCGTTAAGAAGCCTAAAGAAAGGTTATATGTGGTAATTTTATAAAAAAGATTTCAACTATGAAGTGAAGAAGATGGAGTAGTTTAAAATTCCTTCTAATTATTTAAATTTGTTTATTTATTTTATTTCAATGAATATTAGCAAACCCAAATTATCTAAACTGTCAACGATTACCTGCACTTCAGCTTCAGGTATTCCTACTTCTTCTGAAATGTTAGTGACTGTGTGAAAACCATCGGCATAGTGAGCAATCTCGTACTGCTTTTTATTGAGAAATCCTTGGTTAATCACTTGTTTAGGCAGTCTTTTGGATGTCCACTCTGGTTTCTTATCTTGTACTTTGCGAAGATCAGTTTCTGACAAAACTAGACCCTTTTTAGCAATTTTAGACTGAGACTTCATGAAGTCTTTTTTGTAAATCTTCAATATAGGGATTTTTAACTCAACTTCAGCGATTCTTCCATTGTTCAAAATACCATCTATAATTTCCTCAAAAC
>JAHPYY010000157.1 GCA_019058515.1 Promethearchaeota archaeon
CGCGCTAGCTTATTTAAAGTTTAACGATAAGGGTGCTTATTTAACAAATGTCAGGAAGGAATCGTTATGCGGAATCCTTTTCGTGTTTCATGCGTGGTTTTACTCGATTATAAATGTTTATTTAATCGTTTTAAACATAGGATTTACTCCTACCATTCCATGGGTGTTGTGGCCTTTATTGTTATGGGGTCTTGGTTTTACATTTCACGCATTTGGATTCTTCACCTGGAACATGCTGTTTACTGAGCAACTTAGTCGGATAAGAGCTAAGTTTCCAGAGTATTCTGAGAAACATTCCAAAAGAGCAGTAAATTTGATTCTTTCGCAGTTTTGGTTTCTTTTCGCTCATATTGCTTATTTTGTTGTTGGTAACATCTTAATTCCTGTATCTTATATTATACCAGGTATAACAGTTGGAATTGGAGGTTCAATTACTAACTATTATTACTACACCTTGGGCAATTGGTCAATCCTTTTAGGGTTACATGTGCTATCGTATTACCTATTCGCTATTGAAACCAAAAAAAGAAGTCTTGTAAAACTCTTTTACTTGAATATCATCGGATATATCGCTTATACCGTCTATTTCATTATTCTTCAGTTTACTCCTATGACAACTCAAATTTGGATTCAATTTCCCCTTGTATTATGGGGAATAGTCATCGCTGTACACGCGTTTATAGTATATAAATGGGATAAACTCATTGCTGATGCGACTCAGGTCGTACGAACGAGACCTGTCCAACAATTGGAAGAATTTGAGATATATTTGAAAGGTAGTTGGTTGATATTTTGGCAATGGACTCTCATCGCGCATATCCTTGTATATGTAGGGGGACTTATTTTATTCGCTATACAATTTGCAATTTACGGAATAGTAATGACCGTTTTAGTACACATAGCTATGGGATGGCTAATAGGAGTATTCGTTCACGGCTCGTTCTTTATCATAATATACAAGCAAATCCGAGCCTTTTTAATGTGGACGGCTACGATACATCTGTCGGTTTATATCCCAACATGCGTGTATTTAGTGATTCTTAACCTTATGGTACCCGTAGGAGTTCTATGGAGTCCGATTGCAATACTGGGTTGGGGTATCGGCCTTGGATTTCATTTGCTTTTAGCGTACTTAACTAAAAAGAAGTAAATTCACTTCTACTTTTTTTTTCTTATTTAGTAATATAATTCTGAATCGTAAAAACTTCATAAATAAGGAATAATTAACTCATTCTAACGGGATATTTAGATCATATCTTAGTTGCACTAGAAAAGAATTATAATGAATAAACAAACAGTCTTTTTGCCGGGAGCCAGCGGTAGCATGGGTTTCGAAGCGTTTAAAAAACTATGGCATAAGACGAATGAATACAACATCATTTTACTCCAACGTCCGTCAAAAAAGAATAAAAAACTATTTAAACCTTATGAAAAGAAATGTGGGATAAAACCAATTAATGGAAATGGAGTAGTGTCGAAAAATGGATTGAAAATAGTATGGGGAGATGCTACCAATTACGATGATATCGTAGAAGCGTGTTCCGGAATAGATTGGTGTCTCTGTCCAATGGCTTTTATATCGCCGGCTGCAGATCGCAATCCTGAAACGGCGAAGGCAGTAAATACTACTGCGATTAAGTACATTATCAAGGCAATTGAATCCCAACCAGGGGGCGCTGAACATATTAAGTTTATTTATACAGGAACAGTTGCTGCTACTGGAGATCGCTTACCACCAATCCATCATGGGAGAATTGGTGATCCAATGAAACCGAGTGTTTTTGATTTTTACGCGACCACAAAAATTCGTGGAGAAATGGCTGTATGCGAATCAAATTTAAAATATTGGGCTTCATTGCGGCAGACGATGGTTATGATTCCAGACTTAATGTCTCTTATGGACCCAATTATGTTCCATCAACCAATTAATTCATTTATGGAAAATAATACCTCCCGAGATGCAGGTAGAGGCTTAATTAACTGTTTAGATATTCCAGAAGATTCTACCTTTTGGCGTAGATGTTATAATATGTCGGGTGGACCATTCTGTCGAATCACATTTTATGATTTTATGAATAAAGCAATGGAAATAAATGGCGTTGGAAAGATAGATGATGTCACAGAGCGCAAGTGGTTCGCACTTAGAAACTTTCATATGCAATATTTTGATGATAGCTACGAACTAAATGAATATATCCATAATTGGGGTCATTCCATGGAAAATTACTTCAAAATTGTGAGAAATAATAGGCCTTTCTTCATAAAAATCGTAGCAAAACTGTGCCAAATCTCTAAGAGGTTTAAAGTGCTTGTACAAAAACAGACTCGAAAAAGAATGAAAGCTTTAGCACTAGATAAAACTGGTACATTATTTTGGATTGAAAATGATAGAGAGATGAGGATAAGTGCGTTCTATAAGGATAAGGATACTTACAAATCTATACCTGATTGGGGGGTTGATATGCCTCAATTGCATCCTGAACCCGAATGGTATACTCTCGATCATGGTTATGATGAATCAAAAGAAATACTTGATATTGAAGACCTTAGAGGAGCAGCAAAATTTAGGGGTGGTCAATGCTTATCAACAGAATGGGATGGAGACATGTACAAGAACATCAAATGGAAATGTGCTTTTGATCATGAATTTGAGTTGAAAGTCTATACTGTACTCAAAGCGGGACACTGGTGCCCTGATTGTTTACCTCCACCTTGGAATTTTGATGAACAAGCGAAAGAAAATCCTTTTTTTGCACAAGTTTGGTATACAAATCATGATAGAGATGAGGATAATTTTTATCCTATGGATTGTTATAAGGATATAATAGATTAGAGAGAAGAAATTAGGAAAAATAGTAAATATTTCAAATTTAAGTAAGAATTTTAAAGAAAAATTAACTTATTCAAACGGGATATTTAGTTAGTCTCTTAATTTTCACTAGGTAAGTCTTTAGTATGAGTAAACAAACAGTATTTTTACCTGGAGCCAGTGGTAGCATGGGTTTTGAGGCGTTCAAACGCCTATGGGCTATGCGGGATAAATATGACATCGTTCTACTCCAACGCCCTTCCAAAAAGAATAAACGGCTTTTTAAACCATTTGAGAAAAAGTGTGGCATCAAATCAATTAAGGGAAATGGGATAGTAACTAATAATGGCTTGAAAATAGTGTGGGGTGATGCAGTTAACAACGACGATATTATTGAGGCGTGCTCCGGGATTGATTGGTGTCTCTGCCCAATGGCAATAATTTCACCAGAAGCAGATTTAAATCCTGAATACACGAACAAAATAAATATCAAAGCAATAAAATCTATTATTAATGCAATTGAAACCCAACCAGGGGGCAAAAACCATATTAAATTTATATATATTGGCTCAATTGTCCAAACTGGGAGCAGATTACCTCCCATCCATCACGGTCGGGTAGGAGATCCCATGAAACCAGCGATTTTGGATTATTATGCAGTCTCAAAAGTCAAGGCAGAATTAGCTCTTTGTGAATCTAACCTTAGATACTGGGCATCGCTGCGTCAAACCTTCATTTTAATTCCTAATTTAATGTCTTTACTGGATCCTATAATGTTTCACCAACCCATAAATACCTTTATGGAGTGTATTACAGTTGAAGACGCGGGAAGAGGTTTAATTAATTGTTTGAATATCCCTGAGAATTCTGACTTTTGGCGTAAATGTTATAATATGGGAGGAGGTCCCTCATATCGAATTAATTATTACGACTTATTAAACAACTTTTTGGAAATGAACGGCATTGGAAAGATCGATGAAGTTACGGAGCGAAATTGGTTCACTTTGAGGAATTTCCACATGTACTACTTAGACGATAGCAATATTCTTGATAGATACATACATAATTGGAGCGATTCGTTAGATGATTATATTAAAAGATTAAAAAAAAATAGACCACTATACTTAAAAATAGTGTCTGTGCTTAGTAACAAATTCCCTTGGATTAAAAGAAAGATACAAAAAATAACTTACAGAAAGTTAAAGAAATTAGTTATGGATAAAACCGGAACTCTGTATTGGTATAAAAACAAATTAGATAATAGAATTTCTGCTTTTTATGGCTCTTACGAAGACTTCGAGTCTATTCCTCCTTGGGGTGTAGATATGCCGTTGTTTGATCCAGAACCTGACCATATAAAGCTTGATCATGGGTATGATGAGTCAAAACCAAACTTAGATTTAGAAGACCTGCAAGCTACTGCGAAATTTAGAGGTGGGGAATGTTTGTCTTCTGAGTGGGATGGTTCCCTATACAGTACTATTGAATGGAAATGTGCCTTTGGTCACCCATTTAATTTAAAGCCTTACACCGTACTTAAAGCGGGACACTGGTGTCCTCAGTGTTTACCTCCACCGTGGAATTACGACGAACAAGCCAAAAAGAACAAGTTTTTTGCTCAAGTTTGGTACCCAAATCATGATAATGATGAAAATAATTTTTATCCTGAAGATAGTTATTTAGATATATTTAAGATGTTAGATTAGTTAAAAGGAGATTTAAATATGGAAGAAATTGTATTTTTCAATTGGTTTATGATAATAATGGTTATTATCGGAGTTGTAGTCTTTTTTACCCTTCTTAAAATCACTGCTGGCTACGGACAACATATTTCGAAAAAATGGGGACCATCAATAAGCGATAAACTAGGATGGTTCATTATGGAAGTCCCTACGGTAATTTTATACGTAATTTTATATATATTTGGCAATTATCAACTCAACCCTATAACATTATTATTTTCTGGATTGTTTCTGTTTCATTATGGATATAGGAGCTTCATATTTCCGCTTTTAATCAGAGGAAAGCGTAAAATGCCATGGTCAATTATAGCTATGGGTATTATATTTAACACAGCAAACGCTTATTTGCAAGGAAGATGGATAAACACTCTATCTGGGGGATATGATGTAATATGGATCACTTCCCCTCTCTTTATAGTAGGTCTAATCGTATTTTTCTCAGGTTTTTTAATTCACTTCCATTCAGACCGTTTAATTCGAAGGTTGCGAAAGCCTGGAGAAAATGACTTCAAAATACCACACGGAGGTTTATTTGAGTATGTAAGCTGTCCTACTTATTTAGGCGAAATTACTGAATGGATTGGCTGGGCAATTATGACATGTTCTTTTCCAGGATTTGTATTTGCATTTTGGACCGGTGCTAATCTGATTCCAAGAGCTAGGAGCAATCATAGATGGTACAAAAAGACATTTGGCGAAGAATATCCTAAAAATCGGAAAGCATTAATTCCGTTTATTTTTTGAAAGTTTTAATTTATACTTTTACTAGTTTGCAAAGTTAAACTGTGAAAGATTTAATCGACTTTTAACTATACTAAATACAAGGATCCCAATAGTAGAAAGTATTACCTCTGAAATTAGCACTTGAATAAAGCTTATCCAAAACGGTAATGATAACACGATAAGTAAAATAACCGCCACATAGATAGAAATTATAATTGAATACAGAATTCCCCCCACATACTTAAAATATCCTCTATTTCTCAAAACTACGATGCAATATAATGCAGGGATATTTACTATACAACTTATAAGATCGATTAATCCCAAAGGAGATGTTAAATTAAGAAAGAATACACCAATTACATTTCCAATCAATCCTTCTATTGGAAATATAATACACATACCCACGATTATTTCAGCAACCCTGAATTGAAGACCTAGAAAACTTATTGGTTGAAATAAGTAACCTAGCGCAATATACAAGGCAGCAGTTATTGCGGTTAACGCTATTCTGACGCTTAAAATCTTTTTTGGGTTAATTACAGTTTCCTTTTCGATTTCGTTTGAGTCTATGGTCATAAATTGTCTGCTACTTGATTTTGATGAGAATTTGTAAGAAATTATATGTTGGATCTCTTAATAATTTTATATTTCCTTAATACTTTTACGATAAATATACTAAGATATACAATCGAACTTATATCAAAGACAATTGATTAAAAGAGAAAAAAAATAGATTAAATCTTCACAAAATCTAGTTCTAAATCCTGCAGAGTTTCTAGAGTTGGATAACTATTTTCCGGATTCCAGCCCATTTTTTCACAATATGCTTTGAAGTCTTCTAGATAATCTACTCCAATGGCTCTTTCGGGAAGTTTATTATTAATGACATCAATCCCTTCTCTTAAATTGAACGATTGACGCAATGTTTGAATTCTCACTCCAGTTTTTATTGCCTCTTCTGGAGAGATATCCCATCCTACGACTGCTTTTATTATATCAAACAATGGATACTTTTGCATAAAATATGCAAATTCACACAATCCTACGCTACATGTAAATTGCCAGATTCCTACTACGATCTTCTCTGCCTCTGATCTATCCTCTCCTGGTCGCTTAAACCTCTTTGGGAGCCCTATTCCCTCAAACATGCCGTTAGGTTTTATTAACGGTCCTTGAGCAAGCATATCAAGGCAAGCAGATGTATGTCTCCCTGGAGTTGGGTCAAACGCAAAAGACGCACCCAAATTTTTGTAATACTTTGGCGAATGCATACCCAACTCTTGTCCTAAAGAGTGAATCGCAAATTCTTGCCCCTTTCCTAATTTTTCCGATGCAACTTTACATCCATCTGCTAAAATATCTCCAATTCCTTCGCGATTGATAATTTTTTTAGTCAACTCTATGATTGCGCTAGAATTGCCCCACTTTAATTCTAAACCGTCCACCTCATCCTTACTTAGTATACCATTTTCAAAGCACTCAATTGCAAATGCAATTGTTCCGCCTACTGATATCGTATCTATACCCGCTCGATTACATATATCGTTTACTTTAAAGATTGATATTATGTCGTTGTTTAAAAGTAAATGGCCAAAGCTTGCGCAAGTTTCGTACTCTGGTCGATGTGTTTCTTCTAAACCTGCTTCTGGAACTTTCAAAATTGCCCCGCATCGAACTGGACAGGAGAAACATCCGTAAGCTCTCTCTTTGAACTTTACTATTTTTTCACCAGAAATAGCGTTTACATTAGGATAATCCTCTTTAGACCCTCCCCAATTCTTTACTGGAGTGTCATTTATCTGAAATGACACTGTATTGCCGAAAGTAGTACCCAATGTTTTATAAGCCATTATAGCACCTACCTCTGAGGCATTAATTGCATCGTTGTATTCCTTAGTTATCGACAAAAGTAAATCGTTATTATTCACTTGTATCTTCTTATTTCCTTTGAGAACGACGACTTTCAATTTTTTAGAGCCCATCACTGCTCCAAAACCTGAACGACCCGCAATTCTAGCTTTATCATTAACAATACCAGATATTAGACTTAGTATTTCTCCCGCTTGACCGATTGAAGCAATTTGAACCTTTCCATACTTATCTTTTAATTTTTCTTCTGTTTCAACGACATCTAAACCCCAGTATTCTGAAGCGTCTGAAATTTGTTTTTCTCCCTCCACAATTGATACAATTTTAGCAGAATTAGCAATTCCTTTGATTAAAATTGCATCATATCCACATTTCCTTATTTCGGGACCAAAAAAACCGCCGCAGTTTGAGTCTCCCCACGTACCGGTTAAAGGAGATTTTCCTGCCACCATAAATCTACCTGTCATGGGAGAAACGGTTCCAGTTAACAATCCTGGACAAAAGGCGAGAATTGCGTCACTCCCTAAAGGATCGTAATTTTTAGGTGTATTCTCGTAGATAAATTTTGCTGCCAATCCATATCCCCCAATATATTTCCGATAGATATCTTCGCTGATTTCTTCTTCTTTAAATGTCTCTTCTGTTAAATTAATCCATAAAATTTTTCCAAAATATTGATTTGTCATATTACTTTCACTTTGTTGGTTTCTTTATTTATACGTCTGCTTAATTTAGTTGTATATTTGGTAAAATTTAAATTAATGATATGTATAAAGAACTATTTCGTTAAAAATACATTTTTCTCCAATTTTAAAACATTTAATTCACATCAGTATTTTATCTCTATAATTTTAGCCTTAATTTCTTGATCTATTGTTAAAATCACAATTGTAGCGTAGGGTTTACTAGAAAACTCGTCGATGTACTCTCTTCCAGGATTAATAAATAGAGTATTTTCTCTCCGTTGAATATTAGCTTCGTGTGTATGTCCATAAGCAATAATGTCTAAGTCTTGATCTCTAAATTCCTTTAGAATTCTCTTTTTCAAGAGAGTCTCTGAACCTCCAGATTCTGGATGAATTATGCCCACTCTTTTTCTTGATATCTCGATGATTTTCTTGCGAGGAAGTAACTTTCGGATCTCTAAGGGGTCTGAATTTGCATACACTCCCTTGAAATAATTAGGTTTCAAATTATCGAAGCTTTTAAAGATATTCTTTGATGTATAGTCTCCCACATGTATTACACAATCGTATAAATTTAATATTTGTAGGATTTGCTTTGGTAAATCATCGAATGAAGAAATATGAGTATCTCCGATAATAAGAACCTTAGTTTTCAATTTTTTTCCAATAGAATTACCTTACTCCACGCATTACGATGTATGGAAAGAATTAAAATACTTGGTAAAATATACAGGAATGTCGAATCAAGAAGCGATTTATTATGTAACTAAAAACAACGCCGAAATCATAGGAATCGAACATGAAACGGGAAGTATTGAAAAAAATAAATCTGCAGATTTGTAAGTTGTTAACGGTAATCCCTTAGAAAATATCGACTACTTGGGAGAGGTAGAACATGTGATATTTAAAGGATACTATATTAAAAATCCTACATTCAAACGGATTAAGAAATTAAAAGAACTCACTCCTATTGAGTTATAATCCCATTTTTTCTAAATTTTAAGAAGAAATCCTGTGTTTCAAGTATTTGAAAAGTCAATACTATTAATATTGAATCCCCAGGAGATAATTAGGTCTTCTGCGTTAGAAATTATAGAAGCAATAATCTCTTTTAGAGGTAAAATCTCTTTTTGAAATTTAATTGCGGGTGATGGTACCATTGTGCCTTTTAACGAAAAGTGATAAAGCTTTTTGTAGTAATCAGATGATAACACATCAGTTTGCAGCCAAGATTCTTTTAATGTGGGAGGAGCGGGACACTCTTCAGCGGTCAGAATTGCGCTTCCTAAACACACTGCATGAGCTCCCATCGCTAAACAAGCCAAAAATCCATGAGCATCGCCAATCCCACCTGCGGCAATTATTGGAATTTTCAATAACTGGTTTGCCATAGTCAGATTCACTAAAGTCGTGTTTTGATAAGGATTTTTGAATCCAGAAGCTTCTAGCCCCACTAGTGTAATAGCATCTGCTCCCGCTTTTTCTGCCGAGAATGCATGTTTCATGGTAGAGCTCTTATGAAACCAATAACAACCTGCTTCTTTAACTCTTTTCCCTATGAATCCTGCTTGATAGGCTGATGTGGTGAAAATCAAAATATCCTCGTCAAGAGCTGTTTCTACATACTTCAGATAATCATCTTCAGTTAATTTTCCATGTGGCGTACTTACTTCAGGAGGAACGACCGTTATGTTAACACCTAATGGTTTATCAGTCAAGGATCTTATTGATTCGAGCTCTTGCTTGAAATTTTTTACGGGATAATTGAGCGCAGTGATTATACCTAATCCCCCAGCTTCCGAAAAAGCACTCGCAAAATTTATATTACTCAATCTGGCAAAAGCAGCCATGATTAAGGGATATTTAGTCTTTGTAATCTCGTTGATCTCCGTTTTCCAAATCATTTTAACCTCATATAAGTTTAAATGTTACTTTAAAAAGGAGAATTAAATCATTAACGCCCATTCTCCATTGATCATTATCGTTTCTTCCTCTCCATCGTTAGTAACTCCTTTTATGTTCATGTGTTCCGATCCTATCATAAAATCAATGTGAATCATTGAGGAATTACCCCCAGCGGCTGCGTAGGCTTCATCGTTCATTTTGTTACTGTCTTTTATACAAGGTTTAATTCCGTTTCCAAGAGCTATATGACAAGAGGCATTTTCGTCAATCAAGGTGTTGTAAAACAACATACCCGTTTGCGATATTGGAGAACTATTGGCCACAAGAGCTACTTCCCCTAAACTATTAGAGCCCTCGTCCATATTGATAAACTTTTCTAAAATTGATTTGTATTTTTCGGAGATAACTTCTGCGACTTTACCCTTTGAAAATTTTAAAGTAAATTCATCAATCAGAGTACCGCCATAATATAGGGGTTTGGATGTAGTAACTTTTCCTTCCGTCTTATCTTTGTGAGGAATCGTAAATACTTCTTCCGTAGGAATATTGGGAGTGAAGGTTATGTGATTAAGGCTTTCCCAGGGCCCACCTTTCCATATATGATTGTCGGGTAAACCAATGGTTAAATCTGTACCTGGAGCCGTAAGTTTTAAAGAAGAAAAGCTTTTATTATTTAGGTATGAAAGTCTGTGTTTTAATTTGTCAAAATGGTTGGTCCATGCAGCAACAGGATTTTCGCTATCAATACGACATATTTTAAATAAAACATCCCAAAACTTTTCGAGTCGTTGTTGCGGAGTATCATTAGGAAACAATTTTTTAGCCCACCCAGAACTTGGAGCGGTGCATATACACCAATTAGAGGCTCCGCTAGAAACTAATGGTACATACTCTTTCGCTGACTCTAATCGAGCTCTTTGGACTTGAGAGACAAGATCTTGATCTTGATCAAGTAATAAATCGGGATCCTCGGAAGGAATGGAAAGGAGAGCGTCACCATTTTTTAAGTATTTTGTGACTAAATTGTTTCTCCAATGGGGAAACTCTTCAAATGAATCCCGAGGGGCATTTTCGTACCGAATTCGATGTAATTCCTCGTCATCCCAGATTACTTCTACAAACCTAGCTCCCATTTTATAAGCTTTCTCTACGATGATTCTTATAAAAGGAACTAACTCAATATTTACACCAAATTTGTAAGAAGATCTTATGAATAATCGCTGATTTGGCTGTAGATTTAACCCAACTTTTAAAACCACTTCAGCATATTTCTCCATTTTATCTTTAAAGTCTAAAAACATAAATCATCTATTTTTTTATGAGTAATTGCATATATGATTTTATTCTTTAAATCTATTAATGACAATTTGCTGTCCGTATAAATAGAAAAAATACGAAAAGTAAGAATTAATCAACAAAAATTGAGGTTGAGATGTGTTTAAAAACTAAGGATTAAATAAAAAATCAGTTTACATGAAATCATCTAATGTCTTTTGAGTTTTGATGTAATTAATAATTTTACTACTGTTTCTCCAATATTTGAAATCCACCATAAACCCCTCTGCCATAGTTTTTAAAGAATCGTCAAAATTATCGAAAATTATTGGATCCTTCATAAACATTGCATCTCTGCAAGTTTCTCGAATTACCCAAACTCCCAAAGGAACCACATAACCTCCACTCACTTCTCGGAAAATTAGAACTCTCGCTTGTCGCTTGATTTGATATAAATATTCGCATATAGATTTTCGTGCTGCGTAATACGCTCCAGTGATGTTGCTTGCATAGTTTTTACGCCCTCTATAAAATTCGAAATCCGTCATAATCTGCGGTTTCAGTGATTTATTATATCCGTCGAGAGACACATTCCACAATGTATTAGGCGCCCAAACTTCGTTCATCTCGTAAATAAACTTTCCCGGAAATAAAAGAATTTTAAAATGGTTATCGAGGTATGTGGATTCGAAGATTCGATAATCGTTAATTTCGGGAAATTTTTTAATTTCTTGAATTAAAGCTTTGGAAATAATGTCGTCTACAGCAGTAATAGACCATCTGGTTGGGACTAACCTGCGATTCGATTTTTCTCCTAACAATCCTAAAGAGAAAACTCTACGTATTGTAGATTCTGGTACATGGCCGTCGAAATAAAGGTATTCAGAAACGGCTTCTGAAGCTTTAAGATCTCTATCAGAGGTACAATATTCCACTTTAGGATGGATTTTTGTGTTTTCAACAATCTTTATCTTTTCAGCTTTTCCAGTTGGACCGATTGGAGGAGCGTGATTGTCCATTAACATCCTAAAATTCATTTTTTCCAATTTTGTTTCAGTATCTACAGGTCGTGCCGCCATTGCCAATTCTTGAGAAGATTCGAGTAATCTCTGAATTTTTAAAGGAGGTGTATTTTTACGAGTCATATTTCCCACTCTAACATGCGTAACAAAGTTATTTCGTACTAAACTACTTCGATATTTAATGATTTCGTTCATTTTCTTACCAAACCACAATTCGGGAGCATCGAGTACAAAATTATCAGAAACACCAAGATTTTGTTCAAACTCCTGAAACGGAACCAATGGTCCTAAATATACATTAGGATAGTTGAAATGGCCAACGAATACTCCTGGAGGACTCGCACCAAACAAATCCACATCCCTTTTTGATGTGTCAAACTCAAATGGAACTAAAGATTTTAACACCGACTTCTTTAGAAGAATTGGACAAGTAGTTTTTCCGCATAGAAGCCGCGCTCCTTTACATTTTAAGCAAATATTTGGCTCGGTCGGAGGTCGTACCATTTAAGAAAAAAATCTATTATGTTTATGGTCTAGTTAAATCTTACTAGGTAATAAAAAACAAGAGCAGTATAAATTTTTAATATTTATATTGAAGAATTAATATTTTTCATTATAATATTATTGAGCTTTTCCTTATTTTATTAAAGTGAATTTGGTTTAAAACAATATGAAATCTAGAGATTTATCATGTTAAAAGCAATTTTAATATATCATACGCGTTCGGGAAATACTAAATCTTTAGCAGAAAAAATTAAAAAACGATTAGAATCGTTGAATATTGTTGTAGAGATTTATCAAGATATAAATTTTGAAGAATTCGACTCTATTAAGGATTTTGATATTATAGGGTTAGGTACTCCTACGCATTATTTTCAAATAGCAAAAGATTTTAAAGCGTTTTTAAAAATGACCAATGACTTAAATCTTAAAGGGAAAAAACTCATTGTTTTCGCTACAGGTGTGTCTCCTAAAAGTCATCCAAAGATTTGTAGCGATATTATTAAAATAATGAAACCAACGGGAATTCAAACAATCGCAAAAATAGGCTGTGTCAAAGAACCAACAGACGATTTAGATTCAAAAATTGAACAAATTATATCTAAAGATTTATTTTAAAATTAAATTCAAACATCAAGTGGAATTAAATTGCAATTATATCGTATTCTTGTCGATATTCTGAAGGTGGTGGTTTTTTCTCCTTTCCAGACCAAATCAGACCGTATAAACTGATGAATACAATGATCATTGCTACAATCTGATAGAGTTCTATAGTTTCACTTAATACCAAGAACGCAAAAATCATTGTAATTACAGGGGTTGGAGTTGTAATTGTACTCGCAACTGATACATCTACATGTTTTACCGCGTAAAACCAATTAACAAGTTCCAAGTAGTACACAAGTCCCATAAAAAAGCCAAATAGTTGAAATTCGGGATTTAATAATCCAATAAAAACATTAGTCGAACCATTTATAATAGAACTAATTATAAACAAGACAACTGAAGATATAAGAACTCTAAAAAAAGTAACTTGATTTGGAGTAATAGGAGAGGTGTCGAGCGTGTTTTTAATAATCACATGTGCAATACTCCATAAAATAGGTACTATTAACGCTAGCGAAAACCAAGGTGAGAATCCGATGATTAGCCAAGTTCCTCCAGTACCAAGATAATATATTCCGACGATTGTGAGTAGTGTAAAAAGGAGTTCAAGCACACGCTTTTTCTTTTTAAATAAAAGAAATTCCATTAGAATCGCAAATAATGGATAGGTTTGGATTGCAATCGCAGCATTGACCGTACCTGCTGTTTCAAACGCAAAAATGTAAAAAAAAGTCGAAGCAGAGAATAATATACCAGTAGTTCCCATAACTAAATAAGTTTTCTTTCTTACTTTTGAATCTAAGTTTCTTCTGAATATTCCTTTATCCACTTTAAAGATTTCGAATCCAAATAAAGGTAATGCGCAAAGTAGTTCCCAAAACGACAAATAAAAAGCGAAACTTAAGGCATTTAACGATGAGGGACGACTATTTGAAATTACTGGTAATATTCCAAGAAGAAATAGCGAAACAAACGATAATAAAACTCCGATATTCCTATTAGAATGAAATTCCTTAAATTTACCACCGCTTGAGGGAAAATTATGGGCGTTCGATTCGCTATCTACCATAATTTATCAAAATAATCGTAATATAAAAATTTAATAGATATAGAGAAAGTCCAAAGAATTTCGAAATTTTTATAGACACTTATGTTTGTGATAGCAATTCAATTAAAGTGCGTGGAATTTCTTTGTAATTGTTAACTGCAAAAAACTTTCCTTTACCCGATGAGGCGAGAGATTTACAGGTCTCGACACCTCTATCTGCATCGTTTTCAGCAGGTATACTAATTACATGAAGTTTGGGATATTGTTTTGCAAGCTTTAACGGGTCGTCTCCTCGATTATAATTACCATCGGTTATTAGGATTCCAAACTTAGTCTGGCTCCTATCCTTGATTTTATTTAGTTCTTTTAATCCTTTTTCAAGACCCAGTGAAATATTTGTAAAACCGACTGCTTCAGAATCTAAAATATCGTCCACTATATTAATTACTGGCTTGTTTTCGTTGATTTTTTTAAGCACCATTGCGACTGAATTAAATAAAACTATTCCATAATCTTCTTTTTCCATATTGTACGCTAATACCGAAGTAGTTAACGCAGCGTTAAGCAAAAGTTTACCATACATACTACCGCTAGTATCTAAAATCATAACCACTTTTCGTTTTTTTCGTTTTCGTTTAATTCCGTATATGTCTTTATAAGAAAGAATTTTTTGATGTATTTTAATCGGATTATGCTGTATAGTTTCATCTAAATCGAATTCAGGATTTCCAATTTCGTAATGCGGGACAGTTATACGGAAGTTACCTCTAATCCCTTTACTGCTTATTTTAAACGACATTTTTAGAATACTTTTTCTCGCTAACCTCCTGAAAATGAACCTATATTTATCAGAAATAGGTCTGCGAATAAAGAAATAAACCTCTGCCATGGTTGTGTTGGATTCTTCAGCTTTTTCCGAAAAGAACCGGACTCCTTCGTCGCAATCAAGGGCGTCAGTAGCAGCATACACATTTGATTTTAACATGCCCACTATTGCCTCTAGATTTTTATATTCAATCGCTAGGTAAGTTAACTCTTTTATTTGCTTATAATCCAAAGTATTGGCTAAATGCTGATAGTAATCCGCTTTTTTGCGCTTTTTGCGAATAATTTCGTACCTTAGAATCTCATTGTCGGGAATCTTCTTGGTTAAACGAACGTGTAACCGTTTATTCTCCTCCTCTCCTTCAATTGGGGAGAAATCATCGATTATTGAAAATCTAATTTGTTTAAAATGGATAATACGATGTCTGCTATTATTTCTGATTTTGTTTTTGTTACGCCGTCGTCTACCTCTATTTTATTGTAAAGCGACATCGTTGCGGCTTCAACCCAATTCTTTGAACTGTTAGAATTACCAGACTTATAAATTAAGCTTGTTAAATCGATTGCTCCTCTAATAGAACTTCCTCGTCTTAATAATGTGCTTTCTCTTGTTAAGTGAACTATTTTTTGCGAAATTGTGGCAATTTTCTTCAATTGATTGTTTTCTACTTGCAACTCTTGAGTTATAATCTGGATTTCTTCCCCCGGACTTTGATAATCAAGTTTTACCCATACGAACCTATCTTTAAGGGCTTCACCTAAAACCGTTACTCCTACATGAGCCGCAGGATTCTGCGTAGCAATGATAAAAAAACTATTAGTAGCCTTAATTGTTTTTAATTTTGGAATATCCAGTATTTTCTCGTCTAAGGCAGTTAACAAGGAATTTTGAGTACTTTCTGGCATCCGGTTAATTTCGTTGATGAATAAACAACCACCATTTTTCATTGCGAGTGTAAGAGGACCATAGATGTAAGAATCTTCTATGTAACCTTTAGAAATAACTAACGGAGGGTCAAAATATCCAACTAAGTTATGGTTTAATGTCTCCTCGCTGCAATCTATTCTATAAAAACCAGAGTCAAAGAAATTAGCGATTGCTTTAGCAATAGTCGTCTTTCCAACTCCTACTTCACCTTCAATTAGTATATTTTTTCCGACGGAATGAGCTAATATTATTTTTCTTAATTCTTCTGTTCTCCCAATGATTTTGTATCTGTTCTGAATCTCTTTTATAGTTTCAGAGGTATTTTCCATATGATAATATATCTTTTTTGCGTAAAAACTTTTTAGATTGTAAGTTATAATGTTAAAACTTGGATTATTTTCAATAAGACTCTGAGAGAATTCATTTTCTAATCAAATTTTTATGTTTTACTATATTTATTCAATACATTGCAATTCTAGAAAGAAATTCACTGAAAAATGAAACTCTTAAAGTTAAAGTTAATTATATTAATAATATCGTGTTTAGGTATATTTCTTTCTTCCATTTCAATAGCTAATTTAGCAAGTAATCGAAATCTAATTACCAATTCTTGTACAATTTTTACTGTTTCTCAAAATGACGAAGTGTTTTTCGCAAATAACGAAGATTATCCATTAAAACATGGAAGAATCTGGTTTTTTCCCTCTTTAACTGGAAAATACGGAGTGGCGTTATTTGGGTATAAACTGCATAACAATGTAGATATATATGTTGGAGGAATAAACGACCAAGGATTATGCATTGATATGAACGCACTTCGTACGCAAGTTAGCAATCCACAACCTGAAAGACAGGATTACATGGGCGCACCTATTCAACAAATGCTTGAAGAATGCTCGACAATCATGGATGTATTGAACTGGATTAACGACTATAACATATTTATATTAGAAACGAACCAAATGCATATTGCCGATAGAACAGGTGATGCAATCGTCTTGGGTTTAGATCCATCTGGAGAACCAGGTTTTACTCGAAAAAATGGTAATTTTATAGTTTCAACTAATTTTAACCTTTTACATCCAAAAAGACAGTGTGATCGGTACGAGACTGCTACGACCATGTTGGAGAACATGAACGAATTAACGCACGATTATTGTCGATTGATACTAAAGAATACTGCCCCAAGCTATACCATGTATTCAAATATCAACGATCTCAAGAACGGGTTAATTTACCTCTATTCTCATTCAGATTTTGAGAGAGAAGCAGTCTTAGATTTAAAGGAGGAATTTTCAAAAGGATTACACTCTTACGATATTGAATCTTTAGTCACTTCCCAAACAAATACGCCCGAAGATACCGCTTTTATAAGTTTGATCTTTACAAGTTTAATTTTTGGTTCCGTAGTTATTGGATGTGTTGCGATCATCGCGTTTAAACTAAGAACTCAACTCTCACGGAGGAAAGATAATGGCTGAGAATAATGATATTACAGAAAAAAAGGAATTAATCAATTGCTCCGATAAACTACAGCCTAAAAGGTTCCTATTAGTTACAACGTTATTTATTGGATTAATTTTAGTAAGTACTGCATTTCTTGGTATTCCTATTCCTCTAAGTCTTTATTGGATTACTTTAACGTATTACCTGTATCTCGCACCAATATTCATCTACACCGCGGCAATAATGTTGAAACCATGGATCTCATTTGTTACTTGCACGCTTGGTTTAGTTCTTGGTGAACTAATTCTTTGCGTAATTTTTGGATGTAGCAACGAATTACCGTTTTATTTGTTTTTTGCTCTAATATCTCGTGGAATTCAAGTTCTAATAATTTCGCTTCTACGAAAAAGAAATGAAGTAGTGGCATTGGTAATAGGAGGTTTATACGAGGCTCTTGGATTATTATTAGTGTATTTTATCTATTATCGTTTGGTTTTGTATTGGATATTTGATTTTGTAGTAATTTACGCCCTTCTTTCCGCATTACTTGATTTACTATTTATCCCTCTATCCCTAATACTAAACCTTGCTATCCGTAAAGTGTTTAAATTGAAATACCTTGATGAATTGATTTATACCTCTAGAAATTAATATTCTCTTCTATTTTATTTTCTACCAAAACATAATTGAAAGTTGAACTAAATTATGAGTGATTTGAATAATCTAAAACATATTATTATAGACTATTCCAATGAATTAGATAATTATGCTGTCATATCAATTAATCGACCTAGAGTTCTCAACGCAATTACCGTTCAAACATTAAAAGAGATATCAACTGTACTAGAAGACTTAGAATTAAACTCAAAAATTCGATGTGTAGTTCTGAGAGGAGGAACAGAAGGAATAAAAAAACCGGCTTTTTCTGTAGGAGCTGATTTAAGTTCTCCATTAGATCCTCGGTTTAAAATGAATGTTCCTGTTCATATGATGCAAGCAATGGATCAATTCCATAAATACTTTGATCTCATTGAAGAGTTTTCCAAACCTCTTATAGCAGCTGTCGATGGATATGCTTTAGGGGGAGGTTGTGAATTAGCATTAGTGTGCGACATCATTATCGCAACTAAGAGGTCTCAATTTGGGTTTCCGGAAATAAAGAGAGGAATTTTCCCTGCGGGTGGAGGAACTCAACGCATGGCAAGGTATATAGGTATAGGAAGAGCGGCCAAGATGCTCTATTTTGGGGAAAGATTTTCAGCTGAACAGTTGTATCAGTGGGGTTTTTTGAGCTTTTTAGAGGAGGAGGAAACATTTGAACAAAGTGTTCACGAGAAAGCTAAATTGTTAGGCTCTGCCCCTACCACTGCTCTAATGGTTATAAAACGCTCTCTTAAGTTTGGAAGTCAAGTTCCACTTAAAGTAGGTTTACAATTTGAAAAGTTGGGATTCGGAGTGAATTCTGGGTCATCAGATGTGCAAGAAGGAATTAAAGCATTTCTAAAAAAAGAGGAACCAAACTTTAAAGGCTTTTAAGTCTCTCCTTTAATGAAATTGGAATATAAAAAAACAAAGTAAGAATCAAAATGTTTTTTTGTTTCATTTGTAATCTAATTTTTGAGTTTAAAAGTGTCAACTAAAAGAATTTTTGAACATATAAGTAAAAAGAAGTTAACAATAATAGTGGTGGTTCTTCTTATAATCACTATTATACCGCTATCTATCTACATTTATTTCCTCGACTTCTCTAATATAGAATTAAACGATGACGAAAGAGCGATTCTGACGAGTTTAACTAAACTTGATGATTATCCCCTTTATTACATGGAATATTATGGTGATTATGGTTTTGAAGAGTATTTAAGAGTGGGGGAGAAGATTCAAACAAGTAAAAATCTCCCCTATGCTTACGCTTGTACGTGTTTTTGTACATTAACGGATAATACTGATAATTTATTTGGCCGTAATTTTGACTGGAGTAAGCATCCTAGCTTATTATTGTACACTAATCCTCCCGAAGGACATAAAAGTATAAGCATGGTCGACTTAGAATTCATAGGTTACGATAGCGAAGACCAAATTGCAGATAGATCAATCGAAGATATTCGAGGTCTCCTTTCAGCACCATATATCCCATTGGATGGAATGAACGAATACGGACTTACAATAGCTTGTATGGCAATTCCAGAAGCTGAAAACACCATAGAAAACGGTAAAGTCACGATTGGTTCCTTAGCGTTTATGCGGTTAGCTCTTGATTATGCTAAAAATATTGAAGAAGCAATAGAATTATGGAATAATTATAATGTTTATTTCCCTCCCGGTCCCGACCTTCATTATTTAGTAGCGGATGCAGAAGGGAATTCTGCGATTATTGAATGGATTGATGGAGAAATGGTAGTCATTCAAAACGAGAATACATGGCAAGTTTCAACAAATTTTGTGGTGTATGGGACTTCTGAATTAGAGAAAAACCAATGCAGAAGATACAAAGCTTGCCAAGAATTACTCAGTGAAAAGGAGGGGAAAGTTACTAGTTTTCAGGCAATGGAACTTTTAAAAACAGCCTCTCAAGTCAGTACGCAATGGTCTATAGTTTATAATATGCATTCTGGGCAAATAGATATAGTAATGGGAAGAGATTACGAAAATAGCTTAACCCTCGATTCCTTTGACCTGATTGATTAACATAACAATTTTAAAATAAGAAGAATCCGATTATCCCCCAGCAATAGGCATTAAAAAAGATATAAAGTCTCCCTCATTCAATTTTATCCTTTTAAAATCAGATTTAGATATAACAGATTTATTTTTAACCACTGAAAACCGATCTGATATTTTTTTCCGATTTTGATCCCATATAATTGACTCTAAAGGGGGATGCATATTTGAAATAAATTTAACAAGATCGAAAATAGTAGAATTCTCATACAGATTTATTATTTCCTCGCTAATTTTAGCAGTTATCTCAAACTCCCCAAAATAAAGCACATTAATTAAAATCAAAATATACACCAATAATTATAATTAAATCATATTATAAAGCAAAACGAATTATAACAAAATCATTATTTAATATAATATTTCAAAAAAAAAGGAAAGTAATATAAAGTACAGATTTATGAATTTTTTTGAAAACCTTCGTAAACAAGGAATAATCCTGCTGTTACGAGAAAAACTGTAATTCCTGGCCAGAAGAATCCCCATGGAGCATCGTATAAATGAAGTCGTGCGTTAGCGATGTCATTTCCCAAACTTATAATACTTGGATCGTGAAATCCAAGATATCCAATTGCCGTATAGAAGAGAATTGTCAAACCAGTGAAAAATGGTATGTAAGTAATCAACTTTTTACCTAATTTCTCAATTTTGAACTCAGTATTTGCAAAAATAATAGTAAAGAAGGGAGTTAGAAAAATTCCCAATATTAACATAATTTGGAGTTCTATCTGACCATATATTGCCACACCAAACATAACTACTATTATTACGGGAAAAATCAAAAAGGATATCATCAATGCAAAAATCACCGGTTTTAATTTATCATTAATTTTACTAGCTATAAATCCGAAAAACAAACCAATTACTAATCCCATAAGGGTACATAAAATCCCTACAAACAATGCATCACGGATTCCATAGACTAATCGACCCAAAATATCTCTGCCTAGATAACCTTGACCAAGAGGGTGCTCTAGAGAGGGGGGCGCAAACTGCCCAGGCCAAGGAGAAATTAAATCATCGAATGTATAAGGCGAAAATATTTGTGGAATAATAGTTATTACGACCATTAATAGTACGATTATTAGGCCAATGATAGTAAAGGGCGATTTTAGCTTCTTTTTTAAATATTCTTTTAATAACAAGTCATCATCATTAATCTCATGGTCACTGTCGTAATTATCTTCAATATTATGATATTTATCTGGCCAAATTATATTAGGGATTTTAAAGTAACCAATCTGATTGAGTGTAAAAAGTATGTTTCCTAAAAGTGTACACACAGCGAAGCTTAAAATAACATCAAACATTATGCCTGAAAGTATCCATATATCACTATTCTGTAAAGCAATTATTAAAATGCTGCCAAAACCATTAAAGTTCATCGAAATATCAATCAATATGATTAACATGGTTGTTACACTGAAAATAAAGCCGATTATTAGAGTGTTAGAAGCAATCGAATCATTTGGAGCGTTTTTCAATAATATCATACGAGTTAAGATTATTGAAAACGCTATTATGATTAACGTCAAGATTAGACCTGGCATGATGTAGTGATATATCGTATCTACTACTAGGTGTATTTGACCGGAAATTAAAGAATCTAAGATTCTAAAACCAGTGATAACTGGTGGATCTCCAACTCCAGGATTTTTATAATTTAATCCAGGAAAAATGGGGATTAGATAAGCAAATAAGTATCGAAATACCATTGTTAGAAAAAAAATCGGAAAAGCAAAAATTAATGGACTGGAAAATTGAATTAACTTATTTTTAAACGATCTAGGCTTGGATTTTGCACTAGTAACCGCCAATCTAATACCCAGTGGTAACCCTAATGCTATAGGAACTAAAGAGAATTCTAATGTCCTTGGCAAACGCTCGATTAAAATACTCCAAACGGGTTGTCCCTTATCAATAGAAATCGAGACGCCCCAATTTCCAGTAAACAAATCTGCCAAATATCTCAAGTATTGTTCGTTTAAAGGCCGATCGAGTCCAAGTCTTTGCAATTCTCGTATATAATCTTCCGTGGTAAATCTATCTCCTAAAAATGCTAAAACGGGGTCCCCTGGTAAAAGTCTTGTAAAGATGAAGGTAGTGTTTATCCCGATAAATAAAATAGCTATAGCAATTAATAAAGAAAAAATTAGGTTTATTGTTAATTTGTTGTTGATATTAATCACCTTAGATTTCAATAAAAATTAGATCATCTTAAAATATAAATCTACCTATGTCTTCAAAATTAGAATTGGATATTGTTAGAAACACTACTATTTAGTATTAAAAAAGATTGTATAAATCGAAGGAAAGTGCGGTAAAGACAAGATCCTTAAGCTATATAGTATAATAAGTAATAAGCACATTATACATATAATTATGAAAACAACATCGACTATTTTAAATTTGACCTGATAGAAATTAGTTCTCGTTTTATACGCTCCAAAACAACGATTTTCCATTGAAATTGACGTAATTTGACCTTTTCTCAGAATTGAAACCAATATTGTCGTCATACGTTCAAATATGAGTTTATAGGCTTTCTTTATCGTATTAGCTTTTTCCAAGCCAAATCCTCGAGCTCTTTGAGCTAAACTTATGGTTTTAGCTTCTTGTTCTATTAACGGGATGTATTTAATTCCAACCATAAAGGCATAGCAGTATTTGTAAGGGATTTTTAATTTTATCAACGAATTGACGAAATCTTTCATAGATGTCGTATTAGTAAAAATTATCGTTGAGGTGAATAAAGTTATAATTATTAGAAACATCCTCAATGCGAAATATACGGCTAGTCTTCTAATAGGTAAGAACGGTAGCCCAAAAAGATAAAAAAGCACGATTTCAGTTTGAGCTGGTATTGCGTTAAAGAGTATGTTCAAAATGACACTAAAAAGGAGAATAAATATTAAAAATCTCAATTTTCGTATGAGATCCCTTAACGAAATTTCACTTATGAGAGCTATTAGTAAGATAGATAGAGCGATTAAGCTTAAAAAAATCAAGCTATTAATTAAAAAGACAATCACAGTTAAGCACAATGAAAATGTTAACTTTGAAATGGGGTTTAATTTATGCATTAAAGAGTTCCCCGGAAAATAGGCAAAAGTGTATTTCTTATTATTAAGCATCGCGTTCTTACTCTTCCTTGCCATTCAATCCCCCTCCAAATCTTTTAACCTCTGATTAATTTTATCAAGAAGGATTATCGGTCCTAAATTCTTATGACGAGAAAAATAGCTCCCGTTTTTGTCTAATTCTCTGAATGTACCATCTTTATTTAATTCGAGAATTTTCTTAGTATATTTTAGAAGTAAATGGTAATCGTGGGATGAGATGATGATTGTCTTTCCTCTTTTATTCTCAATATATAAAGTTTCCATCAAATTGACTATATTTTTTGAATCGTTGCCAATAAAAGGTTCATCTAATAAAATAATTTCTGGGTCGTAAACAAATATTGAGCTTAGATTAAGCCTTCTCTTTTGCCCCCAACTTAATTTAAACGGATTCTTTTCAGCTTTCTCATTACCTATTAATTCAATCAATTTATTAAAATATTCTTCTGTGATTTTTTTACTAATCCCAAAATTTTTTGGAGCGTACATAATCTCCTCTTTAATACTAGAGGAAAAAATCATATTTTCAGGATTTTGAAAAATAAAACCTACTTTTTTTGCGTATTGATATGGTTCGAGATCATTTAGATCTTCTCCTCTGAATAAGATCTTTCCTGAAGTAGGATAATATAGGTTCGCAAGAAGGTATAAAAGGGTGGTTTTACCCGAACCGTTAGGACCTATTAATCCAATAAAGTCCCCTTCCTCAATTTTAATTGAAAGATTTTTTATTGCTTGAATTTTGGTGTTAGGGTATTCAAAAGTAAGATTTTTCGTTTCGAGAATTATCGAGCGTTCTTCCGATGCCTCTTTTTGGCCAGTTTCATCTAAAATTTTATCCTTTAGTTTCTCAATATAAAGTTCCTCAAACTCTATAACATCTTCGTATGTGTTATACTTAACCAAATGAGTTGGACTTATTTGTGAATCCATTAGAACATTTCGGAAATGTAGCAATTCTCTTATCTCAAGTTTCTTTAATAAATTCAAGAGACTTTGAAAATTTCTGGGATTCTTAAGATTTTGTAAACGTGTGTTATCTTTCTTAAAGGTGTAAAATATATCAATAATCCATGGAACTCGAACGTTACTAAGCTTCAATACATCATACTTTTCTTGTAATGCCTCTTGGATATCGCCTTGTATTTTTATACTTCCATCATCATTTAATATAATAATCTTATTAGCAATATCTATGACTCGAGATAACCTATGTTCTATGATTATTAAAGTTAAATCAAACTTCTTCGAAGTAGTCAATTTATGCAATCGATCTAATAGAAGGCTTTCAGAGTTCTGATCTAAAAACGCAATAGGTTCGTCCATAATTAATATTTTTGGCTCTATTACCAAGAATGAACATAATATGGTTAATTGTTTTTGCCCTCCGCTCAAATAGTCAAGGTTTCTATCCAATAAATTCTTAATTCCCATAAACTCAGCGATTTCGTTTACTTTTCTCTCTATCTGGTCTTTGGGATATCTTAAATTTTCGAGACCAAAAGCGATTTCATCCCTTACTGTAAATGTAACCAATTGTTCTAAGGGATTTTGTTTTACCAAACTTACAGTTTTAGATAAATCGGTGAAATTGTAGTCCCAAACGCTCCTACCATATATTTGAACTTCCCCTTTCATTAAACCCTTTTCCCTCCAAGGAATAATCCCGTTCATAGCAAAAGAGATCGTCGACTTGCCACTACCACTTGGACCGGCTAAAACTAAAACATCGCCTTTAAGTAAATTAAATGAGATATTAGACACTGCAGGTCGTGCCTTTCTGTCCGTTCCGTATATGAAAGAAAAATTTTTGAAAGAAATAGCCAAATTAGATTGAGAGATGGGAATCCCCTCTAAAAGATCGTTGGAACTCCTGCTTTAATGAGATAATCTTTAGTCATTTTCCCTAGTACCCCCGTTATTAAAATCCCTGAAACAAAAGCAAATATAAAAGCTAATACCCATAATATCCAACTCAAATACCAACGTTGGTTTATAATCCAGAAAAATGGAGCTTGAAAAAAATTTCCTAACCCACCAGCGATACCCCATCCTAATTTAGTGTCAGCCTCACCTAGTTTTTCGATCATAAAGAACCCACCAGAAAGGCATAATCCTTCCATAAAATTTATAAATATGATTAAAATACCCCAAATATCTCCCAATAAGAATTCTAATAATCCTTTTGAAAGCATTGTTAAAAGAACATTGCTTTTTTTCCTAGTAAGTCCATAAACGATAGAAGCCCAAATAACATGATGGCCTGATACTAATTGAGTACCACCTGTCAAAGGGTACCACACTTTTATCAATAAACTAAACGGAATTAAACTTGAAATTATTCCACCAAGAACTCCTAAAATAGTAGAATAAAGTAAATCCAAAGTCGTTATCTTATTAGTACCCTCTTTTCCAATCCCAGTTTCAGTGTAGTCTTCTATATTTTCATCTTGACTTATATTACCCATTATATTACCTACCTAAATGCCATCTAAATTTAATTAACTAAAATTACCTCAAGATCTTTTACCCAAAAATGTGTTGTAACTTCATTTGGAATAACATAGCGGTTTATTACTGATCTGAGAATACCGTCTTCGTTTTCATTAAAGTCTAACCCTCCATATGCTAAAATGATGTCATTTTCATGTTCTTCAGCTAATGTTATATTTAGTGCCTTTTCAGAGGAGTATCCGTCCGAGGCGATAAAAGTAAAGGTTCTAGAGCGTAAAGTGAGAATATTTAAGGTATCTAATATGCTCCATAGCGATACTCCCGTATATGTTATGTTAAATGTCCTTCCTACGGCGTTGATCAACTCAAACTCCTTATTATCCACTTGAGAGAATCTGTTGGATTTTAAGTCAGATAGCGAAAATTCAATCTCTTCTGAAACTTCTCCTCTGATAACGAGGACTGTTTCTTCCTCTTGTCCAAATAAATCTCTAATACTCTCTAAGGGGTCTACCCCAAGAGAGACAAATGCATAAATATTAAACCAAATTATTACCAGTACTATTATTGATGAAGCAACTAAAATCGAGAAATTTCTCTTATCCATTATTTAAGCTTAACTTTTCTTTTCATTATAATAACTATTGGAAAAATCGTAATCAAACTAGTAAGCAAAACCAAATCAACATTATAGCCATTAACGCTAACAACATTAAAATCTAGTGCATAAGTCCAGGAAATAGCATGGTCTTCGTGTCTTCCATCGTTCATTATACCCATATTAAACAAATATTGTTTTTTCTCGTTGAACTGGACATCGTATTCATCATCTGTTACTAATTTTCGCTTAAACTCGACTGTATAATATTCATCTTTTACATAAGTATATGCTATTTGTATGTCCTGCGTTTCTAGATTTGTAGCGTACCATCCTTTTTCTCCAAAACAAAAATCGCCCGCATCCATAGAGGAACCATTCGGTGGTGTCGCTTGATTAACATCCCAATCCCAGCTATCTACATTTCCACCCCCCATTTCTGCAGTATCCATCCCATATTCAAAATTTGCTGAAAAATTTGGACAATCTATATTCCAACAAAAGTAAATTCCGTCGTATAAGTATCCTATATTTGGTTTGGTAGTATTATCCTTCCATTGACACAAAATGTAAATAAATTCGTCGTTTTGAATAAATGTGGCGTTGAGATAAACAACAAAAAAGTATGGAGTATTTGGATTGGTTGCTAATGGTATTTGAATTTTCGCTCCTTGATTTTCTTCCTTTTTCCAAAAATCCTCTGACGGTATACCATCCAAATTTATAATTGCAGCTCGATCATAGGAGATATTTGCCACTGTAATACCATGCTTTTCTCTACAATCGCCCTCTCCAGGCCAACCGATAATAAATGTGGCGAGTAAGTTGCAGAACAATACAAACAAAATAAATGAGAGAGTAAAGGTCTTAGTTTTTTTCATTATTTTTAGACTCGATTAACTTTAGATTTAATTGAGATTAATTTAAACGCGATTGTCTTCGTTTCTTAATAGGTTATCTCTATTCTATTTACCCACTTTACATAAACATCTCTTACTCTGCCGGGAACTATAAGATAGAACGGACCTCTATGATATCCACATATCTTAGAATATGGCCAAATTGGGTCTGTTACATTATGCCCTCTCTCTCCAAATTCTTGCTGCTTATAAACGAGTGCCATTAATAGCTCTGTATCCGGTAAAGGTACACTCGTTTCATTTATAAGATCGTTCGAATTCCAAGAAGGATCTATTCCTTGTTCTACATCAGTTTTATTATAAGGGCGTTCAGCCTTCTGTCCATAGGGTCTCGGGCTTGCGAATCCGTCGACTGACCAAACTCTTAACTCGTAGTCTTTACCGTAAGCGGAGGTGTGAGACACAATCTCTTTTATTTTTCGCCCCCAATACTGCCTATCAAAATCCCACCAGTCGCTTCTCCCATACGAATACTTATTGGTTACCTCGTTCAACATCATATTTCCGGGAGTTATTGAATATTCTACCTTTCCGTTTACTTCTACATTCACTTTCCAACTATCAATCACTTCAATTCTATCTAAATTTGTTAATGAATTTGCCATGTTTTTGCCAAAAATTGAAAAATCTCCGCAAATATTTCCAATGGGAGAATCTGCTAACCATGTTTTATTTGCTGCGATAGCAAGAATAATTGGTTCCTGCTCATCGGCCAACATATGTTTTATTATGGTATCGGTACTAAGATGAAGTGTCTCGTAGGAACCCTTGTCATTTGTTTTTGATATAAATGTCAGGTTAAGAGCAAAATTCGTATCAAACTTTTCTAAAACGCTAAGGATATCTACACCAGTTATATAAAGTCCAAACTCTTCGTGGAAAAAATTCTCATAATAGATTACGTCTTTATATTCGTTGATCATTGCTCCAGAAGTATCCTCTTCTTGTTCTATCGTTAATTTAACTCCATCTAATATATCTTTTAGCGTAATCTTAACAGAATCGGTCTGATTGTTTAGTGTAAAAAATGCAGACTCTGGAGCGGTGTTCCAATCATCTGGTAAACCTCTTAATAAAGTCGGTTCTATAGGTTGACTTAAAGGGATAATAAGAAAAAAACCTAGTGTTCCAGCTAAACCTACTACTACAACTAATAGAATGCCAATGATAACATCTTTTTTTTCCATATTCTATTGTTTCTAATTAAATTGATAGAACACTATTAAGAATACAATAAAAGCTTTATGAATGGTGGGATATAACGCAAAGAGTAAAAATTTATGGGGTTTAGAGAACTTGAATTAGAATTGTGAGAGTAATTATTCAAACTGGTTGACCTTTTTTGGAAGTTTTACATTTATGGTAAATTAAGACGTTTTTTGTAAAAAAAATAAGAATTTTTTGATGCCTAATGTCTAATTAGCATTTAAAATTATTTTATGTTTTCTTTGGAATGTTATAATGATGAGTGATGTAGTTAATCCCATATATAGTAGAAATTCGTAAGAAAATCCTGGAATTACTGCTGGAGTGCCCAACTCTGTAATATTTAGAAGATATGTCCACGAAATTGCATGATCTTGGTGATATCCATTATCAACTACTCCCATATTAAATAAGTATTCACCAACTTTGTCAAATTGAACGTCATATTCATCATTTGTTTGTAGTTTTCGTCTGATTTCTACTGTATAAGATTGATTTTCTTTAAATGTATAAGCTACAATGATATCCTGACTTTCAATGCTCTTAGCTAGCCATCCTTTTTCAGAAAAACACATATCTTTTCCTTCTTGTTCTTCTCCTACTTCTCCATGGTTATACGAATCCCAAGTCCACGAGTCTACTTTTCCTCCCCCCATTTCTATAGTATCCATACCATCCCAGAATTCAGCGGAAAATTGAGGAATGCTTATGTTCCAACAAAAAAATAATCCGTCGTAATTGAGAGCTATTCCTTTAACCGTTGTAGTGTCATTCCAAGTACATAGAATGTAAATATTAGAAGCATCTAAAACCGTTGTAAGGTTCATATATACAACATAAAATTCTGTTTCTCTTTCATCAGAGGCTAAAGGAACTCTAACGGTTTCGTTTTTAAGTTCATTCCAAGTTGGGTCGTTAGAACTACCATCAATATTAATTTGAATGTGTTCTCTAAATGGTATGTTTATACAGGTTATTCCGTGTTCCTCTAAGCAACTTCCCTCCTCCCCTGGATAAGCTAAAGAGCTTGATGAGAGAGTAAAGATAATGATAAGTAAAAAAAAAGCCATTAATTTGGTCGACTTCATAATTTTTTACTATAAATTTGATAAAAATTGATAAAAAGGAATATTAAAAAAAGAACATGATGCTTACATTGTTTTTATAATTAAAATAGAAAAAAAATACTTTTTCGAGTTAATAAATTGGTTTAAATTGCCGTAATCACAATTTCGACTACATCTCTTATCCAATAATGCGTATTAACTCCATCTTCGCCAAAATAGCTAAGATCTACTACCAATTTTAGGGTCCCATCCGATTCTGGATCAAAATCAGTGCCACCGTAAGCTAAAATTATGTTTTCTCCTTCTGTTTGAATGTCTGATAAAGGCAAATCCTGAGAATAACCATCGCTAGCTTCAATGGTAGCTTGCAAATTTGCTGCGTCGCCATTAATCAATCCGCTTAATAAACTCCAAAGTACAATCCCGGTGTATTGATCAGTTCCCTCTGTTGCTGCTTTGTTCCTCCAATCGTATTCCTTGTTTGTCACATGGGAATGTTTATCTAGTTGTAAATGACAAAGGCTCAATTCTGTGTCTTCGTTGACACCATTTCCAGTAATGGTCAAAACCGTTTCTTGTTCCGCGCATGGATCGGCAGTTAAAACGATGAATCCTGTGATAGATGCTGCCACCACGACTACAGCTACGACGGTTACAATCCCTATAATTTTTCCCTTTTCCATTTTTATCAAATCAACTTTTTTTAAAAATATTTATTGAATATGTACTATTTATCAATCTTTAAATAGGTTATGTATAACTATACATAACGTTCAAAAAAAGAAAGTTGTAATGAAGTTTAACAAACTTTTACGAAATTTGAGAAAATTAATACCCAAAAAAGCAAACATCATTAATTCTTAAGTTTTGTTAAGTGAACTTATTTTTAATAAACAATTTTCGAAGAGTTGTTAAAAACATATCGGGCTTTAAACATAATTTTTAAGAAATTGTGAAAATTTATTCATAGTAGGATTAATTCGATAAATGCTGATTCAACTCGTTCATTAAATAATCACTATTATGGGAGTCCCGCTCCAGGGACATCAACTTCTATCTTTTCTATGCGACCAGTTAATCTATCGTGTGTTGATGTCGTAATAAAAAGTGTGCGTCGCTCTGGCCCTCCTAACATACAAGCGTATGCTTGAGTCGAGACTTTAACTTTATGGGTAATTTTTCCTCCTTCTAATACTCTTATAACTTTTCCAATTCCCGGAGCAGCTACCCATACACCCCCCTCTTCATCAAGACTTATTCCATCTGGAGCAGCTGACCTTAATTGTGCCCAAATTCGACGATTAATTAGTGAACCATCCTCTGTAATATCAAAAGTCGTTAATCGAGCGGCAAATGTTTCGCTAATTATTAGGGTTTGTCCATCAGGAGTTATAACTGCACCATTTGGGAACGACATATCTTTAGCCACGACTCTCGTTTTTCCATCAATAGTTACGAGAATAACTTCAGCAGGGATAAAAGGCGCTTTATTCATCCAATCAAATCCAAAATTGCCAATATAGGCTCGTCCCTGATTATCTACTACCATATCGTTGCAATGATAAGTAGCTAAATCTTCCATATTTGCAACCTCTATTAATCTCTCAGATTCAAGTCTTAATAAACGACAATCCTCCATCTATCAGCATTCTCCCGTCGGGAAGCCAACCTAAGCCTGAGGGTGAATTTGGAGTTTCTACAATCGTATCTAATTTTCCATCCAAAGTTAAAGTCATTATTTTATGGGAATCCATATCAGAAAACCAAAGCTTATCGTCGTGCCAACGTGGGCATTCTGGGAATTTTAAACCCTCTAAAATTATTTCAGTTTTCGCTCTGATAACTTTGCTCATATTATAATTTTACCAAAAGATAAATTTATACATTTCGTAAACTATCGAGTCTTAATAACGCCCTGTGATTAATCGATTCAGAAAAATAATTAAAAGTAGTAATAAAATAATTATAAATAAAAATGTAATCTTATGGTAGTTTGACTGTGTTGGTGTCTTCATCCAAATTGACGATTTCTTTTACAGCCATATGACGGATTGTTCGTACCGCCATTATGGGTGGCACATCTAGACTCTTTTTGATGTCGTCTAATTTTGCTTCACCCCCAGCTTCCATCAACCTTGCTAAAATGTCAACTTCGTGCAATTCTTCGGGATGATGTTCAATCAAAAACGATGTGAAAAAATACTTGCTTTTCGTTTCTTCTAGTTGCTTCTCAAGTTTTGTCATCTTATCTTCCGTGTAAGTGCTCTTTAACTCCTTTTCTTTATTCTCATTAGCAATTCTTTTTTGCTCTAAATCGGTTTTCTCTACTTCTTTATTTGCAATCTTTTCATTTACTGTACTTAAGTCCGAAATTAAATTTTCTAGTTCGAATTTTGGGCTTTTCATGTCGTTTACAAGTCGTTCAAGATCGTTTTTAAATTCCGTTATTTTTGAAGTTGACTCGTCTTTCTTAGCTTTCGACTCCTCGACTTTTTTCACTAACTCCTCAGAATTTGTGCGTAAGGTAGTTAGTTCAGCGTTTTGCTGTCGAATGTTCTCTTCGAGTTTTGCTATTTCTTTTTGTTCCGCTTTAATATTTTTCCATGTAGTACTTAAATCTTGGATAATAGTTTCACTATTCTTAATAAAAGATTGTTGATAAGTATCAAATGCAGTTTCAAATTGTTCGATTAAAGCCAATATGTCCTTAATTTGAGAGCTCATTTTAGAAATCTACCTCCTTTGTTAATTTTACGGTTCCTGCGTCTTTATCGTATTCAATTGGACCATTTAAGGCTTTGATTTTATTTATAATCTGGACAGCTTGATCTTCTCTTAGATCTATTGCAATCAAGATATTTTTCAAATCTAATACTGTGTCATATTGAAGGGACGATAATAACTGGTATTCTTTTGAGCGAATGTAGCCTTTTTTTATTAACAAATTCATACCTTTTATCCTATTAGAGTATGAAGTAACGAATTTCTCACGCTTGAGATACGTTGATTCCAACTCTTTCCCTAACTTTTTTAATTGCTCATCAAATTTTTCGTGTTCTAACGCAAGTTGGTCAATATCGGCTTCAAGTTCTTTAAATCTTTGTGTTCGAGCTTGGTGTTCCTCTTTTTTCACCTTTATTTCTTCTTGCGTTTTTTGGAGTTCATTTTGAGTCTCTTGAATTTTTTCGAGTAATTCTTGTCGTTCCTTTGTCAACTCTTCAATCTCTTCTTCTACTTTCGTGATTTCGCGTTGGTCACTGGAAATTTTGTTTTTTAAGGAAGCAATCTCGTCGTTATTTGCATCAATAGTTTTTATGGTGTTATTCTTTTCTTCCTCTAATGATTCTATGGAGTTAAGTATGTTTTGCGGTTGTTCTTCTAATTTAGGAACAGAATCGGCGTTCAAATTGTTAATCTCGTTAATCGCCATTAAAATTTTTTTTAATGCGGCTTTTGAGTTTGTAATTTCACTCATTGTTCGTTCTCTTTTAAATGATTATTTCAGTAAATATGTGCTAGTAATAGTACTAGGATTATAAAAATCTTTTTTTAACTACCTTTCAAATTAAAAAACTATGAAAGAAGAGGACAAGTTCTAGTCATGATTAAAAAGTAGATACATTTTACAAATTCAGCTTAATTTTATCTAGTACCGAGGTTTTTCTAATGCTTACATCTAATTCTCTTCTTTCAATAACAATGTTAAGATCTTCAATTAGTTTTTCGGCAAAGTAATTAAAATCAAACTTTAATTTTTGCAAATTTTTAAAATATTGAGTTAGAAATATGTTGATTAATTCAATTTTTGGTCTGGGTTGTTCTTTTTCAAAGATCCCCGGTTTTGTGTCGAGTAGTGAACAACTCAACCATGCTAAATCGTCGATATAGTTGCCATAATAGCTCTCCTCAAAATCTAAACCGAAAACTTGATTAGACGAGAGGTTAAATATGAAATCTCTTAATCGAGTATCACCTTTGTTTAAAACTTCAAATCCACCAGAATCTATATCTTTTCGCGTGTATTGATGAAGCGTTGAAAGCCAATTCGCAAGTTGTTTAGTAGAAAGAGTAATTTGCTCATACATTTTCGGATTTAATTCGTTAAGATCGTCGATTCCATTGAGATTATCGTTAATAAAATCGCACATGTTTTCTCCTTCTATTTTATCAAATATAAGTAAGGATTCCGTATGATAGAGTATTTTTGGAATAGCAAGAGAAGAATTTTTTAGTTTTTTTATATTTGCCACTTCTATACTTGAATTGTCTGATTTAATCAATTTAACTACAAAACTTTCTGGAAGATTATTAATCGGTTTTTTCAGAGTTATTGCGTAAACTTCATTTTTTTTACTGGGATATTTTATAGCCTCAATTAATTCTGATCCTATGGATTTCACTGAAAAATCGTTTTCCAATTTACTTAGTATATTTTTATAATCTTCCATTTTTGGTTAAGTTTACGTTCACTTCAGTCAGATACAAATTAATAAAGGATAAATTTTGTATAAAAATTTTATTCTCTCTTCAACGGATCTAAAATATCCAATTCTTTGAATGCGTTTTTACGCTCTATACACGAGGAGCAATTTCCACATGGATAATCCCCGTCAGTGTTACAACTCCAAGTTAAATCAAAAGGCACGCCTAAATGCTGAGCCAATTGAATTGTTTCGATTTTACTCATATCGACAAGAGGCAAGAGGACTTTTATATCCTCAGTTTGTTTATTAACAATCCTAAATTTGTATAATTCTTCCATTAATTTAAAGAATTCACTTGAAACATCAGGGAATTTTTTAATATCTTCATGTATATGTCCGCCAATAATAGTGTTTATTCCATATATTTCAGCAATGTATCCTGCGTATGAGTAAAAGAGTAAATTTCGAAGAGGTATATACCCTTGAGGAAGATTTGCAACATTTGGTATTGGAAACCCTCTTTGCCTGAGTTCTAAAGATTCACTAATTAAAGGAAGCGTTATTTCCACCAATTCTATTTGATTTTGGCGTACTAATTCTCTTATCACCAATAATTCTTGTTTTGGGCGATAATCATAATTAAAGGTTAAAGCTAATGGAGTGTAATTATGTTTTATTGCCCAATATAACGTAGTCACCGAATCTATTCCCCCAGATAACAATATTAAAGCGGATTTTTCTGGAAACTGCTCTTTAACTGAAAATTCTTCCTTGATTGCGGCATTGATCGCTTTCTCCAAGGGAGAAAAACTCATTTTAAAATCCTCCAATAGTTGACTGTTGTTTCCAATCACATCGCTAAACATGACATCTACCATTTCTTTGCATATTTTTAGCCTTTCTGGAGCGTCTGATTCAGAAATATATTCAATACGAGGAAAAGGAAAGTAAAATCCTAGATGTAACGCCCGTTCATGTACTAAATGGATTAATTCTAACATACTTACTACGGAATTTCCAACAAGTTCATAGATCTTACTCTCTTTTTTTGTATCTTCAGCTGCTTTTAAAAAACTCAAAACAGCGTCGAATACAAATATAGGCTGCATTGGTGTTGTACCATTACCCACAATGTAAACCGTTCCTTCGTAAATTTGGTCTATTAATTCGGGAATTAACTCGTCGTTTGGACCTAAGATGTAGGAAGGTCTAAAAATGGTATAAGGAATTCCACTGTTAATAATAATTTCTTCAGCCATTAACTTGGACCAAAAATAATTATTGCTGGCCCAAGATTTTTTACCATACTCTTCAACTCCTAAACCTGATGGATATATAATTCGTTGAACTTTCGCTATATTAGCAGCTTGAATAATATTTTTCAATCCATTGATGTTAACTTGTTCAAATAATTCCTTTGTACCACATACAACATTTGCTAAATGAATTATTGCTTTGCAATCTTCAAATGCAATAGAGAGTTCTTTAGTATCGAACCTATTTACTATATACGCTTTAGCTCCTAACTTCGTTATAACTTCAGCGGCTTCCTTTCTCCGTACGACACCATTGATTTCCCAACCTAATTCTATAGCTTTTTTAATTACATTTTGGCCTAGAAATCCATTCGCTCCTGTTATCGCCAATTTCCTAATTAAAGGCATTGTAAACACTCTCAAATTACCATTATAAGAAAACGAGTATATTTTTTTATTTCTTCATTATATTTTATTAGTTCAAAAGCGTTGGGTACCTTTGAGGGTTTTTCTTAATAATTTTTAAACATAAATTATATAAACTTCAAAGTATCTTAAAATTAGATGGGATTCAAAGTAATGGTTAATGGTTCAAAAGCAAAATTTAGTGCTTCACATTTTTTAAAAACTCCTAAAAGATGCTCTCGCCTCCACGGTCACAATTATTATGTTTCATTTGAGGTTAAAAACAGTTTAAATGCAAATGACTTTGTTGTAGATTTTATCGAATTAACCGAGAATCTGAAAACTGTCGTGAAGACTATGGATCATTACGTATTGCTACCTATTCATTCAAAATCATTTAAAATTGAGAAATCCCACGATAGTGTTGAGGTGACTAATGGTACTAAGCGTTATGTATTCCCTTTAAGTGATGTTTGCTTTCTACCGATTGAATCTACTTCTGCTGAGTCGTTGGCGAAATATATTTACGATAAATTAAAAGATACATATCCTTCTATGAGTATTACTATCGGTATTGAAGAATCAAGAAGTTCTTCTGCTTTTTATGGCGACGATGTGTAAACTGTCCCAAACATTTTAAAATTACAATATTATAGATTGTTACTTTTATTTGGAACATGTTCGACTCAAATTTTATACCTATATCTCGTATATAATACATAATAAATTATACAATCAAGCAATAAAGTATGAATATTAATAAAAAATATACACTAGGAATATTTTATGGCACAGATCAAGAAGTCGAGCAACTTACAAAAAGATTTGTAGGTCATCTTTTAAATAATGATGAATTTTGCAAAGCCTGTGAGGATTTAGAGCAAAAAATTAAATGCGATCATTGTCGCGAACATTTAAGAAATTATGGAGATTCAATATACTTCTTTGAAAAAATTGGTCAAAATGTGCCAGATTTTATTGAAGAACCCGAGATTTACTTACCTCAAAATATTCCCCCAGTTGATTTTTTATTGGTAGTTGGGATTCATCAGGATCTTTTATCAGGATTACCTGCCTATCTTAAAGATAAAAGCGTTAAAGCCGTCGTAATTCCAATAGAAGACCCTAAATGGGTTCCTGCAGGTTTACAAGTACAGGTATTAAAAGAATTCGAAACTTATGGGATTCAAAGCGCATTTCCTAAACCCTTTTGCTCCTTAAGTAAAGATGAAAACGAGTATAATAGAACTGGATTTCATGTCTCAAATGATCGGAATTTTATCGACGAGTTTATTGACTATTTTCAAATAGGGATGCCCATTGCGTCTTTATTATTGAACCGCGATGGTAATGTGATACAAGATTCGTGTGTTTTGCAATGTGCACCTTGTGGTTCAACTTATTATGTTGTACAACAATTAAAATCCAAATATTTGGAAAATAAGGAAATTTCTTTAAATGAGCGTATAAGTAAAGCTCATCACGCCTTTCCGTGTAGTGCTTCCATGGACCAAGATTTAATACTGAAAGATTCAATCCTACATGTAGGTGGGTATCTTGTTCGTAATGCAATAAGAAAAGAACTCAATTTAGAAGTTGAAAGTTTGAAAGAAGTTAAATCTGTTGTAAGATGATATTTTTATACACTTTTTTCCTGAATAAATTTACTCTATGAAAAATAATTTCGATTTATAACATTTTAATCTGAATTAACTTATTTCTAATTTGATTTTTTTTTCCGCCAATCATTTCTGGCTATTTCACTGAAAATTCCAAAAAATAGCGTAACTATTATTAAAACTGCCATTACTGGTAATTTACTTTCTAAGGGTATTACAGTTTCAGGTGCGAAACTAATAAGCAAAATAATTGCAAGCGATACTGTTATGATATTAAAAGGAAGAGGGGTAATTATTAAAAAGACAACGCTAAATATTATATCAAACACGATAAACCCAATATTAAAAGGATAAGGAATAAGTATTGTGAATACCACTCCAACAAATAATAAAATAAGAGATACTCCACATACTGTAGCAGTGTGATAGATGTAATAATCTCTCATAAATTTGGTTACTGAATCCCAATAGATTGCTAATGAGAAGATGGTGAATATTATCCCTTCGATTATGGAAAGAACAGTAATAAAAATAAAATAGTCAGTAAGAGTGAAGTTTCCAATATCATCTGAGATCATCACAATACCAATAATAGGAGCAAAAGCCATGATAAAAATCATGAGAAATTTTAACATTTTTTTTGCGGAAATTTTTTGCTTTTCTTTTCTCAGTTTTCTTTTTTCTCTCATTCGGTTAATCATTCTATTTCCCTCTTCTAAGAGAATATTGACTATTGGACTTTTTTAATGTAATTCCTGCAATAAATTATTCTTTAATAATTTTGATGAAAATTTTGGAAATTATCAGAATTGAGTTAAAAGAGTTTTTTTGAACCTTATAAAAATACTTTCATCTAAGCCTTACGCATTAAAAGTGTTAATCAATAAAAAAGGAGTTTGAATTATTTGATTACCATTATATCATTACATTTAGGGCAGTTTAATGGAAATTTTTCCTCACAATTTTCAATATACTCGTCAGAAGTAAGAATATTTCTCCAACAAACCATTTCATCACCACTATGGATCATATCTCTTCCGTGGTGTTGAGGGATAAATAACTGATTTTCACAAGATTGACAAATGAGCATTTTCGCCTTACTTGACAGTTTATCTTTTGACATGTCTTTGAATTGAATTTTATAATTTAAGATTCTCAGTCCGTTAAACATAACTAACAAGGAAACACCCATATCACCCACTCCGACCGCCACCCAGAGCGTCATAAGACCTATAATGGTAAGAATAGCAAATACTAACTTGACAGTAATTGAAAACCAAATATTTTGTTTTATGATCTTATTGGTTCTTTTCGCTATATCAAGGAAAGTTAACACCTTATGCAGGTTATCGCTCAAAATTACGACATCTGCAGTTTCTAAAGTTAAATCCGTTGCTGAGGCTCCTATTGCGATCCCTAAGTCAGCAAGCGCTAAAGAAGGGGCATCATTTATCCCATCTCCAACCATAGCCACAGCTTTATATTGTTCTTTTAGATTTTTTATGTAATCTATTTTTTGGTTTGGTAACAATTCACCATGAGCTTTCGTAATGTTTAAACACGCTCCTATGGTGTTGCATACATACTGATTGTCACCCGAAATCATAACGGTGCTCTTTCCCCTTTCCTTCAATCCATCAATTAATATAGGAGCGGAAATTCTAAGTACATCGCGAATTTTAATCACTCCTAATAACGAGTCTTGTGTTCCAACTAATATTGGAATAATTCCGACATCTTCGTAACTTTCGTAAGTAATATTCTCCAAACTCAACTCAAATCGTTCGAGAAATTTCTGATTCCCTACATAATGCACGACTCCGTCAATTTCTCCTTTTATTCCTAATCCTTTAAAAATTTCGAAATTTTCCACGGATGCCGTTTCAATATTGTTCTCTACAGCGTAATTCACTATTGCTCTGGCAATGGGGTGTTCAGATAAAGATTCTAGGCTAGCAGCAATTTTAACAAGACTCTTTTCATCGCTCAATTGGGCTTCTATCTCGAAAACTCGTAGATTTCCTTCTGTCAAAGTTCCCGTCTTATCAAATGCGAATGCTTGTATGTCATCAGCTAGTTCAAGAAATCTGTTTCCTTTAATCAATATGCCATCTCTAGCCAGTTTCGTCAAAGCCGCAATGTTGGCAATCGGGGTTGAAAGAGTTAAAGCGCAAGGACACGATATCACTAATAAAACCAGTCCACGATAGAACCAATCTGAGAAGAAAGCTGGTGCGATTAGTGTAGGAATGATAATTAATAAAATCGAAGTTGTTAATATTAGTGGCGTGTAATATTTTGCAAATCTTTCAATAAATCTTTCTTTTTTGCTTTTATTTTTCAAAGCATATTGTATACTGTTAGCGATTTGAGCCACGATTGTATTCTCGCTCGTAGTATTAACTTTTACATCAACAAACCCTTCCACATTTATGCTTGCGGCGTAAACTTCGTCGTTTTCTTGTTTAAATATTGGTAAAGACTCTCCCGTTATAGCACTTTCGTCAAAATATGTAGCGCCCTTAATAATTACCCCATCAAGCGGAACTTTCATTCCAGGTTTTATTCCTATCGTATCTCCAAGTTTAATTTGATCTGTTGGAACAGTTTTGTATTGTTCGTTCACTTTTAGGAGTGATTCGTTTGGAGCTAATTGCAATAACTCGTTAATAGATCTTTTCGACCTTTCTGTAGTTATTTCTTCTAATCTTTCGGCAATAGCGTAGAGTAATATGGCGGTTGCTCCTTCTTGACCATGTAAAATGATGAATGAAGCAATTGCAGCAACTAACATCAGAATATTGGCAGTTACTTTTCTATGCGTTATATCTTCTAACGCTTCACGAGCCACACCATAACTCGATAAAATAATCGAAGTAAACGCAATGATTTGACTAAGTATTTCATTAAATCCAATAAGTTCGATTATAATTGAAATTGCTAAGAGGATACCAGAGGGGATAATAAAATATAAGAAGTGTTCTTCGAAAAACGATTCGCGTTCTTCGTGTTCTCCAATCTCACAACTAGACTTACTGCATGCCAAATTCTTGTCACCATATTTATTTAGTTACCATATTTAGTTATACTTTCTTCTTCTAACCTAAAAGACAAGTCTACTCAATAATTACATAATAAATATGTTCAATAAATAGAATAGTTATATTCTATTAATTGTGATTTATTTTTTTTTAAAATTGACTAATCAAAAAACATGGAATCAATCTCTAAAAGAATACTAATATTTGCTCATACCAACATTTAAATCAAGATTTTTATATAATCTTTTCAGGTAAGAATATATATAATTTGTACTACCAAAGTTATACCCTTTCATGAAAGAAGAAATAATTTTAGCACTTTTCTACAGTGATGAAACGAATTTAGTTTACGAAAAAATTAGAGATTTAATAAATTTACCTCAAGATTCCAAAGAACAATTAAAAATGCTCTTGTTTAAATTCCTCGATCCTGTGTTTTTAGCAGAGGCTGCAGACGAGTCCACTGCGTGGAAGATTGAAAAAATCGAAGCTAATCTTTCCCAAAAACAAGATCGATACACAGAATCAGAAATACTTCAATCTTTTTTCACTTTGAATTCCACTATGAAAACGAAAGATGGTTTAACAAATCTCTTTTCATTAATTGGTTCCCCTAACACAGAGGACATCGATTTTATTTTTAACAAAATAGCGAACTACATTCACCCTTCGTTAACTATCGGTAATTATGTAAATCAACGATTCAATAACGATGGAACTTACAAGAAGAGCCGTTATATCGAAGATGAGTTAAACCGAGGATTAAAGTTAGTTGAATATTCCTTAGGTTTAGCTCGAAAAATGCATTGGAAAGAACAGAAGAAGTATTACTGTATTGGCTTGATTGAGAAGTCTATATCAGAAAATGAAACATCCTCAGCACTTTATACTTTTAATGAAGATAGTCAAATTCGTAAATCAACACTAGATTTCATCCCCTCTTACTATGTTCTAGTTATTTTACCAGACTTTTACGAGAACCTGATCAACGAAACCCTACAAATTTTCAGGAAAACAACTCTTTTTTCAAACATAAAAGAGGTTGACATTATGTCTGAAAACAAAAAAGTAAGATACATTGAGGAGTTTATAACCCAAAGTGGTTTTAAAAAAAGTTACGGGGCTATACTATTGGGTGTTAACGATGAATTTGAAGATATTAAAGGGTTTAGCTTTTTTAGAAAACTTTTAAGAAATGCACTTGATTCTGGCAAAGAGTTAAGCGAATTACTGCCTAAATTCAACAAGGATCTAATTAGATTTAGAAAGTGGGGTATTAAATCTGAAAGCGATTTAAATGAAATAAAAATGAGGCTTGATGGTAAATAAGAAACAAATGACATCGAATGGAAGTTAACAAATTTCAAGAAATTTACAGAATTGAAGAAAAGCGATTGCGCAGTTATTACGACAGAATAAAAAACCAATTCCAGAACATTGATCCAATTCAAACAACTGCTAAATTTCTTAATAATCAATCAATTGGGACAAATCTAGATGAAATTAGCGAATTCTTAAGTTATTACAAAGATAAGTTAAGAGAAGATGTCAAGCTGTTGGATTTTGCCCTCGAATGGATAAGAGCTAATCAGGTGAGGTTGGAATACAAAAATTACCTAATTAGGACACCTTATCCAAACAACGACCTTGGATTGGCTATTGATGATTGCATTAGTACCTTCTATTTAGATTACGATAAGTATATTCGCAACTTTTTTATTCCTTTCATTCAGGAACATGAAATTAGCGCATTGTATGATGTGTTTTTCAGTCCTTATGACAAAAAGGAAATACAATTGGAGCTATTATTAGAAACATATAAGGACAAAGTACCTACAATTTTTGAGGAAAAAGAAAAGTTAAACTCAAGTATTATCACCTTAAGAACTGGCCTTTCAAAGATTATTGTCAAAGATTACGAATCTGTCTTAATATCTAGAAAAGAATCTAACAACATTAATTATCAAACAAGAATCGTCTCAGCTACTTCAAAAACAACAACTACTTATACTACTTCTACTTCTCCTCCAGAAGCTAAAGAAGTAAATTTTGATGGAACTCGGTTAGCAAGGCTAGTGAGAGCATGTTGTTTTTCAAAAAGAGAGATACCAGAAAGAGAATTCGAAAATCTTGTTTCCCATTTCCTCGCTTCGTATTTCAATGTCGGTAAGTTTTACAAGTTTAGCGATTTTAAAGACAATCTTATCAACAAGCTCGTAGAGATTGTTCTTATTGGAATAACAGATAAATTTCTTAATCCAACACCTGAAATATTTATTAAAAACTTACTGTTGAAGGCCATCTACGACTTTAGAGAATTTAATAAAATTGAAGAGATTGATGGATTAAGTTGGAAGAACGATTTAAAACCTGTACTAACTAAATCTATTCTCTCTTTTGTTAAGAATTGGTTAAATACTGAAGAATGTGAGTTACCAGTGGAAGAACATGCCTTACAAATTGAAACAACAGAGATTGTTTTACCTGATATTCAAGGGAATATTGAGGAAATCGATTTTGAAGCGACAATTGACCTTAATTTAAGCGTAGAAACATTTAGGGAAACTCTAGAGAAATTATTAGAAAATTCTGATATGAGTTTAATTGAGAAAAGAAACTTCTTAAGGACCAAAGTGTTCGAATTTCAACAAGGAAAAAGAAAGGGATTAAAGCAATTTCTTTAAATTATCCTCGTTCCTATACTTTTCAAATAGTTTCAAATCAGTAACCAATATAAGCTTTTTAAAATAAAAATATTTGACTTATAGAAGAATTTGGGTTTTTGATCAACTAAAGTTTTAAGATGAAAAAATTATTCTGAAATATATGTCCACTATTCTGCGGGAATCGCCGAGTTTGGTCAAAGGCGCTGGACATAGAATTAATTTCTACCAGAGTCAGAATCCAGTCTCGTAGGAGTTCGGGAGTTCAAATCTCCCTTCCCGCATTAAATTTAATAACATTACTAAATTTCACATTATAGCAATTATTATATTTTAGAAGTCTAATTTTATTACTAATGAACGAGAATAATAAAAACTCTGAAAGCATTGAACCAAAGAAACCAGTTAAATTAGAAGTACCCGATATAAAAAAAGAACCCATTTTAATATTTCAATACAACGATCTTTCTGGAGATTACGAAGAGTTAGAAATAGAAGAAGATTTCCCGCTTTCTGATCTTTTAGACTCTGATTTTTCTTTATTATTTGTTGATGCCACAAATTATAGAGTTTGGATTTGGCACGGACGAAATGTGACGACGCGTATGAAGTTTATTGCAGCCCGTTTATCCCCCAAAATAAGAGATCAGTATGGTATTGCATATAAGATTACAGCTGTAGATGAAGGAAACGAAACTCTCGCGTTTAAAATTATGATAGGGTTGGAAGAAGAAATAGATTACGAGGCAATCCAAACTGGACCTGCGTACATGGGTAAGGAAGAAGATTTAGAATTGTTAGAAGAACTAACGCGAGAAAAAATCTTATTGTTATTAGAAAAGTCGGGAATCCCAGAGGGATACGAAAGAAAAATGGTTATTGTTAAAAATCAACTATTTGGCTACCAAGAATTAGACAAAACCTACATGGGTTCGGTAATTAAAGAAAAGCAGTTAATACCCCTAAAAGAGAAAGTTGAAGATGGGGCATACCTTGCGAAAGGATTAATTCCAAGAATGTTATTCTCGTTTAATAATGTCGTATTAACCGAATTGCTAGCTCCAATAGACGATAAAAATAAATAAACATTTTTTTATTTAAAGTAAGGATCAGCAATAAGAGATATTTTTTTTGATATGACTAAGTATTCGAGGAATCAACTTGTAAGAATTGCTTAGAATCTTTTAAAGATTACAATGAGACCTAAGACAACATAGATTCAATTTCTACTATATTTTTCTAAAATATAATTCTGAAGGCTCCAGGCGTATTTCTCGAGATTAAGTACGAGAATCTTTTGTTGTACTTCTCTTAAATACGACACATCAAGTTTGTTAAACTCTTCGTTTAATTGGTCTATTAATTCGTATATTTTAACGATAACTTTCCAATCTTGCGACCATTCTTCATCTTGTTGATTTATTTGAGCCATGATTTTTCTTTTATTTGAATTATTATATGTTGATCCAATCGTTCTCTGTGAAATCTACAATTAAAACGAACATTTAAATGTTTAGATCGTACTAATTTACTAATTTACATTAAGAAGGAAAAAAAAAAAAAATTTTTTTTAGGAACCTTCACAACGACTGTTTTGGAAACATTTTGA
>JAHPYY010000158.1 GCA_019058515.1 Promethearchaeota archaeon
ATTATGTATCTTTAAGATTATAAATATCGCAATTATTTTTAAATAGTTTTAATCATTCTGCCTCACCACTTAGGAAAGTGGATATATAAAAAATTGAACAATCAAAACCCAGAACTACGACGACATGGACGAGTTGCAGCAGAAGAAGCGGTGCGGATATAATGCGACCAGTGATAACAAAAATAGATAAAAATATTAAGAAGGGTGAGATTATTCGCATTGCCGATGAAAGGAACGATCAAACTTTAGCCATCGGTAAAGCGATGTATGACGCTAACGAGATGGAAACCAAAACGACGGGTAAGGTTGTGAAAAACCTCCATACAATAAAAGATAAAATTTGGAATTTTGAAAAGAATTTCAAATAATGTGGATGTAAAGTAATATTCATCAATAATAAAAGATGCTTTAATTGAAAAATTGCTTTATATTTATTTTTAAAATTGGTTAAAATAAGGTCTATCTAACTGTATTTTACCAAATAATTTTTCGAATCGAAATTACGGGTGGTTGACCCCAAGTAATTCTTTTTAAGTAACTAGGTAAAATCGATTTACTAAGTGATTTAAATACCAGCGCTATAACATATAAATTGTAAAGCGATTTGAGTATCATACAAAACAGATTTACAATTGTAGAAAAACTTTTGTGTTATCTTCGTATTTTGTAGATCACACAGGGTTCTAAATTGGAAATTTTACGTATAATATTTAGATCTTATTCAGAAGGTATTATCATTGGTATTGAGATATCTTCTGAGCAATACAATACTGTGGTGATGTGTGGAAAATGAGTATGTACCGATCTTATCTGTTGAAAAATAATTTTTATGCAAAAAAAGGTAATGAAAAAGATCCAAGTGCTGACAAAGTGTTCATTAAACACGAGCATGACATTGGAGGGATTTACGCAATCATTCAAAACAACGATAAAAAGGGAGTTAAAATCATCTCTAACGGAGAGGCTCACTATTTTAACAATTTTGATAAACTTGATATGTTTTTAAGCAACTTAAAGCAAAGATCGGACGATTTTATGAGGATCTTGAGAAGAAAAAACATTTCGAGAAGATTGCGAACCCTCGAACTTTAAAAATTAATTTTTTTCTCCACTCTCTCTTTTATGGGTAAGAAAAGGGAATTAATATTTTATAGGTTTATTTTATGGGCTGTAATCCGGATTGAAAATGACGCAATCGTAAATTAGCGCCGCGAGAAATCTTAACTTTGGGGATAATTTCCCGATTATCGAATAACTCACTTATTGCTGCTACAGCATATTTAATATGAGATAGACCGTACATATTTCTTGGAATTGCAAATCTAACGAGATTTAAAATGCCTTTTCTTTGTTCTGTCGTCTTTTTGTCCCATTCGAACGCGAAGGGTCCTAATTCGCAGGCTCTGATTCCGTATCGTCTTAATAATTCTATTGTGAACCCTACTCCTCCGAAGTCCTCTACTTTCATATCGATTCCCTGAAAAAATTTATCCATATCTAAATAAACCGCATGTCCTCCTGGAGGTAAAACCACAGGAACATTTCGCTTAGCTAGCATTAATGCAAAATTTTGTACTTGTTGTATCCTACCCCTTAAATAATTCTCATCTACTACTTCGTATAACCCTAAAGCAAGTGCCATGATATCTCTACCACTTAAACCCCCGTACGAATCGTTTCCAAAAGTTAGAATTTGAGTTTCTTTTAATTGAATCCCAATATCCCCATAGGTAGAAAATTTCCTATGGAATAGAACGTTATCCTTAAAAAACAAAGCTCCTCCCATATTTGCTAAACCATCCTTCTTGAAACTAATCGTAAATCCATCTACATAGGAAAACATCTCTTTTACGATTGATGGAATGCTCTTCTCTTTATATCCTTTTTCGTAGTGCTTTATAAAATACGCATTTTCCGCAAACCTACACGCGTCGAAAAATAAAGGTATTTCAAATTTTTTGGCAATTTTGTGCACCTGCTTTATGTTTTCAAGAGAAACAGGTTGTCCTGCAGCCGTGTTATTTGTAATTGTTATGTAAATCAATGGGATAGCTTCTACGCCTTTTTCGAGTATAAAGTTATTTAACATATCTATATTTATATTTCCTTTAAATGGATTAGAACTCATAATTTGGGTGTAAGGGAAATCTGTTAAAACATCTGCTGAAAAAAGATTAACCGGATTTATCCCACTGGCTCTTATGTTTGCCTCTGTTGTATCAAAAAGTCCGTTACTAGGTATAAAATACTCTCTATTTGGATCTTGTTTTTTCAAAATTCTGCTTAATGTAGAAAATAGTAAGAATTCCGCACAACGACCTTGAGGAACGATAAATGCGTTTGGTCTTACTAATTGAGCTAAGCCACCATTAACAAAACCTCCTTCATAGGAGTTGGTATACAAATCTTTAATTAAAGTTTCTACATTGCGCTCACCAGAAAGAATGAGTTTAAACGAGTTTTTAGGGTTGTCTCCTCTTTCAAAAGTGTCTCTAATAGAGTCTAACAGCACGTAATACCCTTTATTTCTTCCATAGGATTCGTCTCCATGAAATAATGCCGACCATTGTAAATCTGTCATCGCTCCAGAACCGCTATCAGAGAGAAAATCTAAAGTTAATAAATCTGCTGGAAAAGAAAACATGCTGTATTCAGTAGTCTTAAGTACTCGCTCTCTTTGTTCTTGAGTCACATTTTTGATATTCCTAACCACGAGGCTTTTGCTAGAAGGAGGATTTTTGAGGATGTCTTTATTTTCTTTCATTTTAGGATTAAATAGTATTAACATTAATTCATGTGTATTGAAATAATATATAATGTGTGTTTTAATTATTTAATTTGTTTAATTTCCACGCATTCCCACCTTTTACCCGCGTAAATGAATCCTTACTATTTTTTGGGTCTCAGCATTTGATTTGTGCACATCTTTTGGGTTTAATGATTTCTTATAAAAACATTTAAATTGCTAGCTTAGTTGTTTGTTGCATAGTAAACAAAAATTTACCCATAAATTGAAATAAAATGAGCAAAGCAAAAGAAGAATATTACGTAAAGGATCTTGTTATCGACGATGAATACGGTATAGTAGACTCTGGTGCTAGCGTGAAAGATGCAGCGTCTAAAATGAAGGAACTTGGCGTTCCAGATTTAGTTGTTGTAGAAAAAGCTTCTAAAGATGTTCTTGGAGTAATCGCTGATTTTGATATCGTGCAAAATGTAGTAGCTGAAGGAAAAGATGCGGCCAAAGAAAAAGTAGATTCCGTCATGTATCAGATTGAACCCGTTACACTGAACACTTCAGTCTCCGAAGCGTTTGCCAAGATGCGAGATTTACAAGTCAATGTAGTCCCCGTTCTCGATGGGACAAAACTCGTCGGAGTTTGCAGCATACAAGACTGTTGGAGCTTTATTCCTGACGAAACTCCCGATATAGTGGGATTTATTCCTACTAAAAATCCTAACCTAGCGGAATTTTGGTTTGCAAGCGTTTGCGCTATTCTTGCGTTTGTATTAGGAGTAGTATTACCCTTAGCAGGAATTTTTGGGTTCTTTATTGCAAGCCAATCAGATATAATGGCACTTCTCGGAATTGCTGATGCACGAGGAGGTACAGCAGATTTCTTTTTGTTTGATGTTCTCGGTGTGGATTTTTTCGTTCCCTTATTAAGCTTTTCGAACAGAGGGGGACCAATTTGGATATTAATTCCTGTGTTTAGCGTCTTAATCATAATATTTGGCATCCTAGGACTACTGTCTCTGATTTATACGAGTTACACCGATATTAAAAACATTCAGACCGGATTTCTGGTGAGGTTGGTTATTCCACTTATTTGGGTGCTCCTCTTAGTCTTTCAATGGATATTCTTTGGGATCGGATTCGTTACTGCCCCAGTTGCGATAGAGGTTAGCATCGATGGGGTAGGTCTAACCATGTCAATCGTTTCGATGATTTTAATTTTATTAGCAATAAATAGAGAATATATTTTCGTCCAGAAAAAAGGGGTGACAGGTTAAAGTGCCTCGTGGTGGTGGCGGTGGATTTCGTGGTGGAGGCGGGTTTGGCGGAGGTTTTAGGGGAGGCTTTAGCGGTGGAGGTTTTAGGGGTGGAGGTGCTACCTTCAGATCAAGAAGCATGGGTTCTAGCGGTCGACCTTTTGGGAGAACAGGAGCTTCACGCACAGTCACTGGACAGCGTAGAGGTCCGTATAGACACACTTACTACCGCCCTCATAGGAGATACTACTATCGTTATGGTTGGTATAGACCGTGGTACTACCGTTGGTGGTACTCTCCTTGGTGGTCAGGATACTATTATAGACCTTGGTTTTATTCACCTGTATATATCGTTGGAGGTATATCTTTAGTAATAATCGCAGCACTTATTATCCTTCCGTTATTTGGAGTTGCGTTATTGTTCCCATTCAACGGTGCGGATTCCTCTGGAGACGTAAATTATCGTTCTACAAAAACCTTATATTTCAATGAATATTGGTACGAGTACGAGTATATCAACGCTGGTAACGACATTACTTTTTCTGTGCAGTCTTCTCCAAGTTTAATAACATTTGCGATATACGACGCTCCATTCGAGTCGTTGCCCACAACCACATATCAAGGATCATACTCTGATACTTTAAGTTTAACTAGCGGGGAATTCGGATATTATTCGTTATTTTTACGGCCAGGATCGTCGCTTTCTTACTCGTATACGGCATCAAATCAGGTAGATTTCTTCATCGTTAACGCTGACAATTTTAACGAGTGGAACCAATATGGAGACCCAAGTTATTTTGATTTTAAAGAAAATACGCAAAGCTATAGTGGACAGATTACAATTAACCGCGGTCAAGATTATTATTTAGTCTGGTACAACGATTTAACTTCAGCAGTTAGTGTTGACTATACTATTAACTACATAGCAAACGATGTTGTGGACTTTACTGCTGCAGATTATTATGTGGAAGCAGTAGATTATATCCCAGAAACTACTTTTACCGTTCCAAGTAGTGGAGATTGGTATTTCTTCGTCTACTTTGATCCCATGGTGTCTCCTGAAGAATCTACGGATATCACATTCGATGTAACCTACGAGACAGGAGTATCATCCTCTCAAAGATGGATTGATTTTTATCCAGTATTGATAGGAATCATCGTTGTTATAGCCATTGTAATAATACTTGCGTACGTGGCTAGACAAGGACAAAAAAGACAAAAAACTAAAGCGAAACAGAAGGTGACTCAAGTCGAGAGTCCCAAAACTTTAGAAACTGTAAAACCTGCAGAAGTGCCTAAATCACCTTACAAGCTTAATAAATGCGTGAATTGCGGGAGCACACTTAATAAAGATGCGGTGTTTTGTCCTAACTGCGGCAAGAAAGTATTAGGAAGAGATCTCGGAACTTCAGATGTAGTAACTCCTGCAAAATCCAAAATCTGTTCTTTATGTGGATATGAATTAAAACCAGGCGCTAAATTTTGCGCGTATTGCGGTACAAAAGTCCAACAATAACTAATCTTTTTTTTTTTGTTTTATTTTATAGTTAATTTTTATTTCATGGTAATTTCATTCTACTTAAGTAAAACCATCGATTAAATTTTAGAAATTTAACCATGGCAAGTTTTTTAATAACTATTTACACCATAGTCTCTATTTTTCTAGGAATTGGTCCTGCGATTATCTTTGCCATATGGAAATTTGGATTAAAAAGGCAATTGTGGTTAGCTTGGGGATTAGGAGGACTGTTTTGGCTTTTAGCGCTAGCAGTGAGAATCGTTCCGCTTAACTTAATTGCTCTTACGGTTAATAACGCGTTCTTCCAAGTTTTCATCGGCGCTTTATTCGCGGGAATATTTGAAACGGTATTTAGGGTTATGGTTCTTCTTCTTTTATCGAAATACACCGCAAACTCATCTGAAAAAGTTTACATGACGGGATTAGGATGGGGCACTGAAGAAGCGTTTGTAATTCACTCTCTTTCGCTCATTTCAATACTATTTCTTCCTGAAGGCAGCGAAACGCTATTACAATTGGAAGGCGTCGAATACGCATTACTTTTTGGAGGATTCGAACGTATAATTGCCGAAATTTTGCATGTGAATGTACTCATTCTTACATTTTACGGAATAAAGCAATATATAAAGCAAAACGAGCAATCAAAACCGCTAATTGAGAATTTTTATACTAGAGATCCTAGTCCTATTTGGCTCTGGGTGATTTTTGCAGTAGCAATTCACTTTGCTTTCGATTTTATGTTAGTTTCTCTGATTTTTTACGTAGACATTATAACCGATTATTTAATTGGAGCCGTGTTCGCTGGGGTATTAACGGTTTACACCACAAATAGAATTAAATTTTATCCATTATTTCCAAAAAATACCGAAAAGCTAAATAATTAAGTACCTATTATTTTTAAAAATTCTATTATTAGAGAATAGTGACATCTATAATTGTTTAAATAATAAAACATCTAATAGATAACTATAATATTCAATTAAATTTACAAAAAATAGAAGGAGGTTTCAAATTGGAAATACCAGATTATATAAAAAACCGATATTGGAAAGACTATTTGCCACCAGGAATTAGTCTAGATATTGATATTCCTCAAGATCAATCACTAATTGATCTTTTTAAAAATGGTGCTAAAGAATTTGGGGATCAAGTCAGTATGGAGTTTTATGGAAGAAAATTCACTTATAACGAACTAGATAACTTAACGCGTCGATTTACTGAGGCTTTAATTGATTTAGGGGTAAAAAAGGGAGATGTAGTGGCGTTATGGTTACCCAATTGCCCCCATTTTTCCATCTCGTATTATGGAGTAATTTGCGTAGGTGCTACTATTACCGCTATCTCGCCGTTATTTGTAGCAAGGGAAATGTCGTACCAAATCAAAGATTCTGGTGCTAAATACTTGATAATAATAGATAGATTTATCAAACAGTATCATCGTGCAGTGAAAGCAGGTATATCGCTAGAGAAAGTTATTGTGGTAAATATCGAAGGTGGCAGACCAGATGTTCCAGAAGATGAAAAGATTGTACATTTTAATACATTAATGGAAAAGTTTCCCAAACCCAGTCCCGAACCCGAGATAGCAATCAATCCAAAGGAAGATATCGCAGTTATTCAGTATACAGGTGGAACCACGGGTCTTCCTAAAGGAGCGTGTTTATCCCACTATAACATCCTCGCAAATATATATCAAATAAATGAAGTTGCTAATTACATGAAAGACGAATATATCAAGGGAAAATTAGTTGTTCTTTCTGTGCTTCCTTGGTATCATATCTATGGTCAAACCTGCGAATTAGCTCAGGGGCCTATGGCGGGTTCTATGGCTTATGTATTACCCACATTCGACATGAATCAAGTTATTGAGATTCTCAAAGAACACAAACCAAACACATTTTTAGGAGTTACTACCATGTTTATTAATTTACTTAATTTTCCTGCGTTTAAGGACGTGGATCTATCCAACTTGAAATATGCGAATGTAGGTGCTGGTGCGTTACCAGTGGAACTTGCAAAAGCGTGGGAAGAAAGAACAGGCTTTGCAATGGGTGAAGGATACGGTTTAAGCGAAGCAAGTCCAGTAGTCGCGAGCGCTCCACCATGGGCAAAAAAGAAGTTTGGAAGTTGCGGACATCCTGTGGCTAACACATTAGTGGGAATCTGGGATAACGGTAAAAAAGAGTTTTTACCTGTTGGAGAAGCAGGTGAATTAGTTGTTGCTGGACCTCAAGTAATGTTAGGTTACTATAATAGACCGGAGGAAAATGAAAACACATTTTTTGAAGCAGGTGGTCATCGTTGGCTTAGAACGGGAGATCTTGGCAAGCTTGACAATGAGGGTTATCTTTTTCTGTTAGACAGAGTTAAAGATCTCATAAAATATAAAGGACATAGTGTATATCCTCGAGAAGTAGAGGAAATATTGTTTGAACACCCTGCTATATTGGAATGTACGGTTATCGGAGTAAAGGATCCTGTTAAGGGTGAAAACATCGTAGCGTACATAATTCTACGTCCTGAGTATCGAAATAAAGTAACAGAGCAAGAAATTATAGAATGGTCAAAAGAAAACATGGCTGCTTATAAATATCCTCGAGAAGTCATATTCGCTCGAAGCTTACCGAAAAGTGCAGTTGGCAAAATACTTAGGAGAGTTGTAAGGGAGAAAGAACAGAAAAAAGCTAAAAAGAAATAATAATATCATTTTTAAACTCTTATTTTTTTAATTTTAAAGCGTTAATACTAACCTTTCAGAGTCTAGTAATTTGTTTGCTATGTCGATTAAAATTATGTTTATTCCAAGCAATATCCCTGAGAAAATTAAAACTGAAACTGGGGAAAGGAACGCTGGGTTGAACATCTGTACGAAAATTAGAATTAAAAGGGGTACAACTACCGCCCCAGCAATACTCTGAGCGCTTTTTAAATCTTTTACGCGAGAGCTGATAATTGTAGTTATTAGAACATTTACAAATGCAAACGCAGGAGCTAAGGCTAATACGCTCAATAAAAATGTAAGATCTCCAAAGACCAGAATATTTCCTTCTAGGTGCGGTAAAAACATGAGGTTAATTTCGATTCCCATCACAACAAAGAAGGAAAAATTTAATAAAATTGAAGGAATAAACGCTGTTAACACCTTACCTAGAATTAGTTCGGTTTTAGTGATTGGGAGAAGGGCAATACTTTCCATCGTTTTTCGTTCCTTCTCTCCCGCGAATGAATCTGACGCAATAATGGTGGGAATGATAGCGGGAATAAATAAGAAAAACGGAAGTATCATCATCTTTATCATCATTGCTGCTCCTTTTAAATAAACATTGTAGTTAGGGGGAATTCCAAGCAATTCTACAGGTACATATGCAAACGCGGAAATATAGTCTTCTGGATCGAATAATATTCCAATTAGCATCAATATCGGCAATAACACGGAAAACATTAACGGTAACAATAGCATAGGAAGAGATATTTCTTTCTTTTTAATCGTACCTTTCCAATCTTTCCTTACAATTAACATTATGTTTTTCCAATTCATTTTTCTGATCCCTCCTCCTCTTCCATCAATTTTAAATAGATATCTTCCAGTGTGTGGACTGTACGCTTAACTTCTAATATTTTACCACCCATTAGTACTAACTCCTTCACTATTAAAGGAGTGGTATGGTTAATATCGCTTGAATAAAAATATATTTTGTTGTCTTCTATTCTAAATTGTTTAACATAATCTAGTTTATCCATTTTCTCCTTAATTTCCCTGGTGACAGGTTCTTGTAAAGTACATACCATTTCTTGAGTCTCCCATAGCTCTTTACTTAAATCAGATGGAGAGCCAATTCGTTTTATTTTACCACGATCAAGGATTGCGACTCTATCGCATACTTTCTGAACCTCCTCAAGATTGTGCGAATTTATGAAAATAGTGCGATCTTCCCTTTTTAAGCTTAAGATTAGCTCTCGTACATTAACAGCAGCGACAGGGTCTAATCCTGCTGTTGGTTCGTCGAAGAAAATTATATCAGGTTCGTGTAAAATCGCTCTGGCTATCGCTAGTCTTTGTTTTTGCCCTTTTGAAAACTTACCCGTTTTCATGTCTTTTCGTTCGTAGAGTTGAATCTCTTTTAATACAATATCAATTCTTTTGTTTAAATTATCCAGATCGTAGAACCCACCGAAGAATTTCAAGTTTTCGTATGCTGTTAAATTTTCATAGCTTCCGTGATTTTCGGTTAGAAATCCCAAATTTTTCCGTAATAGATGACCGTTAAAAGGATTCAATTCCTCGCCATTAATAGTAATTTTTCCAGAGTTAGGTTTCAGTATTCCAGCAATACAACGAATGGTTGTGGTTTTACCAGCTCCGTTTGGTCCCAATAATCCAAATATTTCACCTTTCCTTACTTGAAAGGATGTATTATCTATAGCTTTTATCTCTCTTTGCTCTATGGGACCTTTTTTATTAATAAAAATTTTAGATAGGTTTTCAACTTTTATGGCTTCCATATTCATATCACATGTAACGATTTCAATTGAATATCAAGTTAAATTCTTTGGACAGGCTTTATTCTTTTTGTCAAATTTGTTTGTCTTTTATTCAGATAGTTAAATTTTTAAAGGCGAGGTTAAAATTTTATAAATTTAAAGTAATCTGAATTTAATCCGATATCAATTGAATAAAGTTACTTTTTTTAATGATTTGTTCAAATTAATATTATTTATATTTAATCTTCAATATCTCTTTCATTAAAGATACTTTAATACAGTAATGAGTGCGTTTAATTTAAGTTTATCGCCTTTTAGTATTATAATTACAATTTTAAGGCTTTTTTCTTTCTTTAGACTAATGGTTATTTTTCTAACCAGAAGTTTAAATATTAGAACTAACTTCTATTTATTAAACTCTTGGTAAAAAGAATCACAAAAAAGATCGAAAAAAATGAGTAGGAAAGAACGAGAAACTGAACTGCGTAGAAATATTATAATTGAAGCTGCTGAGAAGCTAATTCTCACTAAAGGATACGATAACACAACTATGGATGAGATTGCTGAAGAATCAGAATTTAGCAAGGGCTCTTTATATAATTACTTTAAAAACAAAGACGAAATATATCTCGCAATTGCGACTAACGCTTACGAACTTATTAACGACTATACGCAAAAATTCATTGCTGAAAAAAAGACTGGCATTGAACAGTTAATGGCAATTGGTTACGGGTATTATGAATTTTCTAAAAAATATCCCAAATACGCAAATATTTTTCACGATGTGGGACAAAAAGTACCAGGTATTCGGGATAAACCAAAGGATGATTTAACGCCTATTGAAGCAAAATATTTGCGAAAAACCGAGGATTATCGCAAGATTTTTTCTAAAATTATGACAATGGCTGTCACTAAAAAATTAATTCGCTCAGATATCAACCCTTATGTACTAGGGATGTTGTTAGGCACCATAGCTACAAATGTCGTTAAAGAAATTTTAGAACACAAAAAAGAGTTTAAAAAATTAAATATCGAAATTGACAATGTAATAAATCAACTCTTCGATCTAGTTGCAAATGGTTTAAGACCAAGAGAAAAACAATGAAATGAGAAATATTATAATGGGACAGCACAAAAAATTGTTGAAATTAAGAAGGACTTTAATGTTCCTTTGGGTGATAATGTTGCCCGTCACCTTTAATTGGGTGTCGCCAGTGTTAATCATCATGGGAGGATTTGAAGGCTACATCAGTTTAAGTTTTGTAGTGTTTACGATATGGTTCATCTCTTCCCTGTTCTTTGGAAGAGCGTATTGCGCCTACGGGTGTCAATGGGGCGCTTCACAAGAAGTGTTTGGATACGTGGTACCTAAGCCGTTAGATGCAAAGAAGAAAAAACGCAATAGAAAGGTCAAGTATGTTGTGTTTGTGGTGTGGATAGTGTTGATCGTTTTGGGACCAATTATGACGCTTGGATACATTAACGGTTTTAGCCCGTTTTATCCTACTCCGAACGATCCTACTTCAATTATTTCATTAAACAATCCTAATATTACCCAGCTTATGTTTTTCTTTGGAATAATTGGTTCCATAGTTCTTCTCTTTGGACTGGTGGGGGGAAATCGCAGTTTTTGTAACTACGCCTGTCCAATGGGTGTTCTAGGCATAATTGGAACAAAAATCATGAATTTGCTAAAATATCCCTCTCTACACCTCGAAGCGGATGTTGAGAAATGTACGCAATGCAAAACTTGTTCAAGACAATGCGTAATGAGTCTTGGTGTATACGAACTCGTAAAATCTAATACGATGTATGACGCAGATTGCATACTATGTGGAAGCTGCGTGGCCGCTTGTCCTCAAGATGTCATAAATTACAAGTGGAAATGGCGTAAAAACGCGTGATTAATATTTTTTTTTTATCTTCTTATATTTTTATTTTCTACAAAGTCTTATTAATTGTTATTTGAATTTTTTAGCATTTCTGCACGAATTTTTAAAATATCTTTTACACTCTTTCTATCCTTGGGAAACCACTTTAGTGCAAGCATCCATAACACGACTCCTGGTAAGATGCATAATACTATCACCAATACAGTAGCTTGAAAATTACTACCAGTTAGTAACAATAGTGCTCCACAAATTAATGGCCCCAAACCTCGCCCAATTGCTTCTAAAAATTGGTTCCAAGAAGTGATTTTGCCTTGTGCTTCGGGTAAATTAATCTCTTGAAGTACTGGACTCTGATTTACGATGTATAGGCTAAATATCGATCTCGATACAAAAAACAAACTTCCTAACATCCAAATCACCGGTAAAGTCATTAAAAACGCGATATCTTTCCCTTGCTCGACCGTAAGTGGAATCCACGGTAGAAAGAAGAAACTAGCAAAGGACACGAGACTCCCTATAATCGACAAGACGATTATAGGCAAACGAATTATGGGCTTTTTAATCGCAAGTCTATCGCTAAGTCTCGCTAACAAGATCTGCCCAAGGAGCCCCCCAGTCAATCCAAACACAACCATAAACACGCTAGTCGTAAACGGAGCGATGTTATAGGGAGGATTTTGTATAAAGGTTAAAATTAAAAAGTTTAAGCTACTCATTAATAACCAAGTGAATATTCCTTCAATTAACGCAGCTCGATTGGTTTTACTTAACATCGTCTCTTTCATAGTGTCTCTGGTAATTTGAAAATCGTAAGTGATTTGATCGCTTTTCAGAATTTCGATTAACTCCTCTTGTTGCGCACCACGCTTCGGTTCTTTATTCAGAACCCCAAATAATACTCCTCCAATTAGAATGGCAGTCCCGATGATCCAGAAATATTCTCTCCAAAACCCATTCTGTACAAGAAATGTAGCAAAAAGCCATCCAAACACATTCATTGTGTATCGAACGATTTCATACACCCCAAAGAAACGAGAACGTTGGTGGCGAGGTATTACATCGTTAGATAAAGATATTACTGCAGGCCACGCTCCCCCCGAGAAAAATCCAAATATTGAAATGAACACCATGAAATAACCCCAAGTAAGTATTCCTAAACCTGCAATCGCAAACCCTAACAACAGCATCGCGGAGCCTCTAAAAACACTAATCGTGAGGATTATCGACTTTCGGGGATACTTATCAATTAGCCTGCCAAATGCCAGACCCCCGAAGGCAGAGCCCCAAGAAAGTATAGTGTAGAGTATACCCATTTCGAAAGAATGAGAAGGTTCTTCTGGCCAAAATATACTCGACAATGGGACGATTAACACCATAAGTCCTCCATAGGCTATGGTCTGGAACGCGTTTAAGAGATACAATGGCCAAAAGATTTTGTTAAAAGCGATGTCTTCTGGTTTATTTGGACGTTTAGACATAGTCAACGACAGTTATTCCACTAAAGTATAAAATAATTTAACACGTTAAATGTGAAATCATATTTGAAATTTATGTTGCTATGGGTTTAGAACAACGGAGAATCAGATAATTGTAAATTAGAACCTTATCGAAAGGCAAGACAATCCACCATCTAACTTCTGGAACTCGCTTAATTCTAAGATGATAATAATCTTTTTTATTTTCTTAAGCGCTTTGTATACTCCCAGAAATTCAGAAGGGGTTAAAATAGCATTATTTATTAGTAAGCTATTTGCAGCGTAATTTTCTTCAGGATTTGCTATGATTTTAGAAAACGATCTAAACAGTTCATTCTCAATAAACTCACCTGCAACCAAGAGGGTATTTTCACCTATGTAATTAACTCCAGATTTAAGATGGAGGAAATTTACTAGAGGAACAATTTCCACTTCAAATTTAAAACGCTCTAGAATCGCTTTTAATTGCTTAGCACCTTCTAAGTTAGTTCTTTGCGACAAGCCAACAAAGTACTTTTTATTTACTCAAAGTAAATCGCCTCCTTCTAAGGTACCGGGTGGCTGAATTCGCTCGATATAAGAAAAAAATTTCGAAAGTACCTGTTCTATTTCAATTTCTTCGCCTTGCCGGCTGAGTACGCCAAGATGGTTTATTATAGCTACTTTTTCGTTAATAACGGCAGTATCTTCTACAAAACAGGAATCGGGATAATTTTCATTCGGTTCTAAAACAATTACATTCAAACCTAAGCTTTTCAATGCAATTATACCTTTTATGTTGTTCCACCGCTTTTTCGTATATTGGTAAACCTAAATTTGCTGTGGTTATTCCTTTAACAAGGCTACATCCGGTTTTCTCACAATAGGTCGAGTAAACATATTTATTTGTTTTTAGTTAATAGTTTGAATACAGCATTCAGATCCTCGCTAAAAATAGCTTGCCGAAACTCTTCCTTCTCTTGATTGGGTAATTTAAACATTGGAAAGGTTCTAATAAGATTGCGTACTTGTGTTAATCCCAGATATTTCCGAGTATAACTTGCGTTTGAGTATTTGTACGTAGTCAAAAACTCACTATCTAATTCCCTTCTAAAGTATTCTAGTAGAGTATTAAAATAGCTCATAAGAAGTTTTTGTTCTTCAATTGAAATAGGGGGATCGAAAAAAATTTGGATGGGAGAGGTCCTATAAGTAGCTTTAGAAACGTAGATTCCGTCAACATTAAAATCATCAGATATAACATTTAACCCGACTCTACCGTCCATTGAACCAGTGTCAACGGTGCGAACATACAATATATTTTTCTTTACTTGCTTTTGTAATGCAGGGGAAACGAGCAATTTTTGACGCTTATAGTCGTTTGAAATGTATTGATTGGTGTCAATTACTAATATAGGGGAATCTCCAGGATTCCTTTGCACTTCCGAATGTAAAAGATAGTATTTGACCTTAACTGGATTGTTAGAAGAATATTTTTCCACAAACTCGTCGAATTCCGCACCAGCTCGGTATTTCCACCTTGGGATTAATTTATATTCTTTTTCTAGAAAACAATTATTTTGGAGAATCTTAATACCTTTGAATTGTACAATTTCTCTAATATGAACCCTTTTTCTCTTAAAAAAACCAATCATTATGTTTGTACCGGTATGTTTAAAAACTTTGGTCTCGAATAAGTAAGCTTTTAAAATAGTGTAGTGCTTTAGGAAATCCATTCGGAATTTATTCGACACGGCAGAACCAAATAAAAAGTTAGTAGGAATAATGTAAATTAAGTTATTGATACAATTTCTTAGGTCGTTTATCATAGCTATCTGATATAAATCCTGATAACCTTCGTTTGCTCCTTCGAAATAGGGCAAGTGAATTTCTGTTTCTTTATGCTTCCGAATGTATCCTAAATACAAATACGGAGGATTTGTGATGTGAAATATTGGATATGATTTCGATGACAGAAATGTTGGAAAGCTTTTTAAATTATTTCGAATTGATATATTTTGGTCGATTAGCGTAGTATCGATTCCGTAGCATTCTGCGTTCTCCTTACACCTCTTTACCATTTCAGGCTGAACATCAAAAAGATAGATTTGTTTTTTGAAAAAACTATTTCTTTTCTCTTTAGGAATGTGATTCAAAATTGGGAGAACTAGGTTTCCCTCTCCTGCAAATAAATCAACCCATATGTTCTGGTACAATTTTTCCTTAATCTCAGGAAAGATATATCTTTCAAAGATATCAATTGAGGTTAAGTGAACTCCAAGTTTGCGTCGATGTTTATTAGTTTTAATATCTTCGTTCATCTTGAAATTCAATTTATAACCTAAATTCCTAAGAGAGTTAATTACTTATTATATTCTTCTGGTATTTAATAATAATACCCTTCATAGTTGTAATATATACAAAAGGTTATTTAAGTAGAAATAATTTACTTTCGTAATTAACTCGTAGAACGAATTAGAGTTCTTCTACAACGATTAACAATACAGCCGACTTGTTTAAGCAATGAACGTAGAAAAAGAATTAATCGAAAAACTTAGATCTGGATATTTTAAGGGCATCGTGTTCGATTTCGATGGAACGATACTAGATATTACTGGGCCTCTCAGAACTTCTATAGATGAAGTTTTCGAATATTACAAAATAACGGGTGATATGGACACCACGATTCAGGAAATAGGCTCTGTCCTCGAATCTATCCAAGGATATCCCTTGCCAAAAATAGTACTTCAATCCTACGACATCTTTAAGTACATCTCAGTGCTTCAAAATATGTCGTATTTGAAAAAGCTAAGAATCGCCGCGAAATTATTCGCTAAGTACTTGGATTACGCAGAGGAAGCCCCAATCTTTCCGGGAATAAAACCATTATTGAAATTTCTAAAAAAGAAATCCGACTTATATATTGTCTCTCACAATCAGACGAAAAACATATACCCTCACTTAGAACGAGAAGAAATCGAATCATTCTTCAAGAATGTATACGGAACAGACCAGCTTCCAGCACTCAAACCAGATCCCGAATCTCTCTCTCCCATAATTAACGAGTATAATGGAGTGAAAAGAAGTCAGTTCTTAATGATAGGAGACATGCCTTCAGATATAGAAGCGGGAAAAGAAGCAGGATTTTGGACAATTGCTATTGCCAGTGGAATAAGCAAAAGAGAAATTCTCGAAGAGACTAATCCTAATCTGATTGTAGAATCTGTTTCCGAGCTATTAGGAAAATTAGATATTAAATAATATTTGATTTTTATCTGATTTTTGTGTAGATTTAATCATATTTCTACACATATTATTTGATTTGCAACATTTTTATATTATAAACGAATATTTGAATAAAAGCAATCTCTGTCAAAAACGCAAGATTATTAAAATTCTACAAGGTTTTTATTAAAAATAACGAGAAAAATGTGAATTTGTATGGAACCACAAAAAACTGAACGAAGAGAAGGGGAAGAACATCTATCGGCTTCGGATATTTTAAAACCAAAGTACGTCGGAGTAAGTGTCAATGAGAATGGCGACCTTGTGTACGAGAAGAGACACCAAAGTGCGATGTATAAGTTCCTAAAGTACAACCCTATAGACCCATTAAACGACCTCTACCGTGCCCTTATTGATCATTGGGACTTTAACGAGCAAGAAGGAAGGCTACAGTGGTGGTTGGCGTATTTTTACGTAAAGCTTACTATGCGCGTCATGTGGAGGTACAAGGTTGAAAGCGTGGATGGATACCTCTTTCCGGAATATCAACAAGGTATCATTATTAGCAACCACAACTCACACCTTGATCCATTTTTCGTTGGAGGATGTATGCATCGTCGGATTAGGTGGATGAGTAAAAGCGAAAATTTCAAAACCCCAATCGTTAGAACCCTATTTAGAAACTTAGGTGCATTTTCATTGGGTGAACGTGGAAACCCATTAGATCTACAGAGGGCGGTGGACGAAGCAAAAGCGATCTTGAGAGGAGGAGAGTGGGTAGGTATATTTCCCGAAGGCACTCGCAGCAAAGACGGTACTTTGGGTGAGTTTAAATCGGGAGCAGTGCGATTAGCTATAGAAGAAAAAGTCCCTATCGTCCCATGTGCCGTTTTAGGTTCAAGAGACGCTTTACCAAAAGGAAAACTGATTGGAAAACCAATACAAGTAAAAGTTAGAGTTGGTCGCCCTATTTATTACGATCAATACGATGGTAAAGCCACTCCTGAGTTGGTAGAGCGCTTAACTAAAGAATTGCATCAAGAAGTTCAAAATTTAATTGACGGGAAACACCAATACGGTCGAAGGAAGATAAAACAGCCGCAAACGCAATCTGAGGCGTTATCCATTGGCTCTCCCCAAGACGTTGAAAAGCCAAAATCGAGAGGTATTAAAGGACTTATAAAAGATTTTGGAGTAGGGGTATTAGAAACAATTGATGATATTTGGTACGGTCTTTTACGAGGATTAGAAGTGTTTGGAGTGCGAGAGCAGTTTCAAAAAATGATTTGGCATTTCTCATCTGCACTGGTTCAAATATTGGCCAACAATATGGCTCCGTTTAGAGCTATAGGTTACGAAAATATACCTCCTACAGGAGCGGCTGTGGTAGTTACGAACCATAATTCCGAGTGGGATGTAATTATAAACGCTGTAGCAGTAGAACGAGAAACAAAACGAGTCATATACCAGATGTCTAAACAATCATTGTTTCAGATCCCTATTGTAAACGCTTGGGTTAGAACCCATCACGCGTTTCCGTTAAAACGTGGTGAAAACGATGTACAATGCTTTAATTACGCAAAACAGCTACTAGACAAAGGCGAATTGGTCATCGTATACCCCGAAGGCACCACCAATACTGGAGGCGGCGTCTTATTGGAGGGCCACACTGGTGCTGTAAGGTTAGCCATTGAAGGAAAAGTTCCTATTATACCAGTAGGAATAACCGGTACCGAAAATATCTATCCAAAAAATGGCAAAATGTTAGAGTTCGGAAAGGGGAGTATCTTTAAGTGCGGACCTCCGTTTATGGACCACGCCAAGTATTTCGATAAACCGATGCCAGATTATAACGAGTTAAAACGCCTTACCAATAAAGTGATGGATCACGTCGCTGACTTAACATTATACAACACACCCGACGCATGAAAATTACTTTCATTCATAATGTCTGAGCTAAATTCCAAAAAAATCAAGGTTGGCATCCCGCGAGCACTTCACTTTTACCGATATTTCCCTTTTTGGAAAAAGTTATTAGAGGAGTTGGGAGCCGAATTAGTCGTTAGTCCTCCTACTAATAAAAAAATAGTTGAAGTAGGAGTTCAACATGGTTTTGGGGAATTATGTATTCCCGTTAAAATTTATTATGGCCATGTGTATAAATTAATTTACGAATATCCCGATTTAGACTATCTCTTTATCCCTCGTTACGTATCAGAGGCACCCGACACCTACTTTTGCCCTAAGTTTTTATCTTTGCCCGATGTTATTAAAATTCTCGAAAATGTCCCAAAAATTCTGAATTTCGAAGTAAATGTTAGAGAATTTCCGATATCCGTATCCGCTACGGTTTTAGCAAAAGAATTAGGTCGAACTCAAACAGAAGGTCTCGATGCATATAAAAAAGCGCAAGCTTACTTTGATAAGTATCACCAATTTATTAGAGAGGGCTTAACCGTTAATCACGCTCTACGCTTAGTAGAGTACGAGCGCCCTTTTACGCTTCCAAAAAAGAAATACGATGCAGATCTTAAATTTCTGCTTCTTGGACACGCATATAACATCTTTGATACATTTATAAATTTAAATTTTCAGAGGAAATTGCGAGAAGAAGGGGCAGATTACATCACAATTGAAAATATGCCTGAAGAAATCTTCAAAGAACCAGTTATCGTCAATCCCAAAGGCGGAAAATTAAGAAATTATTGGCAGCACGAGGAAGAGATTATGCAAGCTATTCGGTATTTTTTAAATAAAGGGAGAGAGGAAATCGACGGGGTTATTTTTCTAATAAGTTTCGCGTGCGGACCCGATAGCTTGATATCGGAGCTTATCATGAGAGACATGAAAGTAGTAGGACTTCCCTTTCTTGAGATTACAATGGATGAACATTCTGGGGAAGCAGGTTTACTTACACGTGTGCAATCCTTTGTGGAAATGGTGCGAAGAAAGAAGAAGAAACTTACTGCAACCTCTAACTTGAGAATTAAAATTTAATTTTATTGACTTATTTTTGTTGAATTATATTTTTTTTGCTACTTGTTAGTTATGTTATTAGAACTAATAAAACCTATAAAGCTCTATTAGGAATTGTATAGAATTTACGAACTTCCGCAAATTTCAACAATTCGGGGCGATAACACCATCGCCTCTATTCCCTTACCACTAAAGGC
>JAHPYY010000159.1 GCA_019058515.1 Promethearchaeota archaeon
AAATAGAGTAGATCGCATGTTCGAAGTTCTTAAAATTAAATTTTCCGATCGAGAATTAAAAATCAAACTACTTGCCACTGGTTCTGCTAAATTAATTGAGAATTCAAAGACCGATGCGTTTTGGGGAATCGGAAAAAAAGGTAAAGGAAAAAACATGCTCGGAAAATTGTTAATGCAGGTTAGAGCTATTATACAGGATAATGAAAATAAACCACAATGTCCAAATTTGGGACGAAGAGAAGAAGATAATCGAGATGGAACTTGGTCCTGGAGATATTTTTGTACTGCTAATGGCCCAACAAAGTATTGTGGAAATAAAGAATATTATTGTAAATTACAAGAGGAAATCAAGGTGATAAAGTTTGAGTAATAATTTATGTGAGAACTGTCCTAAAGATGTCAGAGGGTTATGTTGCCATTTTTCTACAATGATAGAAGGATTTAACATATTCTTGACAAAGAGAAAATGTAAATTCTTAGATCCTAAGACTGGTAAATGTTTAGATTACGAGAATAGACACGAAATCAATATAAATTGTTTAACTATAGAAAAGATGATAATAACAGGGAACATTCCAAGGCAATGTCTTTATGTAGTAGATAATCCCGCATATCAAAATAGAAAAGATATTAGAATCTATCACATTCCCGCAAATCTTTCTGAAAAAGGAAAACGAGAATTTAGCGAAATCAATATACCTCTTCAAGATGAGGATAATTACCATTATATTATAAAGAGAAGTTTTATTTGTCCTGAATGCAAATCTCCTAAGCTTAAGGAAGAATATTTTGAAGCTGACAACGATGAATCGTCTGTGATTCGCTGGTTTTCGTACTTATGCGAACGATGTGGTCATAAATGGGATAATGAATCAACAATTATAGAGAAATTGAAATGGATCGGCAGCCGATCCATTTTATAAAAAATTGGTCGTGAAAGATGAGATTAACTGAAATTATCCAAGTTAGGAAATCGAAAGAATATTCAAATTTATGTCATTTAGCTAAAAGTCTCTACAATTTAGCTAATTGGTATGTGAGACAGGACTTTTTCAATCTCAATTCAATTTTATCGTATTACGATTTGGATTTTATTTTAAAAACACAAGGAGCTTATCGTAATTTACCTTCCCAAACTTCTCAACAAATTCTAAAGTTGGTAAATAGAAATTGGAAAAGCTTCTTACGAGGGTTAAAAGAATATCGTGAGGATTTTACAAAATTCAGGAAAAAACCTAAGATACCAAGATATAAGAATAAGAATGGGGAATCAATCGTAATCTTTACAAACCAACAATGTAAAATAAAAGCGGGTTATCTTTATTTTCCAAGAAAAGTAAATCTTAAACCCATTAAAACCCGAATTACTGATACATTAAAGGAAGTAAGAATAGTCCCTTTAGGAATAGCATATAAAGTTGAGCTGACGTACGAGAAAGAAGAAAATAATTTGGGATTAGATAAGGATCACATCTTAAGTATTGATTTAGGATTAAATAATCTCATAACTGCGGTAAATAATCATGGAAGCAATCCATTTATTATTAAAGGTGGGCCGATAAAATCGATAAATCAATATTATAACAAACAATTTGCGTTTTACAAATCTAAGGCAAAGAAATTAAATAATCAAGAATCAACAAAAAGAACATTAAGATTAGCGTTAAAGCGGAATAACAAGATTAAACACATTTTTCATAAGGTTTCACGGATCATAGTTAATTATTGCATTGAAAATAACATCGGAACAATTCTGATCGGTAAAAATAACGGCTGGAAGCAAAAAATAAACCTAGGACGTAAAAATAATCAAAACTTTGTTCAAGTTCCTTTTGAACAATTGCTCCAACAAATAAAATACAAATCAGAAATGGTTGGAATTCAATTCAAAACGATTGATGAATCGTATACTTCAAAATGTAGCTTTTTAGACAAGGAACCGATAAAGAAGCATAAAAATTACTTAGGAACACGGATATCGAGAGGATTGTTTAAATCTTCTGAGGGAACATTAATTAATGCGGATGTAAATGGAGCATACAATATACTCAAAAAAGAATTCCCGAAATCATTTGAGGACGGGATAGAGGGATTAGGGTTAATCCCGCAAGTATTACAAATAAGTGAATCGAATTTTGCAATCACTTGAAATAGGGTTGATACATTTTGTATAATTTTAATAACCTAGAGGTCGTGGTAAAAACTTGAGTAAAATCCAAGAAGATATGAAAAAATGTACTAAATGCGGAAAATGTTATCCCGCAACTGCAGAACATTTCGATAAATGTCGATATGGAGAAAAAGTATATCTAAGGAATGTTTGCAAGGGATGCCGGAACAAAAGACGAAGAGAATTAAATCAAGAAAAAAAGAACGCATTGGAGGCACTGCAGTCTACTGGTACAACGACAGTGAATTCCTTTCTAGAAATTGAATTGCTTAACGATGTCAATTCAGAATTCAAGCTTATCACGCATTATAAAGATTTAGCAGAAAAGGTTATGCAAACGATGAGAAAGGATAAATTAAGTAAATATTCTTCGAAAACACAGGATTTTTGCGTAGAAATTATGACTAATTTAAACAAATTTTTGACTCAACAATTAGATAATAGGAGGATAATCGATGTTACAAATTCATAGGAAGAAGATTAAAGACATTTTAGTTGAAATTTTTATTGATGGAAACGAGTACGTAAAAACGAGCTTTTCCAAACAATATATTGAATCTATAGTACACCAAGCTTTTCCTGGTGCAAATTGGCAAAAAGATATTTATTCACTATTTCTAAAAGGAAGAAACAAGTTATATAAGAGTTTTAACGGATATAGTGGGTATGCTAAATTTATAAATGTCGAGCCTTTGGACGAAAGGAACGAATGTTTACAAAAATACAAGAAATTAATGGAAGAGTTGTGCAAAAATGAGGAATTGCCAATATTCTACGACAGAGATGTTAGCGAGTATAGAGTTATTTACGATTTAACTACATTTGAATCTATATTTGGAGACTTACTAATCTCTACCACAAAAACTATGAAAAAACAGATGACTATCATGGCAAAGACCGGAGCAAAACTACCATCGGGTAAAGATTCCAGGGATGTATTAAGAAATGCAGTTAATCCTCTAAAAGAAATCGAATATAGAGAAAGCTGATTAAAGACAAAGAGATGATATTTTGAAAACGGTTATTGACTTATTCTGTGGAACGGGAGGCTTTTCTTGGGGTTTCTATAAGTTAGGATTTAAAGTCAAGGTTGCAATTGATATTTGGAAGGTAGCAGCAAAAAATTACGAACTAAATTTCCCTGGAACCGAAGTCATAAATAATGATATACTCGAATTGAATCCATCGAACTTTGAAAAAGCTGATCTTATAATCGGATCTCCTCCTTGCCATGAATTTTCAGTAAGTCGTAATGTCTCTCCGATTAAATATCCAAAATTAAGCTGTATAGCGAAATTCTTTGATTTTGTAAATGAGATTAAACCAGAATTTTTCATAATGGAAAATGTTCCAAATATTCTAAATTACTTAAGATTTGAACCTTATGTTATTTTAAATTCCGCAAATTATGGGGTTCCACAAATAAGAAAAAGAGTGTTTTTTGGTTTAGATAAGAAGCCACCAATTACACACTCAAGATTCTTTTCGTTAGATCCTTCCCTAAAGAAGTGGATACCTATCAATAGTATTTTAGATTTAGACGATTTCGAAGGATATGAGATCTTAAATCAGAGATCTCTTAAAGCTAAAGCAAATTCCCCTTATTATTCTATTTTTTCTCCAGCAAGAACAATTGTGTCATTTGCTCCTAAAATTTTAAAGAATGGGAACTACATCCGGGATTTTTCTTTAAAGGAGATGGCTTTAGCTCAAGGATTTCCAGAAGATTTCATTTTTGATGCTGCTAAATCTAATTGTTTTACTATGATTGGAAATGCAGTTCCTCCAAAATTAAGCTATTATATTGCCAAAATGATAAAGGAAAATGATGTTTATGATGTTAATTAACAAAGATATTCATTGGTTTTTTAGGTGCACTTATTGCGGCCAATGGTACACATCTAAGTATCGAATTCAGAAAAAGCAATGCGTTTTTTGTAATAAAACCTTTGACTTCAAATCTTCAAGGAAGCTTTCATGTAAATGTACTGAATCCGAAGCTGTACTATTGATTCAAAAGCTTAAAGAAAGGGACTTTAAAGACGATTTAAAAAAAGTAGTAATATCCTTTATGGAGGTGTAGTTAATATTTTGACGAATTCTCTTGGTCCAGCACAAAAGTTTATTGAAAAAATTAAAGAAGCAATACAACTTCAAAAACTCTTTAAAATCAAAACCATTAAGCCTAATAATAAATCTGGAACCTCAGTTTACCTTTCAATTACAACTGACCAAAGACGATATTTTGCACTTAAAACTACTCATTCAAAAAAGTATATTCCTGAATGCGACCTAAATTTCCAGGAGATTTGTCGTTTTTTGAAGATCTTTTTTTGCTTTTCAATGACAAGAACTAGCTATATTACTCCTGAGAAAAAAACACTCAGACTCTACTTCTCGAAAATCCAACATAAACTCTATATAATAGACGATGTTGCAGAATTTGCATATGATCTTAGGAACATCTTTTCTAATTTCAATTATGCTAAATATATTTCCCATTCAATTAAAAATGGCGTTATCAAAGTTAATTTTAAATGCGATGGAAGTCCGGGAAGTGCTGGAAATATCCTTTATTCATTGACAGATAAATATCTTTTTGATCAATTCCTTATCAGAGAAGTCAAAGAAGGACATCTTAAAAATTATACATATCTTTTAGCTTTAAAGAGAAAGCGTCATTCTCTTCAAGAGTTCGGTTTCTGTAAAGGATCTTCATATCTAATTGCTAAATATGTAAAAATAATAAAAGGTGCTAATAGATGGCTTCGTATTCAAATCCCATCAGAATCAATAAATAATTTCGATAAATTTAATGAAAGTATTTACATATCAAACAAACCCTATTCATTAACCCAACAAAATATAATAATTTCTACAAAAGTAGCTACGATATTAACAAAAGAAGAGATCTATGTAGAGCAAGGTAAAACGGATAAAATTGACGATAAAAAATACCTCTGGATTCCTACTACTAATCAATTATACGCACTAATCGATAGATTGGATAAGACTTATCGTTTTCCTCTATGTGATTATAGCGATTGGCGTACAAAACACAAATTATCGTATAAATCAGAAGAGATCAACCTTCTTGCATTCTATATGTATAGTGAATTCAAAGTTACTTGGAATCAAAGATTTTGGGAATGGGGAGAAGGATCACGATTTGAGATAAACGAAAATTTATGGCTTCATCTTGAAGATTCAGAAACAGTAATATATGTCGGGAAAAGGAAGATAAAAACCTGTAAATATCTATTAATGAACTTTTCTGAGCCGGATATTTATGAATATGACGAGTTCACATCGATTGACGAGATCTCAAACTATTATTCTAAACAACACGAAAGGAAACATCATATTTTAAAACCTGAAGAGGAATTTCAAGGTCACTGTTCAAATCTACAAGCGTGGTACGAAAATGATTACGATACACGCATATTAGATATGCGATTAGCATTTCCCATTTTAAAGGCCCTTACTAATATTGGCGATCCAAAAGCTAAGAAAGTTTTTAAAGACGAAATAGCAACGAGAATGTCGTCTAATTATCCAGCTGTTATGAATTTTCTGAGTTGTGATAAATACCTTTCCCACTTTACAGATGAAGAGCTCGAAACGCTTTCCTATAAAATAGACTTTTCAACTATGGTATTTCCTTCTATTAAATGTTTTTTTAGAATTTGGATCAGCAAAACAGAAGACTATGATAAGAAAATTGAACTTCAAAAGAAGTGTGATCACATTTTAGATAACTTTTCGTTAACGAGGTAAAAAATGGAAGATAAAACGCCCAAACCTGCAAAACCTGACAGAGAACAGAGGGATGAAGGGGATTATAAATCCCCTTTCCCTAATAGGTTTGAAGTTTTTCCTGAAAATCTAAAGAAAATCTTAATTGATTTAGAAACTAATTATAAAGTTATTAAAAGAGATCCTTCAGGTATCGCATTAAATTTAAAGATTTTTGAAACGATTGAATCTAATATTTATTCTAATTACAACGAAACTGAAATAGAATTTCTTAAACTCATATTTTCAACTTTATTAAAATTAAAATTTCATTGGTTAAATTATCCTGGTATATTAAATCACTATCGCTATTTTTTCCACTCGAAAGATTCTGATACCTTTATTTCGACTGGAGAAGACCTTTCTCATGAGGACAAAATTAAAGACAAAAAAGGGTTGTCTTTGCTTGAAGGACCGAATTTGGGGTCTCCGAGCGTTAAGCGTAGCGAATTCGATAATCTTAGCGATATACCCTTTGAGAATATACCAGAATTAATCCAAAAGAGAAAGGATGATTTTGGGATATGGATTAGCAAAAAAGCGTTAAGACACTTCGAGACCTTAAGTTATCGATTTGGAGTTAACGATGATCTTTTTAACAAAATAGAAACCTACTTTTCTACCCAATTTAACCTAGAATATGGAAAACGATCATGGGCCACACCCATAACCAATGATAAAAGAGACGAACTTGGGTTATGTTTTGGTGTTCAATTTACTAAGAAAGGATATCTTCGAATAAATTTAAGCAAGAAGAAAAAAGATTGGGAGTCATTTATTCAGCAATTTTTTACGCTCTTCAAGAAATTTCTTTCAGATGAAGAGATAATTGAACTCCTAGAACAACTAGTTCTAGAACGGTTTAAAAAACCAGCTATTTATGTCCACGAAGCAAGAAATATTGGACCAAAAGAAGTAGTAGACGAAAAATTCAAGGGAGTTAAGGTTAGGGTTAATGAAATTCATTGGTTTGGAGATAAAAGATGGATTGCTCGGATCGATTATTCGGATCCTTCACATCCTCATATTGAAGGTGAAGGACCACAACCACAGGTAGGGAATTTTTTAAACTTATTTGATGGAACTCCCGAATTTGTATCGAATTTAACCGAAGTAAGAGAATTAGCTTATAGAAACTACGCTCTTATGGGTGAAAATCACAAGGGTATAGGGAATTTATCTCAGTTGTTATTGGAAAACGATAAAAAAATTTCAGCAGCTGAAAAAAATTTTGCTGGACAACACCAGGATATTTTGGGAGAATTAACAAAATTAGATGTACTACAAGATATTCGTTCAATAAATCTCGAAAATCGAATTGGAAACTTAGGAAATAACCTAAACCATTCATTCAAACAAGGAGTTGGAGTTTTGCATAAAATGAATCAAAATGTAGGATTGATAAATAATTCTCTTGGACATTTATACGATTTTGTTGATAGTGGTTTTAAAGAAATTGAAGAAAACATGATTGATCAACTGGATCCGGTTATCGATAGTCTGTCCATAAATTCTCAAAAACACGATGAAACTCACCAGAAATTAGATACTCTTCAAAAAAATATAGAAGATCAATTTAAATCGCTTAAATCCGATTTAGAAGAGCACATTAAAAATGAACTCACGACATTTAGAAAGGGTTTTGTTAATAACTTATATTTAGTGCTAAAAGCAATTCATAATTTACCCGGGATTACAACCAAAGAAATAATCACCCAATTACAAAAGAAATTGAAGGTAACCGAAAGTACGATTTATAGATACCTCCGGGAATTAAAATTTCACGATTTAATAACTAAGGTTGAAAATTGTATTGGACCTGGACGTCCTTCCAGGTCGTATTTCATATCAAAAAAAACTCGAGAATTTCTTGCGAAATTTAAATCAAAGAAAGAGGTAAAAGAATCTTGACTGAAGCAAACAAAAATTATGAGTCAAGGAATTGTTTCGTGTGTAAGGTTCCTATTGAGTATAGAGACGCTTTATTCGATGCAGAAGGTAGAGGAGTTTCAGATTGGGAATTTGAAGAAATTTGGCGTTCTGAAAATATAGAATTATTATGTTGTGGGTGCATGAACTTCTTAAAAAAAAATAAATCCTCAGAAAAAATCATGAGCATATTAGAGTCTATTTGGATAAATTCTCCCTCAACAATTAAAAAAAGGCAAATTAAACAAATTCAGATAAAACATAAATTTACAATTCCTCAATTTGTTTCTGGAATACATCAGTTTGGAGGCGATTAAAGATAGCAAAACACAAGCTTAAAACCCTACCAGAGTGTTATAAACAAACCCTTGATGGAAATAAGGCATTTGAATTAAGGAAAAACGATAGAAATTTCCAAAAAGGGGATCTCTTAATCCTTCAAGAATGGGATTCTCAGAAAGGTTATTCTGGGAGAGAACTTGAGGTATATGTTACCTATATTTTTTCTAACTCTAAATTTGGGCTTAAGAAAGGATATTGTATCATGAATATTGAGCCAATAGTACATAAAGTCTATTTAGTCGAATAGAGAAAAGGAGAATAATTTAAATTATGAGTGAAGAATACGATATTGAAACCGAAGTTGGAGGGTATCCTAACCCAAAATTACATAAAGGTTGTGGAGGGGAAGTTGTGTTTAGAGAACCAGAAAACGAGCTACAAGCACATTATAGTCGAGCTGGTTGGTGTTTAAGATGCGATTGTTTTCCTATTGATATTGAGGATATAGAGCTTGACCAGAATTTAATTAGAAAATCAAAAAGAAAAATTTACACTGAAAGGAGATTAAGAGGGTTTAGGGTTTTAACTGATTTTAAGAATAATAACGAGGATAAAAAATGAGCGAAGAAAAAATCAAAGAGAAGAACATCCAGATTGGAATTGGAATCGCAAAAATCATTGAAGCAAAAGAGAACCTATTCCCTTTAAAAAATTATTTCTATGGAGATTTTAAATATAGCAAATCGTTGCAGAAGGTTCCAGATCCTCGAAAACTAATTGATGATGCAATCCACGCTCTTGAAAGAGCAATCCGAGAGAGCTACGAAATCGAGATTAATAGTATATAGGTGATTTAAATGGCAAGAAGAATATATACGGAAAAGGAGGATAAACAAATAGACCAGATGAAGGAAAAGAAAAATAGAGAAAAAAGACCTAAGAAAATAAAAAGAGTGAGCTAAATGAGTTGGATAAGTAATAATGAGTTGGGAGGATTCTCTATTTCCTTAAAGAATTACGAAGATTTTGACGAGGAAAAATCTAAGAAATACAATAAGCATGTAATTCAATTGATTGAGATCCTCCAGGATAATTTTTCGGAGATTGAAAAAGCTTGTAAAGAATTACGATATTATACATTATTTGTAAAATGGGGATCGACAGGATTTCAAATAGCTCCTTTTCTCGACGAGATAGGATATTTTTCAAAAGTAATTAAAGATAATTTTGATTCAAATGTCGATAATCTCTTTATGTATTTGAGAGATTTCGAAAAACATTATTTTACTAAATTAAAAAAGGAAGTTATTGAAAAAATAGAGAATGAAGAGGGTTGAGTTAGGGAGGAAGATCGAATGATCGTAGTATTTGATGGAAAACTCGATAAAATAGAATTTACTGAAAGCAAATCGCTTGAAATAACAGAGGAAGAATTCAAAAAAGCATATTCCTCTAAACGATGTCGTTTTGAGGTCTTTGGATTACCTGAAATTATAAGATTACTAGGTTCAGCTAAGGAAAATGGGATTATTGACTCTTATAAAATAATAAAAGGAAGATCTACTTTCAAGTGGAAGAAAGAATGAACGAAACTAAAAACGAATTTCAAATTTCAGGAGAACCTATATCCTACTGGAAAAAAATACTAAAAACGGACATAGGATTCTACGCAAACTTAAAGATGTATATGTATAATTTCCACGAACAGACTAACGGTAATCCTTTCAGAAAAGGAAAAATTACATCAACTTTTAAAAAATGGCTTTTGGAGCAAAATATTGGAGAAATATTATTTGAAGAAATGAATAAAAGAGAGAAGAAGATTAAAGTAGGAGGTTGAAAAGTCAAAATGAAAATTAGATGTCCTAATTGTAATACGCTATATGAATACGACGAGATTGGGTTATCTCTAACGGAGATATTGAATTTAGAAGGATGGAAGCCAAAAAAGAATTCAGAAGGGAGTGGTGAATGGTGGTGTCCTCATTGTGAACCAAATGAAAAGCATAGGAGTGAAGAAAAAGGAACTAAGGAGGAACAAGTAGCAGCACTAATTGCTGATAAGAGTAAGGAATATTTCAAACCAAAGATAGATGATGCAGATTTTCAATATTTCTGGCAAGATGTTGCGAATATTTTAGAGAAAGAATATACGGAAAAGGAGGGTAAACAAATAGAATGATTATTTTATGCGATAAATGTCAGAAGTACATTTATCCTGAAGTATATGATCCTTATTCAGACTGTAAGAGTCCATCTGTCATTGTGATAGACGATAATTTTCATAGGAAAAGAAAGTGTCGATATTATCAGAAGATTACATATGAAAGAGGAATACTGCGACTTAAGGAGATGCTAAAGTTTATTTTCCTCTATGTACCAGGTCCAAAAAGAAGCAGACTTTTGAAAATGACTCAATGGAAAGTTAAGATGCTCCAGTATCATATCAACAATTATTTGGAATTTCGAGATTTTGTTTTTAAAGATCTTAACCCAGATGAAGGAAAAGAGAATAGAGAAAAAATACCTAAGAAAATAAAAAGCGTGAGCTAAATGGAATCTTGTTGTTATTGTAGTCAGAAGGATGTTCCTATTATTGTATTTAACAATTTTCTATCCGGTAAATTATTGTATGTATGTACTAGATGTGCTAAATTTAAAAAAAAACTGTTGTCAAAATTATGTTTAGAATTTATAAAAATTACTCCAGGAAGGAAAAAAAAATCCATTCGTAATAGGAAAATTTATCAGGAAAAATATTTAGAGGAGGTTCTATGATTAGCGACTATTATTACATGGAAGAAACAATTCATATGCTAAACAAGCTCATTTCAAAAGGAGATAGGTTAGTAAATGTCAAAAAGATTAGAAAAGTAAATCATATCCCTTCAGAAAACAGGTCCAAAATCAACTTCATTTGGAGAAATTTAGATGTTTTGAAAGAACGAGGAATTTTAGAGATTGAGAGCGAAAAAACTCCTAGAACCTATAGGCTCCCAAATAATCCAATCGAAACTGCAGAGGTTGATTAAAGAAAATGACTCAGATGTTAGAGAAATTTGACGATATTTTAATATCAGTATTAGTGTTTCTTGAAGGATTAATCCTTCTATGGGTGATTTTACCACCAAATCTCCTCCCGGTATTTCTTACAATTTATTCGATATCCGTGAGTATAACGCTTACAATTCACATTACTATTTTGAATTTAATCTACAAGGAGAAAACAACCAAATGAGCGAATGTTCTAAGTGTAATTCGGAAATAATTGAAATAAGGTTTAATATATTTAAATGCAGCAATCCCGATTGCGATGTATTTTATTCAATAAGCAAGGATCTAAGATGTGATAAGTGTAATTCTCTCTATCATCACACGAAAGCACACTATTGGGAATGTTCTAATCCAAAATGTAAAAACAGTTTCACATTTGATCCTTCGCAACCAATTAGAAGAAAGCGGAGGAAACGGAGATGATTGAAAAGAAATACATTGAATTTAATTTAATCGAAGAAAAACCAAAAACTAGCGTTTATTCTGTGAATAATCTTAGTTCTGGTATAATCTTGGGAACAATAAAGTGGTATCCCGCTTGGAGACAATATTGTTTTTTTCCTAAAGGCAATACGGTTTATAGTATGGGTTGTATAAACGATATCGAAAGCTTTATTCAAAATTTAATGGAGAATCGAAAAAAATGATTGAAGTTTTAGACAAGCTTAATAATACGATAAGTAAAATTGCAGATGATACCGTAGTTGTAGTTGATCCTGATGGAAATACGGTATTCATAGAAGACTATCAAATAGAAGGTAAAGAGATATATGGAATTATTTTTAAAGAAGATAAATCTCTGTTATTTCTCTATACTGACTATAAGAAAAAGAAAGCAAGAAGCGTTTACGATTACATCAAATATCTTGTGATAGAAGAAGGGTTTCAAGAGGAGATAGATTGGTGTAATTCCATTCCTGACGAAATAGATAAAAATTATTTCTACAGAGAATATTCCTGGGTCGTAATTAATTCAGGTATGAATAACCAAATTGCTAAAAAAGTTTACGATAACTTCTGGAAAAACAAACAAAAACCAAATTTTAATGCAATAGGACATCCTCATAAAAATTATTCCTTAAAAAAGGTGTATCATCGTTTAAACTTTTATTTTAAACATTTTAATTCGTCAAATAATAAGCTGAAATTTCTTGAATCGCTTCCTCATATTGGAAAGATAACTAAGTATCATTTAGCAAGAAATCTCGGTTTAAATTATGCCAAACCAGATCGACATTTAGTTAGGATTGTTAATTTATTTGAATACGATAATGTCCAAGTATTTTGTAAAGATGTTTCTGATCTATCCGGGGATAAAATTGGAGTGGTCGATCTTGTTTTTTGGCGATTTGCAACTCTAAAGAAAAATTATTTAGAATTAATAAAACAATGGAAAGAGGTAATGTAAGAAGTGTATTTAACTAGTATGCTCTATTGGTATCCTAAAATTAAGAACCTTGACATTCCTCAACCTAAAACGGAAATCTATAAATTAACAAAAGAAGAGCGACAATTTTTTAACGAGGAGAGATTTCCTCCAGGTTTACTAGAGAATATTAGACCCATTATATCGAAATTTTCTTATCCAGTTTTTGTTAGAACGGATTTTGCTTCAGGTAAACACGGGTGGAAAAACACTTGCTTCGTTAAGGACGAAAAACAACTAGTAAGAAACCTCTTAGAGATTATTTCTAAAAATCTCTGTGCGGGGATTTTTGGACTTCCTTTTGAAGCGCTAGTCTTCCGAGAATATATTCCCTTAGATGCGGGATTTAAAGCATTTTACGGAGAGATGCCTATAGCAAGAGAACAGAGATTTTTTATCAGTAATAAGAAAATTCAATGTTATCATCCCTATTGGCCCAAATGGACAATACAAAATCCAAATAGAAAGGATTGGGAATCGATATTAGATAACCAAAATAGGTTAACCGAGGAAGAATTCACCTTACTTTCGCAATACGCTTTACATGTTGGAGAAGTACTACATCAATATTGGAGCATAGATTTTGCGTACTCTAAGGTTAACCAGAAGTGGTATTTAATTGATATGGCACTTGGAATTGAGAGCTTTCATTGGTTAGAATGTGAGTTTTGTCCAATAGAGATGAGGAATCACTATCTAAAGGTAAAAAAAAGCTATGAAAATAGAAAATCTGAAAGTAAATTTCTTGAAAAAATGAAAAGAGGTCGAATATAATAGTAGTAAAAAGCGAAAAGTTAGATGAGTTGTATAACAAAAAGAAGGAGCTAGAGCGTAAAAACTTGGAATTAGAACAAGAGAAATTGACTCTATTATTAAAACTACATAATTTATCAAATGGCAATGGAAGAAGAGAAAGAATCCCAGAACACCAACGCATCAGAAAGGGTCACAGTCTATTTGTCTCCTGAAAAGAAAAAGGAGATGCAAGAATACAAGAAAGCAAAAGGGTATAAATCTATGTCTGAAATGCTTCGGAGGAGTTTTGATATTCTTAAGCATGTGTTTGGAACTGAAGCAGTAGAACTTCAAGGACAATCGATACAAGACCAATTAAACCGGATTGAACAAAAATTAGCAGAGATAGTAGAGGAGCAGCAGATAATTCAACGACAAGAAGAATTAATTGATAAGGAATTTGAAGAAATTCCTCCTGGAGAAGTACCAAGTTTTGAACAAGTAGTCCAGGATATTTTAGATCTAATAGATGACTTCGAAGGAATAAAAGATTTTGTTTTAATGGAACAACTTCGAAAAAAATATTCAGAAGGAGTAGTTTGGACTACATTAGTTAATCTAAAGAATCAAAAAGTAATTACTCTAAAAAAGGGAGAATGGAAGAGAATTGGTAAATAAAAAATTTGGAAATTGGAACGATCCAGAAAATAAGTATGTAAAAATGCTTCCTTATTGGAACCTTTTTACGGGCCAATATTCTGTTAGTTCCATTAGACCTTATTTTTTAGAATTAGTGAAATTTGCTTTATTTTGTAAAGAGAAATTTAGCAAAACAGTATTAGAAGTAAAAGGGATGGAAATTCTTATTTACTTTAGAGATGTAATAAATAAGAGAGGTGCTAAAAAACCAGCAAAAAGAAGGGTAAGACACATTATTTCTGGTTATTACGAATATGTTAAAATCTATAAAAAAGACATTGAATCAAAAAAGTTTTCAAATCCGGTTCCGAGTACGAAGATATTTGACTTTACTGGTAAATCGAGTTCTTTAGATGATTTAGAACAAGATACGCAACTTCTTAGCTTAGAAGATGTAAAAAGGATTATCTTTCACTTATACTATACGAAAGAGAGCTGGAAATATATTGCAGGATGTTTGATAATCTTTGCTGGACCGAGAGTAAGAGAAGTAGCACAAATTCAGCTGACAAATTTAGATGTAAAAAATCGATGGTATATCACAGAAGTTAAATCAAATATCTCAAATAAAAGAATGGGAATATATTTTTTTCCAGATTGGTTTATTCCAGATTTAAACCGTTACCTTAATCAATTAAGTATAGAACATCCAGGTACGAAATTTTTATTTCCAAGCTCAAGCTCAACAGGTCATAGATCTGTTAAAACAATACAAGATACCATGTCAAAGATTCGAAAAGAATTAGGGATCGAAGGACCAACAAATCCTCACATATTCCGAGATTTCGTCAATTCCAGAAGAGAAGAAAGAGGATGCAACAAACCACGACGTAAAGTTCTTTTAAATCAGAAGACTCCTGATGTGAATATTAAACATTATCTTAAAAAATACAAAAACCGAGTGCATTTAAGGGAAATTTTCGATAAATTTAATATTTTTGACGAAGGTTTTCATCCCAATCCGCAATTAAAGTATAATCCGAAGCATATTAAAAAAAAAGGGTGAATTTATGGCTTATTCAGAAAAGTTCAATGAGGATCAAATCTGGTTTTTAGAGAAAACTGATACAGTTGATCCTCACTTCCGAGAGTTATTTGAGAAATGTAAAAAGAAAAAGGAACAGATGAATATAAATGGAATTTAAGGAACTAATCCAAATTTATCACAAAAAAATCAATAAAGACACAATAATTTTATTACCTGAAACTTTAGATCTTTGTTCCCGACCTTATAGAGATCACCCAAAAGGATGTCCTAATATTGAAAAATGTAAAAAAATAAAAGTTCCTAATTTTGGTATATTAAATTCAAAATATAATTTTAAACACTTTTATCTAATTTATGCTGTTTTTAATTTCAAAAAATATATAGAAATTAGAATAAAAGAAAACCCGGAATTTTTTAAATCTCCTGGGAGATTGCAATGTAATCGTTATTGGCAAAATTCCGTTAAAAAACAAATTAAAAAGAAATTAGAAGCATTGAGAACAATAAATCCTTTTTTCTATGTTCTCGGATGTGGGAGCGGATTCAAGCTCTCTTTTCAAAATCCTATTGCTTCTATGGAAAAAGTATGTATAAATGTATTTTCAACGATGAAATTAAATTCCTTTAAATTGGAAATTAAACCAAAAAATCGTATTGTTTTATGCAATTTATTGTGTTCTTACGATAAATTGAATTTTAAATTAAAGAAAGAAAAGTACATCACAGAATTTATATGAAAATTGCTTTATACGATCTGGATTCTAAGCATATTTATCCAGACTATTCAAAGGGAAAAATCTAATGATGGTAAAATTTAAAAATAAAATATGGAAATTAGAATGCCCAAAAGAACTAAGATTTCCAAAAGGATGTATTAGAAATATATTAATCTCCCGAGGTCAAAAAAAAACAATCACAAATCTAAATGATGTCAATCTAATTAGAGGACAAAAAACCTTATTTTAAAAAAGATGAATATTCAAAAGAGATGCATAAAATGTTGGAACTATTTTCCATCGGAACCCTTATCTTTAGAGTTTCTCTGTTCTAAATGTCAAGGATATAAGAAAACTCTGATTATACGCTTTAAACGAGAGAGATATATCCCAATGAATTATTTTGACATCTACGATAAGGATCGGCCAATTATCTGGGATGAAAAAACCGTTGGATTTGAGCGAGTATGCCGAATTTGCGGAGAGACTCTCAAAAAGAAGAACGGAGAATATAGCTATCATAAGAGATACTGTAATAAATGTATAGGAGATTCGCTATATGATAAATATAATTGGAGTATGACATCTAAAAAGTATGCAATCAAAATTGCTGAAGAAAATAAAGAATATATTATAGAAAAAATCAAAGAACTGAATTTTAAAGAAGATATTCTGTACAATATTACAATTTGCGAGGAATGTAAATCTCTCTGTCAAATTTACGATGGATACGCACTTTCAAATAAAAAGATCAATGTAGTTAATATTCACCATAAAATTCCAGTTCACACTTTAACCGGAGAAAATCTAAATCTCATTTGGGATTACGATAACCTCATTGCACTGTGTGAAAATTGTCATAGTCAACAGGATCATAAATTAAGGACAGTTAAAGTTGAATTTCATAAATTTAGAAAAATAACTCAGTTTTTGTAATAATTAGAAAATAAGATGTTCGAAGATAATAATGTAAGAATTATAAAATCATTTGAAGATTTAAATAAATTTATTTCCAAAGAATATCCTGATTATAATAATTTCTCCTGGGAAATAGAACCTATGGATTATATAATTAATCCTTTCTCTGGCAATAATGTGACATTTGATACAATATGTGTATTATCCAAAAGGGAAGAACTATTGACTGAAGGTACCACAATAATAGTAGGTAACTTTAACATTTCAGTAAAAGCAAGAAATTTTGACACCAAATTGGTAGCGTTATGTATCGGAAATAAAAAAAAAGTAATACCCATACTAAAGGAGATATAAAATATATGAGTGTGTACGAAGAATTTACTGAGGAAATAAAGAAAATCGTTGAAAAGTATACTTCATTCAATATTAAAAAACTAAAGCGTTTTGGGACCCATAAAAAAACCCTACTTCTCTCCATTAGTTACAATCATACTCCTAACATTAAAATCTGTAATCTTTTTTATGCTGAATTATATGATGCATTTCATGCTTTAGCAAAAGATTATGATACTTACTTCAAAACAAGAGAATATCTAACTGATACGAAATACACTATTGTATATTATTTCAATTTACCTATTGAAAAAGATAACGAGTTTAAAGTAAATGATTATATTACGCTTAAATTAGTAAGAAGACAGACAAAGATTTTTATCAATGATAAAGAATTTACACAGTGTAAATTCCTCTTATTTAACTTTGATAAGAACGAACTTCGAGATTACGAGGAAATTGATTCTATAGATGAAATTAGAGAGAAATACGATAATACCCACGAAAGCAATCCACAAAAATTAGATCCAAAAGTAGAGTTTTGGGGCCATTGCTCTAATATACAAGCGTGGGCTGAAAACGATTACGATTCTCGATTGCTTGATATGAGACTAGCCTTTCCCATGTTAAGGCGACTTACTAAAGTGAGAGATCCGATTGCTGAACAAGTATTTAAAGAAGAGGTCGCAAATCGATTAGAATCAAATCATCTTCCTACAATAGTGTACCTCTTCGAGAATCACTATACAAAAGGCTTTAATACCGAAGAATTTAGAACAGTATTGCAAAATATAAATTTCAACAAAATAAAAAACTCAATACATCAAAATAAGCAATATGAAGATACAATATGGTCTAAACGGATCTTAGGTCATATTTTTTGGAGATTGAGAGAAATAACATTAAATACGAAAAAATGTTGTAATAGCCATTTAACTTTTTTAAAGGCTTTTCCTGAGAAAGAAATATATTTTTGTGCTAATTGTTATCAAGTTCAAGAGTTATATTTTGATTACAACCTAAAGGATCTTAACATTAAAGAGTTAGGCGATATCACCAGTGTAGATTCAAAACTTTGGACTCCGATCTTAAGCGATAAGATATTTAACACAATTCGAAAAGCTATAATAGAAAAGAAACAATGTTGTAGTGAACCTTTAAAGCTTCACAAAGTAAGTATGCCTTATCGAGAAACTTATATATGTCCAATATGTAAGCAATCATATGGGCTATTTTTTGACGACAAACTAAGGGATATTAAATGGGAAAGATATGGGGACTTAGATAAATGGTTAAACCCCTCTAAAGTTTTTCCAGGTCCAATTAAAGTTAAACTTACGAAAAATCAAATTTCCTACGAATTTTAGGTTTTTTCAATCTTAATTTGAATTAGCTCCCCTTTTTCGAGTTCTAAATATTGTTGAATATTCTGAGGAATAATGATACCAATGGAACTTCCAGCAGTAGTAATTTTTGTTAATGTATCGACATCTCGGATTGATACTTTTACAAAATCTCCTTTTTTCAAATCTAAGTATCTTTTCATTTTTTTATCAATGATTACTCCCAGAGAATTTCCTATTGTAGTAATACGTGCAACTGTCTGAGCACTTTCTCTATCATTCATACATAGGTATTAATTTCAATATTATAAATAGATTACTATAGAATTATATTAAGATTATAATATTTTAGAATAAATTTATATATTAATTTTTCTGATTATATAATATGGTTATAATATATTATACCGTGGTAAGAACTCTATATTCCCGACATAATATATTTTAGCCCTCAGAGAGACAAAAAAGTGAAAAAAAAAATGTGCGAGAAAAATTGCATTGAAATCGATACTGAGTTATTTAAAAAATTGTTAGAATTTTCAAAGATCGCGGGGATTTCTCTTACTGCGATAGCAAACGACGAGTTGGGAGATTTTATAAATTATATTGTAAAAGAGGAACCGTATCTAGTATTAGATCGCTTCCTTGGCATCGAAACAATTGCGAATCCTTTTGAAATAGTAAAGAAGTTAAAGGAATTACTTGGGTATAGCGATGAAGAAATGAAGTTTTGGGGTTCCTCAGATCCTATTGAATATGTAAAGGATTGGGGCCATCCATTAAAATAAATAACCCTTAATTTTTTTTTACTTTTTTAATCAAGGAAACTAACATAAAGATGCATTCTAATAATACAAATGGTTATGGACCTAATTATAGAGATTTACAACTGAGGAAAGATAAATTAAAATTACAAAATTATAAAGATCTTCTCACAAGAGAGGAACTAGATTTAGAAGACATTCATTATCATCATATTGATTACAATAAGAATAATGATGATTATTTTAACCATGTTTTTCTGTCATCGAAATCCCATAGGAAAATAACCCGTGCTCAAACCACCAATCCTATTGAAGCAGAATGGTGCAAAAGGCAATTACAAGAAAATTTAAAAGCCACTATCGAGAGAAGACAACCTATTATGCAAAAAGTGAATATCATTCCAAACATCAATATGTTTGTTGTGAAACTCCTCTGGGACGAAAAAAGCTTTTCAATTTCCTCCCGAATTGAGGATAGTTTGTACGAATTAATTAAAGAAACCAATATAGGTCAAATAATTCAAAATTTTATAAGAAAGTTCCTAAGAGATTCAACTTTCAGGAAAATATTTCTAAATACTCTTAAACAACAGTTTGATAATGATTTTTCTCAACCATATTTAAATGAAAATTGGTTTGAAGAGACCAAAGTAGTGTCAGCAAGAGTGTTTAAAATGGAAAAAGAGCTACTATTATTTTATTTTAAATTTTTATGTAGTTTTACGCTTTCTTACGCAATAAGAACAATGTTAATTCACTTTAGAGACATAGAAGATCAATCTCCAATAAAAAAGAGAGAGGTAATCCCTATATTGAAGGAAATTCTTCGTATAACTAATCTTGGTAAAGAATTTTAATTTTTATCTTTTTTTCCTTTTTACTTAAAACCAGCGTATTAACTGATTAATCCCTTATTTGTTTACAATAACAGTATCCCAAACCTTACTGAGATTTGCTTTTCTGTTGAAAAGAGTATTTTCCGCAGCTCTTCTACGATCCCCTCGTTAAAAATATAAAATATTAAAGACCCCTTCGTTATTCTTTCTTTATCTAAAATTAAATTAAGTTATTTTCCTCAATTGATCTATTCCATGAATAATTCTACGAGTTTTTTGCACTTTAATTTTTCGAATCGTCAGAATGAATTTCTTCTAGAGTGTATTGATGGTTATAGACCCTACTTCATTATTCGACCCTTTAAAATTTAAATCTAAGCGATCTATAAAAAATAAAATCTTTTAGCTTTATTTTCCTAGTTATTTGCAGTTAGCGACAAAAGTACCAAAAACTAATTTTTGGGTAACGTCATAGTAACGTTACACCGCTCCCATTTCGCACATTTCACGAAAATTTAGAGGAAGATATTATCTATTTTGCCATGAAATAAAAAAAGAGATTTATTAGAATATTTAATAATTAAAAACTAAAGATTAATGCATATTTATTTTGATGGCTTTATTTTTAGAACTTCTTCTCTTTCTTTTCCTTTTAATTTTCTAATCGCGTATAAGGTTATAGTCGAACAAACTCCCATTTTCCGCAGGTTTTTTACATAATTTAACACCTTTTCCTTGTTTTTTCCAATCATATTATCCTTAAGAGCCCACCCAACTGCTTTTCTCACTAAATCTTCCTTATCCCATATCAAATTATCGCATAATTTTAAAAGAAAATCTACAAATTTCCCCTCAACTCCAATTTTTCTTGAGAAGGTTACTACGCTTGTTCTTTTTTTCCAAAGATGAGGAGTGCAATTCCATTTTTTTAATAATTGTTTAGTTTCGTTAGGATACTTCCTTAATATAGGTTGCATAATACGAAGAGAAAAAGAGTCAGTTGGTCCCCAATGGGAAATATAACTTAAGATTTCGTCTATTAACTCAAAATTCTGCGGTTTTAAATAGGGAATATTGAGCTCTAAAAGTTTTAACCCAAAATTCGTCTGTGCAATATAATCAGATTTATAGAATTTCTTTGCAAGCTGAAATCGGTCTTCTTGAGAAAGAGCTTTAAATTGATTAGTATATTTTTTAACAATCTTATCTATTTCAGGAACATTCAGTCCGTACGATTTGAATCCTTGTTCTTTGTAGAGTTGTTGATTAAATCTTAAGAAATTTTTCATAGATTTAAACTTCTTTGTTGCTTCCTTCGTTAATTCATGGTGTATAGTTTCATAAAGGGTTTCGATTTCCACCTTATCAATAGTCCAACTTCATATTTAATTATTGAGATTTATCAGCGATAATGTATACATGATGTTCTGGTACAACAGGTTCATCAAGACCAGTATATTTAACCTCAATAACCTTAAATCCATAGGAGTTCAGAAGATTTTCCCATTCTTCCACCTTGAGAAAATTGAGAGGAACATTAATATCTTCATCTCCAATTACTCGATTGTAGAACCAATCAAAAAAGCTGTTAGTCATCCTTGCATCCTCGTTATCGACATAGGCTTCTTTAATTACCAATCGTTGCTTAGTTACTCTCGTTGCTTCCTTCAGCAGATGTTTTGGGTCGGTTGCGTGATGCAATACAGTATAAAGAATGGTAGTATCTACTTCTTCATCTCCTACTGGTACTTTATCCTCTGGATCGTATAATAAAAGAGATATTTCGGTGTAATTATAGTCAACTACATCCACCAATACAACTTTTTTATTAAGTTGTTCTTTTATTTCGCGCGCTAAAAGTCCGTTTCCTCCGCCAAGGTCAAGTACTTTCTCTCCTACGATGTAATCTTTTATGCCTTCAAACCTAATTATTGTTTGTTTGATTTCTTCAGCTTTTAAATCCTTTTCTTTATCTACATGCCTTCTAATAAATTTCCGTAGGGTTTGTTCAACAACATTGAGGGGCAATCCTTTCTTTATCCCATTAGTTATGGTTCGGTTAACATAAAACCAGAATATACTTCGTTTAAAATAATTGACTCTCGTAAGTTTCATCGCAGACATTAATAAGGAGTGAATTTCACTCCAATATTTTTTGTCTTGTTTTGTCTTCTTAGAGAAAATAGGATATATAAAATTCTCTACGGTTTGTATATCATTCTGAGTAGTAACTTTCTCGAATTTGATGGTTTGTCCTTGAATCATATTTTAACCAATTATTTTTTGCTTTTTGTAAATGAGTTTTTGCTCACTTATAAAGTTTATGAGTAATTGCTCACTTATTGTAACTATAATGCCAAATAAAGTAAATACTCGGAATAAAGAAGCAAAAATCAAACTAATTTACGATACTTTCTTTAATCTAATCTTGGAAAAAGGATATCATAAAGTAAGTACAAATCACATTGCAGATTCAGCAAATATTGCTGTAGGTACTATTTATAGATATTTTCCGAAAGGAAAGGAAGATATTATGAGGAATTATTTTAATGAATCAATGGATACTTTTCTAGATAAACAGGATTTAATTAGTATTAATAACGACAATATTAGAGATTTTTTAAATAGTTTTTGTATCGAATTAGTACAAAATCACAAACAAAATAAAGGATATCACCTTGCGTTCAGATCTGCTATACAATCTGATGACAAATTACATAACACATACAAAGAAAGAGTTTTCAGCTTGTTTAAAAATAGAACGCGCCAATTAAGGAAAATAAACGAAAATTTCAATCAAATCCCCGAGAAAGAATTACTTGAAGTATTTGTATTTATATATAATCTCGTAAATGCGCTTTTGTATCATCATTTATTTGTAATGGAATTATTTAGCACAGATAACAAACTGATTGATTATCTAACAAAAATCGTAGCTTTCTCATTAAATTACTATAAGGACTTTATGAAATTTGATATAAAATCTAAACCAGAACGGAACTAAAAAAAAAGAGTTTTAAAGTTAAAATTACATCAGTCATGCGTGTTTCTTTTTAATAGTGTATCCTAATCCGAGTGAAATTACAACAATACTTCCCAGAAGAAATAATACATCGTATCCGGGTATACCACTTAGAATTCCATCACCGTCATTATCAGAGTCTCCATCACCACCATTATCATCTCCATTTCCACCAGCTGTACCCAATCCAATAGTGTAAATAACTTGGTTGTTGTGGAGAATGGATAGTCCAACCCACCCACCTGTAGTTGAATCGTAGGTATACTTGTAAGTAATATCTTCCCAAGGGCTATATACTACAACATTTCCTTGAATTGTTACATATTCTTCGTAGATACTGGTAATACTCATTGCTGCTAAATATGAATCGACCGGTGAGCCCACGAATAGTGTTTCAGGGGTCCAATAATAACTAGCAGGATCTTTTGGTATTCTCCATTCGCTGTCGATTGCTCCCATGGAAAATCCGCTTAACGTCCAATCGTATAATGTAATATCGAGAGTAGATCTATCTTCAGATTCGGTAACCTCATTCACGATAATCTTAAACTGGGCCCCTAACTTCGTCATCTCTTCATTTGTCGATAAGTAGTAATATACAGCATCTTTAACGTTCATTTTCCACCCTTGCTCGTTTAGAAATGCATCAACCAGACCTTCCTCATCTATTAGTGTGACTTCTAATATCCATTCATCCCCCGCTTGGACTCCCGCAGAATATGTAGTAGCACTTCCAGCTGTGCAAATAGCTGCTACACTAAGAATCAAGATTCCAACTAAGATAAATTTAGCTTTCATACTAACACCCTACTTTTTTAGAAATAAATCGCTAAAACTAACTAGAAAAACACATCAATTTAAATCTTGACATAAAAATTAAAATTTGCTGTAATTGGATTGGAATAGTTTTAAACAAAAGTAAACTTAGTCTAGAGTCTTAAACATTACTTTAGAGCGAAATTATAGGTTGTCTTGGGTATTTTTATCAGCAATCCTTACTGCAATACCAGTTGCTAATCGACTTAATTGAACTTTGATTGAGAGTTTCGAGCCCCACTTTCTACTGTAGAAGAACCTCAATAGCAACCAACTAAGGATAATGATTGACAATGTAACTGGTTGAAATACAATCCAATTAAGACTGCGATAAAAAGCGAAATACATTAAATTGTGAACTAAATAGACGCTTAAAGAATAATAGGAAAAGTAGAAAAAGAATCTATACCGTTTTTTCGATTCAAATAAACCGTAATACTCGAGTGTTGTCAGCGAAGATACGATCACTAAGATTAAACCCATGGAATAAATAAGCCAAGAATAGGAACGATGTTGTAGGAATATAGGAAAAGAAATAGTTATACCTGTAGTGATGAGAATACCACCGATAATCGAACTGGGAATAAGTAAGGATTTAACCATTTTTTGGGCCCGAAATTTCTCGTCTTCGGTTTCTAACATATTTACTTTAAATAAAATATCGCCAATAATCGTTCCCATTAAGAAGAACGGAAAAAACGCTAAAATGGGATCCAAATCTAAACTTCCGTAAAATATGTGAAAAAAAATACCCATGAAACTGAAATCGCCATCGTATGGTTGGAGAAAGGAAAGCAAGAAGAAATTTACAATCCATATAAGAAAAATTAGCAAAAACCGAAGGTAAATGGATGTTTTTAAAAGAGGCCACGCTAATAAGATAGATATAGCTATAGTTTGCAAAATAAACCAGTTCCATATTAACGAAGGATCTCCAAACATTATAGACACAAAAACATTGTATCCTAACGCAACAAGGTACATAAAAACCGCTCGTAAGTAATACTCGTTCCTTATGAACGATTTCTTAACTTCCCTTATGTAAGAGTACTTAAAAAAGGCGTTCCTAGTCCTAACAGAGAGACACATGCTTACTCCAGAAATAAAGAGGAAAGAACCTGAACCCAAAACATCAAACATTGCTCTTACCACATGAAAGTACCAAATATCGCTTTCTATCAAAAACCAATCCATCGCATGACCATATACCATCCATACCATTGAAAGACCACGAAGAGTGTCTAAGGTCTTGATTCTTTTTTTCATTTTTTCAATTTAAAGAAGTGGGTGCCAAATAAAGAGTAAAATTTATGTAATCTTAACTTTAATCTATAAAACAATTGAAAGAAATAAAACTTTGTTCTTCATACTTAAGAGAGAGATTTTTATATAATCTTTTAACGATATGTTCACGAACAGGGCTGTAATGAATGGAAATGCTAGATATAAAGCAAAAAAATTACTTTTCCTCCTTTTTACACAACTTAGTATTTATATTCAAAATTTATCGTTTAAATAAATGTTTTCTAGTTCTTCAAGTCAATTTGCTTAACTCGAGTGAAATAGAATGAATTTTATAAATCAAAAATTGGTCTTAAGAAATTTCATATACTAAAGGTCACATAGTATAAATAACACAGTAAAAAAAAACAAAAAAATAAGGAGTGAAAAACACTTATGATGAGAAATGAAATGGAACAATACGAAGCCAGGGAATACCACGCGGATTCCCGGAAGAACGGAACTTTAGAAAAGTTCACGCATCCAGTTGGATTGTTAATTGGAGGATGCATTATTATGCTATTTGGCGTGTACTTGTACTTCTTAGGGTTTACACCCTTCGTTAAGGGTTTGCACCCCGAATTTTTAGCTATCGTAAGCTATGCGGGATTGTTTACCGTAGCTCAAGGGGCCTTGGTGTTCACTCGCGGTACCATTGGAAACAAGTGGATCACCTTACACCAGACAATTATGGTGTTGGAAATTTTACTGTCACTGGGGGGGATCGTTCTTTTGGTAGCGCTCTACAATCACCCTATAATCGTTCCGATATTCTCTTACGGTATCGAAACGATCGATGCGTTTATTATCAGTTTTCCCGTTGAGGCGTCTATTGTCCAGTTAGGTGTAGTTGTTATCATCGCTCTTACCGTGTTAGGAGCGGTTTCCGACATGTATCAAGTTGGAAAATTGGAGAAATACAAGTAATTCTTTTTATTTTTTTTTCTTTTGTTTAAAATATTTGACTTTCTGCAAGCATATTATTATCATCTGAAATTCTGATTCTTCTGGATTAACCCTTCTGCTAAAAATGCGAATAAATCTATCATAATAGAATATTTTGAAAGAGTTGGCAGAGTTTTAGATAAAGAGAGTGGCGGGAGGGAGATTCGAACTCCCGAAGGCGTACAAATGTCGAAGGTCTTCTTCTCCAATCTTTGCCACTGGATCTTAAGTCCAGCACCTATAATCGGTCTTGACCCTTGAGACCTTTGACCAGACTCGGTAATCCCGCCAAAATAGTGAAAAAAATAATGCTAAATTAATGAATTCAAGACCAGAATAATAAATCAAAATCCTTTTTGGAATTTAAATCTTACTTTCAATGCTCCTATGTATCATTAAGCGTATACATGAGCGTGCTTTAAATCTTAAGGGAATTCAGTCGTTTTTAAGTTATCCGTTCCCTATAGATTTAAATACCCAAATAAGATTTATTTAATAAAAAAGGAAATAAATAAATATTAGAAAGAAATTTTTAAGATATTGTATTAAATATACATTATCATACCAACTAAGAGGAACATGCCACTAGGAATTCTTATAATTCGTTGGGATAACGAAATTGGACCAATTAACGAGGGGTTTTATCCCGAAAACTTGAAAATAACTAATAACTTACTTACGCAAGTATATAGTTCTCATCGATACCAATCGTTAAAGCCAGGATTTGCCTCAATTTCTCTCAAAAACAACAAGGTGGTTTCGTTTTTTAGTGGTGTTGGAGAAGACCATATTTCAGTAGAAAATTTCGTGGTTGCGCTACTTTTAAGACGAGACGAGAAACCGAACAATTATCGCGAAATATTAAAAACCATCGCAGCTGAAATTTTAGACAAGATACCAGATGGGAAATTTAAAAAAGTGTTGCCAACACTATATAAAGAATTAGCAAAGGTTTAATTTTTCTTCCGTAGAAGAAAAGAATAATTATTTTGTAGTTTTCTTCATTTTAAAAATAATTTAGAGAGAAGTATAATTTAGGGATTTTCAGACATAACTTCATGTTTCATAATCTCGACTTTTCTATCTTCGTTTATGAAGACAAGGTCTTTTTGCTGTAATTCCTTTACGCTTTTTTGAATAAGAACAATTGGGGATCCAACAGCCTTTTGAAGATCTTCAATGGAAATTGCTCCTACATCTTTAACAATAAAGAATATCTTGAACAAGTTGTCGTGCTCCATAATAGGTCTTAAAGTATCGAATTGAACGAGTTTAGTGTAACTTTCTTCTTTAAATTTCTTTAAATCAACAATTGAGTTTTCAAGATTTTTAATTTTTGCTATAAGATCGCTCTTTTCTTTATTCAAAACTTCTACTTTATTGATAAATTCCTCGTCAGTGGTTTTAAGTTCTTGGTATTGTAGAGTTATATCATGATATTCTATTTCTTTTTCTTTAGCTTTCATTTCGAGTTCCAGTATCTTATCTTCGAGCTTTCTATTATTAGATTTTAATTCCTGAGTTTCTGTAAATTGTTCTTCTAATTTTTGTTTATTAGCGCTTTTTAGCTCTTCTATTTCGTTGTTATGTGTTGATTGTATTTTTTCAATCTCTTTTTTGTGTTCTTCTTTAAGCTCTTCTATTTCTTCCTTATATTGTGAACGAACGCTTTCTACCTCTCCATCCTTCTCTGATTTCAATTGTTTTACTTCAGTTTTGTGCTCTTTCTGTAATCCTGAGATCAATTTGGTTCCCTCTTCTCTAAACTTACCCGTTTGAGCTTGTAGTTCGTCAACTTTATTTTCAAGGCTTTTTACTTTTTCGTTTTTAATTAAGATTTCGGAATTCTTTTCAGCGAGTAATGCGCGTAAATCTCCTAACATGTTGTAAGTTTCAGTTAACTTCTCTTCCGTAGGGACAACTTGGTTTTGAGTAAGCTGTAATTCCTTTTTCAGTTGAACTATTTCACCCTTAGAGTGTTCCAATTCTAGGTCTCTTTCATTAAGAACCACTCGTTGTTCTCCAATTATCGCTTTCAATTCTCTGATGTCTTCGGGAACCTCGTAGGACTGTTCGACTTTATCTTTTTGGGAGTTTATGATATCTTCCTGTTCAGATATAATTCTCTTTTGCTTCTCCACTAATTCAGTTAAACGAGTTATTTTTTCTTGTAATTTAGCGCTTTCTTTTTCTGTGGAATCTATATTATCTAGTAAATTTTTAAGGTCTTTAGCCATTTTCTACTTGTACACCTTTTAAGAAAGTTGTTTTCTATTCCTATATAATCATATTATATTTTTCAAGTTTTTAAGATTTTACAATTAATTGACATAACTATGGGAATTTTGCGTAGCAAAAATGCCTATCGTCATCGTGTTGTATTTAATTGCTTATTAAGACATTTTAATTATATATGCTTATATAATCCATGAAACCACCGTATTTATATACTGTGTTCCTTTATTAAATAATATGGTCAGAATAACTCCGCTTAAACCTTATCTTCCCGTTAATCCGGAAGAATTTTGTACGAAACCATACGATGTTATTAGCAAAGAAGAAGAAATGGAACTGAAGAAGAATATTAACTCGTTAATTCACTTGATACTTCCAGATGGAGAAGGGGAGGAAATTTATACCAACGCAGCTAAAGCATACAAGCGTTTTAAGGACGAAAAATTATTAATTAAAGAAACAACGCCCTCAATTTTCCTCTATCGACAAGAATCGCCCGGATTTTCGCATCAAGGGTTAATTATAGGAGTCTCGTTGCAAGATTATGAAGATGACAACATCGTTAAACATGAACACACAAGAGAAAAACCATTAAAAGATAGAACCAAACATATCACTTCGACTAATGCATCTGCAGGACTTGTGTGGACCGTATACAAAAAAGACGACGAGCTTAGTGCACTAATAGAAACCATAAAGAATAACAAACCGCGGTTCAAGTTTCCTAAATACGGCTACACTCACATATTATGGCAAGTGTCAGATACCCACGAGATAGAAAAACTTGTAGAACAATTTAGAAATAGAAAGTTATTCATCGCTGATGGGCATCACCGAGCAGCAAGCGCTGCTGAATACAGGAAGCTCAAGTTAAAGGATGCTGATAACCTTAAAAAAGAGAAGGCTCCGTGGCAATATTTACTTTCTTATGTTGCGTCAGATGATCAGATAAGAATATTGCCATACAATCGTGTTGTTAAAAAATTGCCTTTACCCCAAGAAGACTTTTTGAAAAAATTAGAAGTCGAATTTGAGGTAATACCTTCAGTGAGCGCTGTAGATCCTCAAAGCAAAAATCAAATAACTATTTGCTTGAAGGGAAAGTGGTACATTTTAATTGTTAGGCAAAAGAATTTCGAAAACCGACGAGACAGCTTAGATGTCTTAATTGTCCAAGAGCGCGTTTTAGATCCCCTTCTTGGGATAAAAGATATAAGACAGAGCGATAACATTTTTTTCGCAGGAGGGATAAAATCTCCTAAAGAAAAAGAAAAATTCATTACAGAAAAAGGAAACGACTTATTTATCAATCTATTCCCAGTAAATATTCAAGATCTAGAAGATATTTCTGAGAAAGGGGGAGTAATGCCTCCAAAATCCACTTGGTTTGATCCTAAAGTTCTTTCGGGTCTTGTAATACATGAATTGGAGGGAGATTAATCTAAATCTTCCTTTCATCAAAGAGACTACAAATAAAAATAAAATAAGAAAATTTGGATTTTTTCCTACTAAAGACTTTTCAAATAATTACTCATTTTTTCAGCAATCATCGTTGCGGCTGATAATTGCGTTTCAATAGTTTGTGATCCAATGTGGGGAGTAAGTATTAGATTTTTCTGACAATTAATTAAAGCTTGATTTTTAGTTGGTTCCTCGATATATACATCTAGAGCCGCTCCTGCGATTATATCGTTATTAATCGCTTCAATCAAAGCTTCCTCATCGATCAGTTTTCCGCGAGCTGTATTAACAAGAATAACGTCTTTCCGCATTACGCTAAATCTATCCTTATTTAATAATTTCTCAGTTTGAGGCGTTGCAGGTAAATGTAGGGAAATAACTTGGGCGTCTTTTAAAAGATCTTCGAGTGAGGGATAAATTAAACATCCAATCCCCTTAGCTTCATCTATAGCTACTTGTCCAGCGCTAAACCGGGAATATACTCCAACAGACATTCCGATTGCTATTGCTCTCTTGGCTAGTTCTTTGGCAATATTTCCAAATCCTATTAAACCTAATTTTTTGCCGTTTAAAGTGTACCCTAAGTATTGCCCTTTATTCCATTTACCCTCGTGTGTGGTTTTATCTGCGTTAGAAATAAAACGAGCTAAAGAAAACATAAATCCAAGAGCAAGTTCTGCCACAGAAACGGAAGGAGCTTCCGGTGTATTTAAAACTTTAATCCCTAGCTCATCAGCTTTCTTTAAATCTATATTGTCCAATCCCACTCCCGCTCTTCCTATAGCTTTTAAATTCTTGGCTTGCTCGAGTATGTCAGAAGTCAGTTTAGTTCTAGATCTTACTACAATACCATCGTAATTTCCGATATCTTCTTTTAATTCTTCCTTGGTAATTGTAAAATTCTTAGTTACCTCGAATCCGTTATCCTCAAAAATTTTCGTTCCCTCTTCTTGCAATTTATCACTAATTAAAATCTTCATATTTAACCTCTCATAATGGGTTATACAATTACTGTATTAAAATGATTGAATTTAGTATATTTCCTTAGTTTAATAAAGCTTAAAGAGTTTTGCTTCAGTAAAATAATGTTAAAAAAGAATGGATAAATAAAATATAATGGGTAAAGCCTCAAACTTTTACTTCAAATTCTTAGCACGTTGCTCAGAAATTATATCAGTTAAAACCTTGAGCATTTCCTCGAGTTCAGTTAATGTAATTTCTCCCATATGTCCAATTCGAAATGTTTTATTTTTCAAACTGCCGTAACCATTAACGATTCTGTATCCTTTTTCTAGAAGGGTAGATACAACGCTTTCTAAATCCAGATTTAACGAGTTCTTCATCGTGGAAACGGTGTTAGAACAAAATTCTTCCTTTATTGGAAACATATCCAAATTCATATCTCTCGCCCACATGCGCGTGCGTTTACCAAGTTGGGTATGTCGCTCGAATCGTTTTTCTAATCCTTCAGAATTCAAAATGTAATCTAGTTGCGCTGCTAGTGCCCTTATTTGTGGAATTGGAGGAGTAGTTGGTGTTTGATACGCTTTATTTTTTTTATCTAAACCCGCAAAATCAAAATAATAACCTCGTTTGTTTACTTGTGAGGTTTTATCTAGCGCTTCCTGCGATATTGAGCAGACTGCTAAACCAGGAGGTAATGCAAAGCATTTTTGAACGGAAGCTAAACACACATCAATACCTAATTTATCAACTTCTATTTTAACCCCCGCCATTGAAGATGTTGCATCGACACAAGCTAAAGCACCATGGTCTTTTATTACAGGTACCACCTCGTCAACAGGATTATACACTCCCGTAGAAGTTTCGTTGGCTTGAACGCACACAACTGCGTAATTATCCTTAGATAGACATTCTTTTGTGTATTCCGCAGTAATTGCTCCACCCCAATCAACACCCATCTTAGTACTATTTTTACCGTTAGAGACACCAATATCGTACCATCTATCACCAAAGGCACCTATTGAAAGAACTAATACTTTTTCGTCATCCTTTACTAAATTTCTAACACAAGCTTCCATTATTCCTGTTGCGCTGGAAGTAATGATCAAGCATTCGTTCTTTGTGAAAAGTAATTTCTGTAAACCTTCGGTTGCAAGTTGATGCATTTCAGAATAAGGTTTAGATCTATGAGTATCGTTTGGTTTTGCCAATTCTTGAAGAATTCTCTCCGGGACATGCACAGGTCCTGGTGAAAACAATTTTAGTTGAGAACCTTTTTCTTTATTGTAGTGAATAACCATTTTGGATCACTTTTTACTCATATTGTTTTTTTGTAAAAATACTAATTTATCAGTAAATCAACAATACATAAATAGATATGGGTAATAATATTAGATTAATAACTAAAAAACAATGGAGCGTTTTCTAGTGAGTTTACAAGAATGTTTAGCCAGTAGGAAAGACTGTTCTGGTGAAGGTCTAACCTTATCCCTAAACGAGATTGAAGATATTTGTAAGTCAACATCTCAAGTGGTACCTTCGAATAGATTTTTCATTATATTACCTGACGGAAATGAGTATAACGGAGGAATATATAGGTATTTCAAAGGAGAATTATCTTTATTATCCGAGCAACAAAAGACGAAATACACACTGGAATTATATCCTGAATTACATTCAGAGGATCCTATTAAATTGGAAGATTTGGTTCGTGTAGGGATTATTTGGCAATATTTATCGTTAAAAGCAGAGAATATGGGGCTCGGAGTCTCCCAACGAGCAAGAGCTCCAAAGAAGCATAATAAGTTAGTTAATAGTATAACGAATGAAAATCACAGCTTTTTGTATAGCGTTGCAGTTAGAAAAAGAGATAAAGGGAAACTTTTAGAGGATCAATTAAAACCCCTAGAAATTGTCCCAGAAAAAGGTACTATACTGCTTGATACCCCTTTATGTTATAGGGATCGAGCGATATATACTGGAAAGTATAAGGGAGTATCTTTAGAGAAAGCTATTTATAATCAAGTCGAAAGAAAAACCCCCAATTTCTCAGCTTTACACGAGATTTCTCAATTACTTTGGGCATGTGAAGGTGAGACTGATCATTCTACGCACGGTAACCGAGACGGGTTAGAAAAAAATGGTTATGGACGCGTTCACGCGTCCGGATGTGCTGGATATGCCATTTATCCCATTGTATTTGTAGAGGATCTTGCGGATATACCGAAAGGAACTTATATATACAACCCTGTGGGCTATTCAACGCTAAATCGATGGTTAAACTTCAACGGAGAAATAGTATACGACCATTTCCTTAGAAAATGGAGCGATGATAATTTCAAAACTAAACTTGAAAGCGAATTTGGAATTGAAAACTCGAATTACATTATAATGCTATGTGTTGATAGAAAGAAACCCTGTGCTGGATTCTCGCATAAAATAATGAAGCTTAAATATTGGGCAGAAGTAGAGGCTGGCATGGCCCTCGCAGGGTTGCAACTCCAAGCGAATGCACTCGGATTGAAATGGAACAAAGTGATCATTTCGAATCCCGATGAACCAAGGTATCGTAATTTATTTTTACTTGATAAAGTGGAAAATATGGTTAATTATATGGCCGAGAGTTTGATAAAACTAACGAAAAACGAACGCCTATCGTTAAAAGGAAATCTAATTCCTGCGGTGATTTTCTATACTGAATGAAAATTAAACACAGTGCCTACCCCAACATTAAAAGCTTTTAGAGTTGGATTAATTAAGTTTTCTATAGATTTCTGCAATTGGAATCCGCTACAATGAATTGGAAAAAGGAGTAAACGCTCATTATTTGAATTGTATTTCAACAAATAACGAATCGTTGACTCAATGCGTTCTTTTGTAGCGTGTGCCATGTGAAATCCTCCTATAATGTAAGATATAGGTTTATTGGTTAGCATTTTAACATAATCCAATGAATTCTTCAGCCCTGAATGACAGCATCCCAACAATATTATAGCCTTATCGATTAACTCAATTAATAGGAATTTATCGTCTAAAATCCGATCTATCTGTAAAGTATCATTTTGAACAGAAAAAAAATCTCTAAATTCCTCGTCATCATGAGTTCTAGGAATCTCACCACTAGCTATTATTTTTAGATTATTGTGAGAATATATTTCCTGCGTTGTATTAGAAAATTTAAGACAAGCTCCTAATTTCTTTACTTTTTGATTGTTAATTGGTTCTTGAATCACGATTTTAGAAGCATTTATCAAATGAGATACTTGATCTAAAGTTTTTCCGCTTAATTCATTGTTATTAATATTACTTGCGCGTCGGAATACTCTTATATTTAACGCGCTTTCATGAGTTAAAACGGGAATTCCCTCTTCAGTACCTTTTAATATTTCATAAAGAGATCCTATGTGGTCATAATGCCAATGAGAAAGAATAATAAAATTGATATCGGAGAGGGAATATCCTCTAATATTAAAATTATGGAGATAACTAAGATTTGGCCCACCAACATCGAAACAAAAAGTAAAATTTGGATATTTATAATCATTACTAGAAGTTGGAGCGTTTTTATATACATTAATTAGGAATCCAATTCCGTGTTCTGCGATGGACTTTGTAGCAAGTAATTTGTTTAAAGAAACTTCGCTTATGTTTTCTTCCTTCCTCAAATTCTCAAACGGATAAACAGCATTGTTACATAATAAAACTATTTCTATCTCAGTCATTTTATAACAACAAAATTGTTGAATTTCTTATAAAAATATTATTATATAATTACCAATAATTATTAAGATTACGGCAATGAGGAAACGCTTTCTAAACTTTTCTTTTAAAAAAATTACAGATAAAAAGAGTTGAAGCATCGGTGTGTTGGCTGTAAATGTGCTAGTTAAAACTAATCCATTTATCTCTGCAGCAATGAAAAAGAAAGAATCGGCAAATCCTAATGATAAAGCCCCAGCAATACCAAAATACAAATAGCGTTTAAGATGATTTCTGTTTTCTTTTCTAAAACTTCCATAGTAATCTCGATCAAACCATCCTAGTATTACTACGAATATTAATCCAAAAAGTATCCTAAAGAATGTTGTTACAAATACATCTTGAGCAATTATACGAGCTTGATTGAAGGATATAATTGATAACGCCCAAAAAAACGCCGTTCCGAGAGCGGCAGCCACACCAAGAATAAGTTTTTCTGTATGAGTTTCATCTAGCTTATTTTCGAGATTATTTAGGATCTCGGGATTCTCCCCGCTATTATTATGTAATTTAAGATTATCCTGGATTTTTGCAACCGAAGTTTTCGGTTTATCTTTAGTACTCAATAAAAATACACTTGATAGTATTAACAAACCCCCTATTAAAATTGCGGGTGTAATCAATTCTCCAAAAAAGAAAAACGCTAGTGGATATACTATTACTAAGGATAATTGAGTTAAGGGATACGATCTCGATGCGTCTATCTTTCTCAAAGAGTAGAAATAAAGCAAATCCCCAAGAGTAACAGTGATACCAGAAATTACACTTGCAATCAAATAACTTATTAATTGGTCCGTTTCTAACTGGATAATTAAAGAATAATTTCCCAATAAAATCGATATAAAGAAGGTAGAAATTAAGACGATTATTAATCTAAACAGTAGATTTGTTTTCTCATCAGTGTATCCCAGATGGTGCTTGTAGATCAACGAAGCAGCAGCCCATGTGAAGATAGCGTTAAATGTGAATAAGTATCCGATTAATTCTGGCATTGATTAAACTTAATATCAAAGGGGTTAAAAGGTCTTGGTTTTAAAAGACCTAAGTTTTCAAGAGACATAGAAAATTTAAGCAATTTTCGTAGATTGGTTGACAAGATAGGTTAACCTAATGATTTAATAATATTCAATTATTAATCTACTCGTTAAGATGGAAAAATTCGATGAAATTTTTACATTATTGTTCAAATACATTCCCGGAAGCCTATTTGGATTATTATCCGTGATCGTGGGCGTCTTAGGAGATCTAATTGCTTTTTTACACTATCCGGGATATAATATTATCGATAACATGGTAAGTGATTTAGGAAATGGTCCAGGAGGAGTTTTTTTTAATGTCTCTATGATCTTTTCCGGTATATTCGCATTTATTTATTTCGTTTATATCAGTAAGATTTTAAAATACGATAATAACGCCAATTCAAACAATTACGACACAGTTAGAAAAGCTGGTTTAGTATGCGCGTATACATCTAGCATATTTTTTTCCCTTATTGGAGTTTTTCCTTCGTACGAAAATTATATCATCATTTTTACGATACACGGAATTTGCGCTTTTACGAGCTGGATATCTGCCGTTGGATATTTAAGCTTTTTTTGCTATCTCTTTTCTAAGGACATTCGATTCTCAAAATTCGAGTCGTATTCTGGACTCGTATTAGTAGCGTTTTTTATCTTCTTCTTTTTTACCTTCTCTCCTTTAACGGAGTGGATTTTAAATTTCGTAATTATCGTCTGGTGGTTTTATTTTCCTTCAGTGTTATACTTCAATAGAATAAATTAACCCTGTTACTCAGAAGAGTCAACGATAGTTAACAAATGATTTTTCTTGAGGTAAGCAATTGCGATGAATTCAGCAATAAAACCTAGAATTGCGGAGAAAAAATATAGATTAATAATACCTATAATCTCCGCAAGTGGTCCCGAAATGATAGTACCAACTGGTACAATAGCACTCGCAATCGATACTAAAATCGATATAACTCTGCCTTGTTTATCAGGAGGAATTTGGGTTTGAATTAAGGTAAGTAGCATTACATTAACCACGGGAATCATAGCCCCCAAAATAAATGCGCCTATTCCTATCATCAAAAATAATCCGATAGGGGTGAAGGTTACAATAATATAACCGATATCACCTAAAATAAATCCTATAAGTATGATTAATTGCATATGTTTCCATTTTTTTTTAATGGTAGTAAGCAATGCTCCGAAGAATAATCCTCCCTGATATAAAGCCATAACTAATGCTAAATCAAGAGCATTTCCCGAGTGAAATATTTCGACATAGAACGGAATAAGAGTGTTAAACGGCATTTTAAGAAAATTCTTAAATGTAGTCAGAACTATCAAAATGAGAAGCAGAGGAGTAGTTTTTAAAACCGCTATGCCTTCGTTAAAGTCTCGTTTGAAAGAGAATTCTTTCTGTTCCTCTTCTCCTTTCTCAAGTTGTGGTATCGATATAGACAAGAGAGGAACCAGCGCTATGAAAAAAGTTATAATATCAATCCATAAAATTTGATTAATAACAAATAAAGTTAACAGAGTTCCCGCGATACCGGGTCCTATAACTTGGATTAAACCTGTAAAGATGTAGTTAATACCGTTAATGCGACTTAATTTTTCTTTAGGAACCATAATTGGGATAAGAGCGTTCACAGTCGGAAAATGAAAGGCTTGAAATAACCCTCGTAATCCATTTATTAAAATAATAGCCCATATATTTGAAGCTGCAAAGATGAAAACTATTATCAGCCAAAAAGTAATTAAAGCTTGAAGAGAATCCGCAATTAAGATAGCAAGTTTTTTGTTCCACCGATCTGTGAATACTCCGGCTATAGGGGTTAAAACTACCATTGGTAATGTCCCCAAAAAAACAGAAATTGAAATTAACACTGGACTTTCAGTTTCTATTGTTATCCACCAAGTGATCACGAATTGAACTATAGACGAGCCCAGTATAGAGACCAACTGTCCCGAAAAGAAAAACATATAATGTCTAAACGTTTTACTTGTAGGTTTTTCTTCTGTTATCTTATTTAGGGTCAAAGTATCTAGAAAAAGGTTAAAAAACTGATAAGGATAACTATTTACATTAATATCCTCTAATAAACGTTTTGAAAATTCTGCTAGTTCCAATTTATTCCTATCATCTTATACAATTTCAAAGATAAATATAAAATCGATTTATAAATTGTATTTAAATGAGAAAGTGATAAAATTTCTCTGCATAGTATTAAAATTTGAAAATAATTTTTCAAATAACACTAAAAAATTCGATTTAAAAGTAATGGATAGAGATTTAAATTTATAAATTTTTAAGTTTTTAAGAAGTGGTAATCAATCTTAATCAAATAATTGATTAAGTTAAGAATTACCAAGGGATATGATTTAAGTTCGAGTATCTTAATAATATAAGAGTTGAAACACAAATTTGACCGAATATACGCAAACTCATGAATCAAGGTTATTTAAAAATTTCCTTAAATACATCATAATAATTCTAAGCGTTTTTGTTGCTTGCGTAAACCTTTTAATAATTGCGGATCTTTTTCAAGATTTTTGGATTCTCGCTTTAATGATTGGAATTGTTTTTGGGATTGGACTAATTGTCATTCGTTATTATAGAAGAAAGCGATTGTATATCCTTATTGATACTACATTTTTACAGGAACAATTTGAAGCGCTTTTTAATATTCCTGCGGTTAAAAAGGGCAAATTCAGAAAAGATTATAAACAATGGTTAAGAAAAGTTAACGATAGGCCTTCTGCTTTGAAAAATGTTAACCAAAATCCCAACCTTTATCTTCAACAAGGAACTAATAAGCATATACTGGTAAATACAAATGTTAAATTCGATTGGTACTGTTTCTTCGTTATTAGTTTTTTTTTGCCGATGTTTTTTGGCATAATTTATGTTTCTGTACTGTACTGGTACATATCTGTACCGCTTTTCAGTGTGATTTTGTTGGTATTTTATTTTTCTCGCAAAAAAAACAGCGGTCAATTACTCAATTACTTGGACTCAGAAGTAAAAAGAGATTTGTTTGAAATTGAAACGGGATATCGTCCGACAACAAAAAGCGACAAAATTTCGTTTAAGTATCGAAAATGGTTAATAGTCAAAGAATTCGGATAATTTAAGAGAAAATATATTGCTTTATCTTAATTTCTTAAACCTTTTTAGCAATCTCAATCAATTCAAAAACATAGATTTTTTTACCTCTAAAATTATGGGGCTTTCTCTAACTAGTTCAGATTTAGGTTATCTTTAGAAAATATTTTTTTAATTTTCATCATACATAATTAGTAATGAGGTTCTTATCCTTTCATTGTGATTATTTTAAATACAATACTACCGAAAAAAGTCGCTCAAAAATTATTGAAGACTTAACAGCCGAAAATCGGGAAAACGAAATCACTAATACAATCGTTCTATTTATAAGTATTGAAAAACAAGACGAGAAGAAAGACGCTCTCTTAGAAGAGGCAATTAGTGAAATCAAGAAAATTACCGATCAATTAAAAGTATCAAATGTAGTGCTACTTTCATTTGCCCATTTGTTTGGAGAATTAAGTAGTCCCGAGTTTGGTTATAATTCACTAATAAACTTAGAATTAATGCTCGTAAAACACAATTTTAAAGTAATTAGACCTCCATTTGGATGGTTTAACGAGCTCGAATTTAAAGCCAAGGGTCATCCTTTATCGCGCATATCGCGAAAAATATAGATTTCACCCTTTGACCATAAAAATCTATTCTTATAAAGATATAAATAGTAATTTAATTAAAGTAATTTATTGAGTTTAATTTCACTAATTTAAAGTTTTCATTTTTTCTGCATTAAAATCAAACAAATTAAATAGAGGGAACTAAAATTATAGAAAATGAGATCATAACAGAATTCACCAACATCGTTGGGAAGCGATTCGTTTCTAATTCTCCTGAAATTAGATTTTTATATCATTACGATTTTATTACATCTGAGCCCGAAGGACAATGCGACGCCGTAGTTATGCCTAAATCTTCTAAAGAAGTTCAGAAAATAGTTCAAATCGCCAACAAACATAAAATTCCACTAATTCCTTGGGTGTCCGGAATAAACTTCGGAAGTATCGCAACCCCAAGAAAAGGAGGAGTAGTGGTTGATTTAAGGCGACTTAATCGCGTTCTGGAAATTAACGAGGACGATATGTACGCTGTAATTGAAGGAGGTACTACTTGGGCAGATTTAAAAGGTTACTTAGACAGATATCATCCTGATCTTAAAGCAGGGATTACATGGTCACCCCCAGGCACGGGAGTTGTACCTTCTTGCTTGTGTTATGGAATGTTTGATTTAGGTATGATTGGGGGAACGGGGGCAGAATTTGTAAACGGATTCGAAGCGGTGTTAGGAACGGGCGAATTGGTGAAAGTGGGTTCCTGCAGCCTTTCAAATTATTGGTACGGAAGGCAACCTTTGCCCGATCTTGCAGGACTCTTTATAGGTTGGGAGGGAACAACGGGAATTATTACAAAAGCGGGGATAAAACTGTGGCCAAAATTGCCCTATCGAACTGATTTTTTAACTATGGCCCAAACAGTGAGGAAAGGGATTCCTATCTTATTGAGATTAGCTAAAGCAGGGCTCGGTGTAATTGATATATGTGGTTTGAACTTAGGTTGGTCCCAATCTCTTCAAGGGATGAACGAGGAGAATGCCACTAAAGATCCAGTTGGGAGTGGGATTCCCGATTTTATCGGATTAATCTCAACTCAAGCTTATACCAAAAAACAGCACGATGCCCAATGCGAAGCGATAACTGAAATGTTCAACAAAGAGAGATTACAAATTTTTCCCGCAGACCAAGCAATGAAGCTATATTCAAAGAAGAATAGGGGAATTATGGAACATTTGACGCCTTCAACCGGAGGACAGACTCCAATTCAATTTTGGGGATGCTGGAACTTTTCCAGAGGGGGTGGTGGTCAATGGGTAGGTTCCTATTGCTCTACGAGGGATATCGTAAAATACTACGAGCTTTCTCGCGAAGTGTGTCTCAAACACGATATTGTCCCTCAATTTTACACAAGAATCATGTTTGGAGGACATTATTGCGTAGCAAGAACTAACCTAAACTTTAATAAAAACGACCCTAAAGACATAGAAAAAGCAAGAATTGCGCTACAAGAAATCCACGACGCAGTTCAACAACTTGATGGCGTAGTAATGTACAAACCCCCAAAGTGGGCAGTTCAAACCTATAAAAATAAGACTTTACCCGAAACGACGAATTTAATTAACAAAATAAAAAGATTACTGGATCCTAACAACATTATGAATCCGGGTCAAGGGATAGGTGACGATTAAAGTGGCAAGAAAGGAAAAAGTTAGGTATCTTAAGGAAAAAGGCGTAACTCAGATTATTTCTGTAAAGGATCAGAAGCAATTGGAACGAAATAAAGGTTTAGAATATTATAAAGATATTTTATACCAATGCGGTAAATGCGGAACCTGCAGAACCGCCTATCACGAACCTAATTGGAACAAGGTGTGTCCTTCGGGAGAATTTAGCGGTTTTGAAGCGTATTACTTAGGAGGAAAGAATTTACTTTCTTGGGCAATTGAATCTCAGAAATTACCCTGGTCCGAAAATCTAGCTAAAATTTTTTATCAATGCTCTGTTTGCCTTGCGTGTACGCAACAATGTCAAATACCCGAGATTCACCATTACGCAGGAGAATGGCTCATGGCTATGCGAGAAAAAGCTGTAGAAAAGGGTTTCGGACCAATGCCAGAACAAAAGAACTATACTGAGCACATAAAAAAACATAACAATCCATATATGGAGGTTCACCAAGATCGCTTAAATTGGAATTTAGAAAATGTAAAAATCAATAATGATTCAGATATGGCATATTTTGTTGGTTGTACTTCCAGTTATAGAGAACAAAATGTTGCAAAAGCTACGGTTTCCATATTAAATAAACTAAATCTGGATTTTACTATCTTAACTGAAGAAAGATGTTGTGGTTCTCCCGTATATATGACGGGACAATCGCAAGAAGCAGAAAACATAGCAAAGACTAATGTTAAAACCTATACAGAAAGAAGAATAAAGAGAATTATTACCTCGTGTGCGGGTTGTTATAGAATGTGGAAAGATGTGTATCCTCGTAAGTTCGGCTTAGACCACCAGATTGAAATTTTACATTTGCCAGAATTCATCCTCACACAACACAAAAAAGGTAATTTTAATTTCAAGTCTATTGGAGAAAAAGTAGTTACGTACCACGACCCGTGTCACATTGGACGACACTTAGGAATTTACGAGCCTCCTCGAGAACTTATCAAGTTGGTACCTGGAATAGAACTTGTAGAAATGGAACGAAATCGGGAGAATAGCTGGTGTTGTGGAAGTGGAGGTGGAGTGAGATCTTCTTTTAAAGAGCTTTCTAGTTTTGCAGCTGAAACAAGAATTAAAGAGGCAAAAGATACGAACGCTGAATCGATAATCTCTTGTTGTCCGTTCTGTTTAAACCAATTTAAAACAAATATTAGAGATGACGGTATTTCTGCGCAAGATATTTCAGAATTAATCGATAAAGCGTTATAATATACAATTAATTCTAAATTTTTTCTTTAATTCTTAGACTTTTTAACTGTTTTTCTTTATAGGATTACCTGAATTTATAATAAATTATGAGAAAATTATTAAGACGGTTTACTTTTAATTGAACTATGAGAAAAGAATTTATGGTTAAACCAATGAATACTCCTTTTACTAATAATATCGGGTCAATTAAACCCCAATCTGATTCAAGTCAATTGGAAACAGGCAATTCTCACTTTAAAACGGGTACTACCACCGTAGGACTCGTGTGTAAAGACGCAGTTATTCTTGGAACTGATAAGCGTGCTTCTATGGCGTACTTCGTAGCCAGTAAGACTTCTGAGAAATTACACAAAATACAAGAACACATTTGGATGACTATTGCGGGAGGAGTCGCAGACGCCCAATATTTAGTTGATGTTTTAAAAGCGGAAACCTCTCTTTACCAATTATCGAAAGAAAAGCCGATCCCCATAAAAGCAGCTGCTAAAATGCTCTCTAATATTCTCTACCGTAATAAAATGTATCCCTTCCAGGTAGGGTTGATACTTGGAGGAGTCACGGAAGAGGAAGGACCAGTTTTGATGGATATTGGTGCTTATGGGTCAATATTACCTGAAAAGTTCTGTGCTGTTGGAAGTGGACAAAATTTCTCTTACGGTGTGATGGAAGCTAAATACAAGGATAACTTATCCGTTGAGGATGGAAAAAATATCGTTAAAACTGCGGTTACTGCCTCAATCGTGCGCGATATGGCAAGTGGCAACGGTATAGACATCGTAGTAATTAAAAAAGATGGGCCATCCGAAAGAATTGCAATTTCCATCGAAAATAAATAAATAATTTTTTAGATTTCGAATATCCTACTCTTATTCCTCAATTTAATGCAATCCTATGAGGAATTTATCTTATAAGAAATATATAATTCACTTTTTTTTAAATTCAATTTGCAATGAAGTTAGTAAGAGAACTCGCAATTAATCAAAGTTATGTGAAGTTCTAATCTATAGCATTTTGGTTTTTTTCCCATTCATTTCATGTTCAAGATCGCTTAAGAATAAAGTTTAAATGGGAAGATTTAGAAATGTTTAATAAGAATACGATACCTTTATAAAAATAAATTATATATTATTAAGTTAGATTTTAGTAGTAAATAGGGATATTACTAAAAAAAAGAATAACATAAAACAATTGAATCGAAGAGAACTGGTAGAATGACTTATAGTATTATTGTAGACTTATCGCACAAGGAACAACTTGAGGATTTTCCAGAATTCGACGAAGATGATTACGAAATAGACTTTATCGACAAAAAGGAAGGACCATTGGATTTTGAAACCCTTGAGGACTACGATTTATTAGTGATTGGCAACATCAAGCACACTAAAAATCAAAAAGACGACAAGTTCACACCCCAGGAATTACAAGCGGTTAAAAAATTTGTTGGCGAAGGGGGAGGTCTGCTGTTAACATCAAGCGACGGAGGAGATCAAGATATTCCCATCAAATCCGGATCGATTAGAGTGTTATATAAAATTACAGGTGTAAGGAGATACTGGAATGGGATATTGTACGAATCGTCTTCTAATTTCTTAGTTAAAAAGTATAATTTACACCTAACTGAATTGTTTAATCACCCTATTACCTCAGGCATAAACGAAGTAGTTTTACCAAACTGTACATTTTTTAGCGTCGCGGAAGAGGATGTAGAGGATCTTATAGTGACATCAGAAAAGGCTGAGTTCAAATATTACTCCGACCAAGATTTAGATCAAGTTGGTTCGGTTCCAGTGTGTACTGTAACAGAGTTTTATAATGGTAGGTGTGTCACCATTGGCTCCTCCGACTTTTTAATTGAGGATAACGATTTTGGATTGGATGCCGGCGATAATCTCAAGTTCCTCGAGAACATTTTACAGTGGCTCACCTTTGAGCTTTAAAGTCCTATGGAGTTCTTCTTCAAATAAATAGTATTAATTACTTTTTAAGGCATTTTATACGTATGGTCTTTAAACTGATCAGACCAGATTATACTGAAGTTTGGGCTCGATTTCCGCACTATAAAGGGTTAATTGACCAAAAAGAAATTTCTAGATACATCATTGCTAAAACACTTAAATGCGAGTACAATGATACGGATTTAACCGAAGCATTAACGCTTAAGTTAAAGTCTATATCATCCGAATTCAAGGATCTACTTAACGAGGATCCTTCAATATTAAAATCTAGGGAAATAGTAAAACCATCTTATTTAGAATTAATCGAAACATTGGCTAATCGTTACCTTGAGAGCTGTATCTTTTGCGAGCGACAGTGCAAAGTAAATAGAATCGATGGTGAAAAAGGTTATTGTTTAATCGGTAAAGAATCGTACATTTCATCAGCATTTCTTCACATGGGAGAAGAGAGCGTATTAGTTCCTTCAGGAACGATTTTTTTTCAAGGTTGTAATTTTGGGTGTATCTTCTGTCAGAATTACGATATTTCTCAAGCGTGGAAAAATCGTCGGCTATTAAGCGATGTTGCACAAATGGTATCTAAAAAAGATCTCGCACTTGTGGCTGAAAAGTTAGTTAAGAGGGGTGCAATAAACATAAACTATGTGGGTGGAGATCCAATTCCTAATATTCACACAATCGTAGGCAGTCTTAAATTTCAACAGTCAAATATTTGTCAACTTTGGAACTCAAATTTTTACCTAACCGAGGATTCTTTAGATTTGATAATTGATCTGATGGATTTTTGGTTACCCGATTTCAAATACGGAAATAACAAGTGTGCAAAAGCACTTTCAGGGGTAGATAACTATTTTGATGTAATTAGTCGAAATCACAAACGGATTCACGACGAGGGTAGCGGGGAGATAATTATACGTCACTTAGTCATGCCAAATCATATTGAATGTTGTTCTAAACCAATAATGGATTTTGTAGCTAGAGAGGTTCCCAATTGCGTCGTTAATATAATGGGGCAATACAGACCGGAATATAAAGCATACAACAATCCACAAATAAATCGTCGACCTACAATCGAAGAAATTCACGAAGTGAAGCAACATGCAGATGATTTGGGAATTTTATACAAGCCCGTTTCTTAACAAAAGAATTAATGGCTTGGGTTCTTATTAATTAGTATTTCTTGTTTTTTCCTAATCATAAACCTGATTATTTAAAATTAGGCTATTTAATCTACTATTGAAATTCTCTCAATGGCAATAAGATTCATACTATAATACATCATAGCAAATTGTAGAAAAATCTAAAAGCTAGAATACATTTTCTCAAACATCAATTTATACATTAATGCTTAATTTCAAATTAAAGTCGAATATATACGTCATGTCGTTAAAATTAGAAGATATAAAGGGACTTGGTAAGAAGACCGTCGAACTATTAACTGATGCAGGAATATCTAGTGTAGAAAAATTAGCTGATAGTAGTCTCGACGATTTATTAGCAATTAAAGGTGTTGGAAAAGCTTCAGCCCAAAAGTACATTGATAATGCAAAAGAATTATTGGGAAACTCGGAAGAAACTATAACAAATGAAGAACCAGAAACTTCAACTACTGGGGAAGCTATTTCCGAAGAGAAAGGCATAGAAGAAGCGGTAAAAGAAGAAATAAAAAGAAAAGAAGAAAAAGAAAAGAAGTTAAAGGGAAAAAAGGTCGAAAGTGGGGATTTCGTTTTAGTAAAAATCACTGCGAAAACGCAAAAAGGAAAGATTTTCAGAGTATCCGCTGTGGAAGACGCGAAAAGAGCGGGGATCTACGAAGAAGAAAAAGAGAAACAAGGGTATTACACGCCAGAATTCGTGATTGTAGGTAAAAGTGGGTTTGTGAACGAAGGATTGACTGAAACCATTCAAGATATGAATTATTTTGAAAAAAAATCCGTACGGATACCCACTACTAAAGCTTTCGGAAAGCGTGATCCTAAAAAAATAGAAAGGATCGGAATAGCTAAGTTTAGAAAGCTAAACGAGGGAAAAAATCCCGAGATCGGTCAGGATTTTACGAAAAAAGGGCAAGGCACAAGAGGAATAGTTACCAACATCCTTCAAGGAAAAGTAATCGTAGATTATAATCACCCTTTGGCGGGACAGAGTATTGATTACAATTTGGAAATTATAGACAAAATCGAAACTTTCGAAGATAAAATTAAACATTTTGTAATTAATAAGGGAATTCCCGAAGAAACCTTTGCAGAATTCGTAATAAACCATAACAACGAAGATAAAACTATTGAAATCACTATTCCAAAGATGCTTCTCTTCCAAAATCTAACTTACTTCAAGTTTGGATTAGCAATGGACTTGCAAACACATCTGGCAGACGAGATAAACGATGTAAAATTTATCGAAGTGTATGAAAAAATCAATGTTCCAACTCCAGCAGAATCTGTAGCTAAGAAAGTTGAAGAGTATACTAAAGAACAAGAAGAAGATACAAAAAGTACTGGAGAAGCGTCTTAGTTGTTAGATATTAAGCTGAATTACCTTCTGAAAGAAGTCGGTACAATTTCTTTTTAAAGCTCGTTATGTTGTCAAATTTTATAACGCTAATTCCTAATTGTTTTGCGGGAATTAAATTTATTAATTTGTCGTCTATGAAGACACAACTTTCTGGTTTTGCGTTTAATTCGTTCAATACATATACATATTTCTTTATATTTGGTTTTCGGAATCCGATTTCGTTGGATAAGAATATATTGTCGAACAAGTCGTAGAATCCTCTCAATTCGTTGGATTTTGCGTGAATTTCATAAGTATTAGACATCAAACTGACCACATATCCAGATCTCTTTAACCGAGATACTACCTCTTGCATTTCGGGAGAAAAATTAGTTAACTGGGTATAATGGTGAAACCATAATTCTAAATAATAATCGATATTAGGCTGATTAAGATTTTGATAATTTCTATTATTATCGTGAATATATTTATTAAATATCGCTTCGAGAAAATCTCTCGATGAGATTCGTCCAGAACCAACCGCCCTTCTTAATTTTCTAATGTAAGGAGAATCTTTCTTATTGGGGATATTAGTGTGGAAATCAGAATTAATAATCGAAAACAAATTATCTAAAACATAAGTTTTTTCGACCATAATGCCCCCAAAATCGAAAATAAAATGCTCTATATTTTGAATTTTGACTCTTTTTCCTTCAAACGAAGATTGTAGCAATATTTTATTATCATTAGTATTTTTCAAATATGTTCCCCATTTGAATGGGATTCGAATTCTCCTAGAATAATCTCACAAATCGAGCTAACGGGATCTTTAGCGCATTTCCAATTAGAAAACTCTGGAAATATTCCTACATCTACTACATATATGTCATTAGTGCTTTGTTCTATTACTATGTCGATATGGCCAAAGTTGATCTTATCTACTTCTCTCCAATTCGTTATCAGTTCTTGAATTTCCTTTGTTACGGAAACCAATTTCATCTCTGCGTGTTCATTCGATAATGGTGGCTTTTCGAGTACGCAAATAGCGTCTTCAATAAAGTAGACGATATAATGGATTCCGTTAATATATTTCTCGAGATAAAGCATATTATCACCATATGATAGGAGTTCGTCGCGGGATTCTATTATTTTGATTCCTTTACTTCCAGACCCCATTAATGGTTTAAGAAGCAATGGAAACTTATGAGAATCTAATGACTTTCCCAAGGTTTTACCAGTACCCATGATGTAGTTTGGAAGATTCCCACCGAAATTTTTGACTAAGTAGTGTACATCTACCCTATTCCTCGTTTTAAACGCGTAATTAGGGTCAGGAAACACAAACATCGAATTATGCTTTAAGAAATATCCCGCGTAAAGGAAAATCAGTGATTTTGACTTCAAAACGAAAAAATCGTTATTTTCTAACAACTCGTTTGCGATCAAGAGATTCTTAGGCGTATATATGTTGACGGTTAAATCTTTTTCTTTGAAATACTTTAACATTTTGGAAGAAAAACGATTCTTGTTCGTGCTTTCACTTTTAGTTAGTATTCCTATATTCATCGGATGTTTCACCTTCTACATTTTTGCTTCTTTTTTTAAGAACTTATATACCAACTCTGAACCATTTTTTATGTAATTAAAATTAGGAGTACTATTCACATCAGTTAAATAGTAGGTTCCACTCTTATCTTTTAAAAAATCCATTGAGCAAATTTTCAAGCCTAGGATATTCATTACCTTTAAAGCAGTAGTTTCAATTTCAGGAATATGGTTTATTTCACGACGAGATTCCATTTTATTAGGGTTAACAAGTATTGGAAGCTGCTTGAAAAAAAGAATCTTATCTCCAATAGCGTAAAATTTATACTCCCACTTGCTTTTAATGAATTGTTGGTAATAAACAAACGAATTATAAGACTTGGATTCGGATTCTTCTAGCGCTCTTCCGTCAATTACTTGCAATTTACCATGCTTTTTTTTGATTTGGGGTGAAAACGCGTAATTTTTTTGATCGATTAGGTTTTTTGCGATATAATTTTCATAGGGAGGAGATTGTTCCTGAGGGATTAGACAAAAATTAGGTACGGGTATATTTTTAGATTTAAGGAGGGTACTGTTAATAAACCTATGCATTGCAATCCAAATTCCGCGTGAAGAGTTATAAATTGGAATCGAAGTGGTTCGTTCTACTAATTTTGCAAAACTTAAGATGAGATCTCCTTTCCCTTTTATAAAAAACACATCTTCAGTAAACCTATTGTACTCAATGTTAAATAGAAAGTCCTCCTCAATATAAACTTTAAATTCACATTTCCTTTTTAAGTAATTTAGAAAGGGAGATAATTTCCTCTCCCTATGATACAGATCCGTAATGATACCAATTTTAAGTGACATTTTTGCGGTGCATCGCAAAGTGGTAGTGTAGATAAATTTAATTAAGGAATTATCCTACTAAAATTGTTTGTAACAATCGCAAACACCATCACTATTAACTCTCTTACATAGATGTACATATATGTCGACAATAAATATAAATATATTAACTAAATATAATATAGGTATAAGGTTAGGTTTCTTGCAAAGAATATGGTAATTTTTTCAAGAAAAATCTATATTGGATCGATTTGTAATCGCGATTACGAACTGCTCCATCAGTTAAAGCAGTTTTGTAAACTAAATTATAATGTATCTATCGTCAACCTACTGAACAGTCGAAACGAATTCGATCCCAAAACTCTTAAAAAAAAGTTAAAAAAGTATCCAATATCGTTTATAATTTTAAAGCTCCTCTCAGACAAAAGGAATAAATTCTTATATAGTACGCTGAAGGCTATAAATCCCAATATATCTTTGTTGAATAGTTTAAATTCGGTTCAGATCTGCGAAAGTAGAAGAAATACATTTTATTTGATAGAGCAACGATCTAGGAAGCTGAATATACCTTGTACTTTCTATTCTATAGATGAGTCTACTCAAGCTCTTCAAAAAGGAATTCCAATAATTGTTAAACTTGATGTTCACAACGCACCGTTCATTGAAAAAGAGGACCGAATCGTTGGTATCGCAAGAAATGTTAAAGAATTTCAAGCCCTCATTTCTAATTTTGAAGAACGAGAGCTATTTTTCCAAGAATACTTGGGGAAATTTGAAAAAGTACATAAAGTATACATTATTGACAGATGGACCGTATGTATAACATCTCCAAACCGGCTTTTACAAAACCCCAGTCCTAAAGATTTAATCCATGTCAGAGAGCCTATTGATCCCCAACTAAAAAGACGGATATTAAGGCTTGGGAAAAAATTGAAAATGCCAATATTTGGTATCGACTATATTTTAAAGGATGATGTTCCTTACATAGTAGATGTTAACGACTTCCCTAGTTTTAGACATATCCCTGAAGCAGTCAGCTTAATATCTGATTATATTTATCAAGTGTTGAGCTCAAGAATGTTAACTCAGAAAACTAAAGCAACAATTAGTGGAATATAAATAAAATAAAACAGTAGAGAGTTCTATTGTTAGTACTTAGTTTTCTCTTTCACCCTCGAGAAACTGAACTAATCGCTTTTTAGCTTCTATGTCATCAAGTTGGATGGGAGGATGTTTATTGAAAAACGAGCACGCTGAATGTAGAACGCCACTTACTCCCCTATCTTTCGCAATTTTCGACACTCGAATGCAATCGACGATTATTCCAGCTGAATTGTTTCCATCTTCCACGAACATAGTGATGTCAATTCTCACGGGAGCACCCCCAAAAATCCTGCCTTCTAAGCGCATGTACGCCTCTTTTTGGTTTTTAAGGAAGGGAATGTAATCTACAGCAGAGATTTGGCAATTAACTTCCTCTTTATTGTCCAGATTCGCGATTACAGATTCGGTTTTTGATTGTCGTTTACCTTCCTCGTATCTTAGCTTTCCGTTAGCCATAGGGGTTAATAGATTGCAAAAGTCGCTAGAACCACCCCAATCCAACTGGATCGTGTTGTCTAAGATCGCACCACGCATAGGAAACAAATTTGCTAAAGAGCGGTGGATTATCGTAGCGCCAATCTGGCTCTTGACATCGTCCCCGATCAATGATACACCCTCTTCTTTAGCCCTATTTACGATTTCATCGTCTTTAGTGACATGAGAGGGCATTCCGTTTACTATTGAGCATCCCGCATTGATTCCACATAATGCATAATATTTAACGGATTCGTGAGACCCTGTTGGCAAAAGAATTACGAGTACATCAACCTCTTTGCTTTTTAATTCAGAAACTACATCTTGTACGGGTTGAGTGTCTGAAACGGGCACGATATGCTTAATATTACTATTTAATCCGTCTAATACGGGTCCCTTTATTACGGGAGCGTTTAAATTCTCCGGACTGTGAAAAATTTTGTTACAATTTGGCTCTTCGAAAATAGCCTCGCTTAAATCCTTACCTATCTTGTTAGAATTAACTTCAATGCCTAAAACAAAATTAATATCCTGAACCCTGTATTGAGTAATCTCTGGCAAAATGCCAATTGCACGTTCGGGATATCGCTTATAAAGCTCAACGCCTTGTACTAAAGCGCTAGCTACATCACCTACTCCTACCAGTGCTACGTTGATATTTTTAGTAGCCATTATACTTCTATAATTAAATTATCATATTTAAATCATTTTAAATACTTGAAGTGTTTCAATGTATTTTCGTTGGAATAAAGAAAGATTACGACGGTTAACTAGGATATTCCTCTTCTTGGAAAATATTAAACCTTTAAATTAAGATAAGACTAAAAATAATATTAAAAAATTAAAATAAATCGGTATTGGGTATTGGAGTTAGAAGATAAAAAGATTTACATCTCATTTTCACCTTACATTAACTATTATCACTCCTATCGAGGGGATTCGCTATTGATTGTTTTGAACGCGCCGAACTTGATAGTCTTGAAGAAGAAAAAAAAGCTGTCGTTTTCGGATTAGGACCAATTGGCTTGATTCTTACCCAAATCTTGCTTACTAACGGAATTGAAGTCGCTACGTCCGAATCCTATTACACATAAAAGAAATTTGGCAGAAAAATGGGGCGCTAAGGTGTATAATCCTAACAGTTATTCGAGACCTACTCATGGAAATTACTACATTGTCGATCAAATTAAAAAAGATTTCGGAGAAGCTCACGCTGCGTTCGAAATGATTGGTTATAATTAAAATTTATTAGATGCAATCGATGTGGTTAAATCCGGTATAGAGTAGTCGTATTTGGAGCGTAAAAAATGCAGTATATACCATATATAAATTGTCGCAAAAAGGGGATAGAGTTGGTGTATCCTGAAGCAATGGTAAATTCAAGGGTAGACAAAGACTACTGAGATGAAGCTTTAGATTTAATAGCGAGTAAAACATTAGACCTAAATAGCTTAATAACCAAAAGAATAACTTTAGAAGATGCTCTGGATGCTTTTAGGTATTACAACCGCGAAGAGTGGATAAAAATAATAGTCGACCCTCAAAGATTACCCTAGGATTAAAATTTAATAAATTTTATCGATTTTTAAATCGAAAGAAAACTTAAATTTCGAATTGCTTATTTCTGCTTATAGATTGAGTATATACTTAAACTGATAATGCAATTTACTTCTGGGATCGATATCCATCAACATCATTTTCCTCCAGAATATGTTAAAACCTTAAATAAGTTAAAAATACCAGTCCCTTTATGGAGCGAGAAAAACACTTTAAAGTTTTTAGACCGCTTTAAAATAGAAACTGCGTTAATCTCAATAAGCTCGCCAGGCGTATATTTCGGAAACAAGCTCTATGCCGCTAAATTGGCTCGTATATGCAATAATTCCGCACATAACCTTATTAGAAAATATCCCAAACGCTTTGGGGCGTTTGCTTCGTTACCTTTACCAGATGTGGAAGCTTCTATAGAGGAACTCGAATATGCGTTAGATTCACTCCACTTGGACGGAGTAAGCCTGTTGTCCAACATTAATGGAATATATTTGGGGGATCCCACTCACGACGATTTATTTTTAGAATTAAATCAGCGTAAAACTATTGTATTTATTCACCCCAATCATCCCCCTAATGGTAGTTTAAGGACTAAGAATCCTAAATCGATGCTTGAATTTGAGTTTGACACTACAAGAACCGTAAATAACTTAATACAAAATGAAGTATTCAATAAATTTCCTAACGTGAAATTTATCATAGCGCACGCCGGAGGTACAGTACCTTACCTCCATTGGAAGATCTCTAGGGGAGAGGTTAAAATTATCGAGGAGTTAAAAAACCTTTACTATGATTTAGCTCTTTCTGCCAATCCTGCAGTCTTTAGTTGTTTGAAGGAATTTCTTACTTCTTCACACATGCTTTACGGTAGTGATTACCCTTTTCTTCCCGAAGCATTAATTCATGAATTGATTCAAAACTTAAGTAGGTATAGAGGGTTTACCTTGAAGGTAAAAGCGAAGATCATTAATAAAAACGCAATCGAATTGTTTCCAAGATTCAAAGAATTGATCCAAATTCCATAAATTTAAGATTTCTTTTTTAAAATAAATCCGATCGTGCATTCCACCAAAATTGTTAGAAATTTTATCGAAAAAAACCTTATTTAACAAAAAAATAAAAAAGAATTAAAAATTACAGCAAAGTTATTCCACACTAGTTAGAGTCTCCTTCACATACAAGAAGAATGGAATCGAGAGCAAGAAAAATATAGCACCTAAAACAAATATCCAAGGCAAACCTAACAATTCTGCGATAATACCTCCTGCAAATGCTCCTATGATCTGAGATATCGTGTATACTATGTTGAAAATGCCGTAAAATTTGCCCCGCTTATCTTCTGGTAAGGTATCTTGAGCCCAAGCATTGGTAATAGTGTCGACTCCAAGCAATCCAACTAGTATAAAAGGGACAAGAACTACAAACAAAATAAAATTTATATTACCATTCGTTTCGACAAACAACATTAAAATGTAGGCAATTGAAACTATTATTAAAATGAGAGGTAAAAATTTTTTCCTACCAAATTTATCTGCCAACTTTCCTAATACGATAACCAATGGAAAGAGAATTATAAAACCACCTGCGATAGCAATAAGTAATTCAATTGTACTTAATGCTAATGTTAGTAGATATATGAACAAGAAAGGCATTATCGCTGAAATTCCTGATTGAAAAACAATAGCTGCTAGAGTTATTTTGAAGAAATTCTTCTGTTCTTTTAATTGCTTGAAATCAAAAGTCTCTTTTAATTCTACCATAAATTTCTTCTTTTCTGGGAATTCTGACATTGGAGGTTCTTTGATAAATGTAAATCCTACTATATTACAAACCATGTAAAACACCCCTCCAATAGTCAATAATATGAAATGCCCTTGCTGTCCAATTATGGTTCCTCCTTGCGGATCAGTTTCGCCGAATAGTGCATCGCCAAGCAAAAAGAAAGCTAAAGCAATAATTAACCCTATATAGGATATAGCCTGAACGATTCCATTGGCCCTTCCTCTCTTTTCTAATTCTACGACATCAGGAATTATAGCTCTTTGTGAAACACTAACTGCGTTTGAAGTAACTCCAATGAGTAGAACATCAATTATAACACAAAGTAGATAATCGGTAGATAATCCGTACAACATCATCCCTATCCCAGCGAATATAGCGAATAATAAATATGGTCTTCTTCTACCAAACTTTGTACGGGTATTGTCACTTACGATTCCCCATACAAAGTTCATAATCAATCCAACCGTTGCCGATAACGCTACCATTATAGAAACGAAAATTGCCGATAATCCTAAAACGTGGTTTATATACGTATTAAAGATATTTTGCTCAAAAAAGAAAAAGATCCTATCTGATGCCCAGAGTAATCCGATAAGTAACACTTGAACAAGTAATACCTTTCCAAAACCTTTTTGTTTTTCTTCACTCATTTTTTTTCACTAATTATTATTAAATTTGTGTTGTATTAGTATGTAGTTCATCCTTCCTCCTTATAAAAGTATATCAAAATTAAGATAAACCGAAAGTCTTGAAATTTATCAAAAAAGTAAATATTAAGTAAATGGCGATTATTCAGTTTTCGTAATTGGAACAAGAATCTCCTTAACTTTAAGGAAAAAAGGTACTGATAACAAGAAAAATATTGGAGCAAACGAAAATGTCCACTGAAGGCCCAAATATGTCGCGATGGTTACACCAAACCATCTGCTTACGACTTTTGCGTCAGCAAACACAATATTGGTGAATCCCAAGAATTGTCCTCGTTTTTCCTCGGGAAGTAAATAATCGCAGTTATTAAGAAAATTAGACTCTTACTCAAACTCTTAAGTGATTTATGTTTTAGGGATAGGGAGAGTAAAATAGACTGTAGAACCCTTGTTTCTTCCCTCAGACTCCACCCAAAGTTCTCCACCGTGTAAATCAACAATCATTTTAGAAATATATAATCCCAATCCCGACCCTTCTGTGATTATATCGTATCCCTGCCCAAATCGTTCGATTTTCCCAAACTGTTGGAATAGGTAGCTCTTCTCGCCTTCATTGAACCCAATGCCACTATCTTTAATTGAAGTAATAATAAAATCGTCTTTAATTACCGTTTTAATGTTTATGTATCCTCCTGGAGGAGTGTATTTAAAAGCGTTAGATAAAAGGTTACTTACGACTGTGTGAATTTGTTCTTTTTCAAAAAAAGCTAGCAATTTTGGGGGAATTTCTAAAGTTACTTGGTGTTTTCTTAACTCAGCAAAGCCTTTTAATTCGCTAACACATAACCTTATTAGAAAGGAGAGGTCCTCCTTGGACTTTTTTAACCTTCTAGAACCAGATTCTAACTCTGAAGTTTTTAAAAAGTCACTCACAAGATCTTCGAGTCTTTCAGCTCCCGACAAAATTTCGTATAAGGTATCATTCACATAAGGATCAAAGCTATCACCATAGAGCTCAATCAATAGTTGTGTGAATCCTTTAATTGAAATTAAAGGAGTTTTGAATTCATGGGAAGTCCTTCTTATCAATTCTGATTTCAAATTGGTTAACTTTTTTAATTCTTCTTCGGCTTTTTTGCGTTCGGTAATATCTTCTCCCGAGCTTAAGGTTCCAATAATATTACCCTTTTCATCGCGCAGCAAGGTGTTATTCCAAGCAATTATTTTTTTCTTATGGTTCTTAGTTAAAATTGGTCCTTCAGCGTATTCGAAGGTTTTAAGTTTTCCTTTCATCAACTCTGCGAAAATATATGAAATATCGTCGCGTGTTTCTTTTGGTATACACATCTCAAACCAGTTTTTCCCTGTCAGTTCCCCTTCTTCGAATTCTAATATCTCGTAACCCTTCTTGTTCATCAACGTTACATTTCCATTATGATCCAACGCAAGAATGATGACTCCCGCTAAATTCAAATACATTTCGGCTCTCTCGTGTTCAGCTTTTAATTTTTGGGTTGCAACCTTCCTTTCAGTGATATCGTGAAAAATTACCAATTTTGAGTACATGCCTTCTACATTTTTAATCGGGGTTGCGATAATTTCGTAATTTTTCTTGGTTATTGGACTATCCCATTCCCACCTAACAGAGCCTTCTTGATCGTGTTTTAGATTTTCACACCAAGGACACGGGCCTTCTAAATTTTGAAAGTACTCATAACATTTTTTGTTACCTACATGTCCAAAATCTAACTTAAGCGAAGGGTTTATGTATTCGATATCATACTCTTGATTCACAATATAAACTCCATCTTTCATTGAATTCAACATGTTAATGAGATTATCTCTTTCCTCTTTTACTTTTCTTTCAGATTCCTTTAATTTCAACTCAGCTTTTTTCTGAGAGTTAATCTCTACAAGAATACCAAGGATCGAGTTAATTGAACCGTCTACATCATAGAGAGCTCTCACTGAAAGGTCTACCCAGAATTCTTTCCCATCTTTTGTTAAATAACGCTTTTCAGTTCGATATGAATCAATTTCCCCACTAAGAAGCTTCCTCATCAATTCTTTACTACTTTTTATATCTTCGGGATGTGTTACCTCGAAAGGTGTTTTTTTTGCGAATTCTTCCAATGAATATCCTAACATTGATGCTGCTCTCTCATTGAATGTGATAAAGTTACCATTAGGGTTAATAAGCGCTATGCCGTGCGAAGCATTATCAAATATGCCTTTAAAACGACTTTCACTAGCTATTAGTTTTTGTTCAGCTTGTTTACGCTCCGTAATATTCCTATTTATCGCAACAGCGCCAATAGAATTTCCTTCAGAATCTTTAATTATAGTTACATAGGAATCGATATTAAGAATCTTGCCGCTTTTATCCGGTTGTTCTACTTCGCCTCGCCAATAACCATTCTCAAAGAAAAATTCCAGAACTTCGGATTGTTCAATTTCAATGTATTTCATAGGAATTATTTCCATTATATTCTTTCCAATAACTTCTGTTTCCTCCCACCCGTAAATCTTCTCAGCACCATTATTCCAACTGATGATATTAAACTCTAGATCAGTTGAAATTATCGCGTCGTTAACATGAGCTACAAGTATGCCTTTATATTTTAGTTCCTCCTCAGTTATTTTACGCTCAGTAATATCAATTAGAGTTATGAAATTCGCTGGTCGTTGATTGTAATTAATTGTTTTCGAATAGGTTTCTACCCATAAAACTTCACCTGTTTTTTTTATCCCGCGATATTGATAGCGATTAACCACATCTGTATCGCCCTTCTGTTTTTTAGTTGATTGTTCCAAGCAAAATTCCCTGTCGTCTGGGTGAATCGCTTTTAATAAGTCTTTTTCAGTCCAATTCATCATTTCTTCAATTGTGTACCCCCAAATGTCTGCGTAGGCTTGATTAAGATACTGAATTTTATTGTCTTGGGCGATCCCAATTCCCATAAAGGACTGTTCTGCGATAGTCCTGAATCTTTCTTCTGATTCTGTTAGATCTTTGAGAAGTTTATCGTTCATGTCGAATTTAATAGAATCTACAGATTCTTCTCTATTTCTTTGCCCCATTGTCTATTCAACTCCTTTAAAAAGTAGTTCAGAAAGGAAGGAAATTTCTAACGTTTAAATACATGATTTTTAGTAATAAAAAACTTACGCTTTACAAATTTTAAGTCGTCTGATCGTATATACTACAAATATGACTTCTCTTATATACATTTTCTCAGGTTAAATACATCAAAATCTAAAGATTAGAATTGATTGCCATCGACCTTTTAGATTTTTTCCCACTTCAATTCTACAATCAATTTTAATATAAAACTGAACGCTTTAGCAATTTTTGAATTTTATTTCGATTATGAAATCTAAACTCTTAAATTTGAATACAACGAGGATTAACTAGGATCGATAATGAATATTTTAATTTCCGCCAGAAGGAACCACGAGATAATTGGCAAGGTGTTGGATGATCTTCAGAATATGGAGGAATTTAATGCTATTCTTGTGGATCCTATGCACGATCATTTAGATTTAGAACAGCTTTCCACAACACATTCAAACATAGATGCAATGGTTGTAAAGGTTTGGAGCGACATTTCTATCGATTTACTATATTATGCAAAATTGTATCAGATTCCCACATTACATGATATCGATGCAGTGTTATTATGCAAAAATAAGTTGGCGATGGATCTTAAATTACGCAAGATTCTATTTGAAACGAAGGCAAATTTCCCTGACATTAAGCTCCCAAATTCGTGGATCTACTCTCTTAGAGAAACCGAGTTGTTTAAGAAGTGGGCTGTGAAACGGTTGCCAATTGTAATTAAAAGCCATTATCAGCATAATTTATTCATGAGATTCAATTTCTTAGCTCAAAAACCGAAGGAAATTGACAAGTTTCGTAAAATGTACGCAAATTTTTTATCCTATGATATGTATATCCAGAAATTTATTGAGTGCGATGGGATGGACCGAAAGGTATATGTGATTGGAAATAAGGTCTTCGGTGTGAAAAGAGAAAACCCAATATATTTGTACCTTAAAAAAAAACCTAAAACAATCGATACAGCTGAAATAAAGCGATACGATTTTGAACTTACAGAGGAACTTGAGGAACTTGCGAGATACTTAGGCAAAGAGTTGAACCTGAAGCTATTTGGGTTTGATTTAGTTAAACCGTTGCACGAGGAGGGTTATTACTTGATTGATATCAACGATTTCCCAGGATTTAGAGGAGTTCCCGAAGCTGCAGAAGAGATAGTCCATTTAATAAAGTTTTTTTTATCAAACCTTAAATCGACATAAACAGAAAGGGTGCTATTACCATAATTGCTATTAAGCCGTATATTATGCAAAAATAGCCAAATTGTATTTTTCTGCTCAACCTTAGTAAAAATTCTATTGAGACTAATCCTACGAGGAAAGAAATAACTGTAATAAGGACAATTGTTGGCAGATCTAAAAATCCAAAGACCGATCCTTCCCCGAATAAAATGTCTACCGCTATAGACGCAAAAACCACTGGGACTGACATCAAAAAGCTTAGCTTAAGAGACTCTTGAGAATTGTACTTCTGAAAAATCATGCTAGATACAGTTACGCCAGAGCGAGAAATTCCTGGCAATATAGATATTCCTTGGACGATCCCAGTTATTAAACTTTCTTTGTATAGCCTTTTATTTGGGATATTTTGTAATTCTTTTTCCACAATTTCTTTGCGATATGATAATAGAATTACCCCTGTTATCACCAACAGAATAGATATTACCAAGGTAATAATATCTCCCTGTATTGGAAGAAATATACCTTTAAAGAACAATTTTAGGAAAAAGTAAAGCGGAACAGCGGATATTGCCGTACCAATAGTCGCAATAATAAGCCAATTTCTTTTTTTTTGTGTTAAGGTGCCCTCAGATCCGTTATTTCTTATTACAAGTGATTTGAGTACTACAAAGTAGTCGGATCGAAACCTAAACATAGCTGCCAATGCTGTTCCAAAGTGTAACCATATCGATAAACTGAATGCGTCGCTAGCAGAAATTCCGAAAATTGTTATCGAAATAATCATTACTTGACCAGATGAGGAAATTGGGAGCCATTCAACGATTCCCTGTAAAATAGCAATGATTATATATTCAAACATGAGATTACGATGCAAATTCTATGCGTTTTATTTATTCTGAAAATTGTCTTAAGCCTTTGTTCAGGTAATATTTAATTTCCTCGCGCGCTCTACGAAAACCTTCAGTATCTTTCATTGAAGGGTCTTCAATGTCACCAAACTCACCCGCAAACTCTTTTAAGGTTAGTACCGTTTTGGAATTACTCGAACAGTGTTTTAATATGTCATTTTTATGTTGTTCTGTTAGAGTTATTATTAGGTCAGCTGCATCTATTACCTCGGGGTATTTTTTAAGATCTTTTGAAACTACGCTGGTAGATAGGGCAATCCCCTCTTCTGCCATAACGATTTTAGCATCCTGCGAAATTAACATCCCGTCCCTTGCGTGAGGTGCAATTCCACCAGTGTCAAGTTTCACAGTTAATCCTTGTCTTTTAAAAAAGTCATCAAGATAGCCTTCCACAATTCGACTCCGAGCTACATTAACGCTACACACTATCAATATTGATTTGAATGGAAAATTAAACTTGTTAAATGTCTCCATCGTCTGAATACTGAAAAAAAGCGATAATGTGATAAAAAATGAAGATTAGCTTTAAAAGATTCAGCTCAAGGATAAACGAGAAATTTTTGCTCGTTTTTTGTCAGATTATTCATAGTTTAGCAAAATTAATTTTCTTCGTATCAATCATAAAATTTATTGAGTTTTCAACATTATTTTCGGGGATATCAATGCCTTTTGTCAAATCTAAGAGAAAAACTACTTCAAAACCAGCTTTTCGGCCATCAACTGCCGTGTAAAAACAACAATAATCGAGAGCTAGCCCACATACAAATACTCTATTTATCTTTAAAGTGTTTAAATATCCAGTTAATCCTGTATCAGTTTTTCTATCGTTCTCTTTAAATGCGGAGTAACTATCAATATCCGGATTCATACCCTTTCGAATAATAGCTTTTACGACATTCGTGTTCAAATCTTTGTGAAATTCCGCTCCTTGTGTACCTTGAACGCAATGATCAGGCCACAACACGGGACCAATTGCCCCAGTTTGATATCTATCTCCAGGTTCTTTGTCTGGGTGATTGCTAGCAAACGATAAATGAGATTTAGGGTGCCAATCTTGCGTTAACACGACAATTCCACCGTTTTCATTGAATTGTTGACTTACTCGGTTTATTCCAGGAATTATTAAATTCCCTCCTTCCACAGCTAATGCTCCTCCGGGAATAAAGTCGTTTTGAACATCAACGATTATTAACGCATCTTTTTTTGTGATAACAACATTTTCCTCGTAAGGTACATTCATAATTTTTCGAAATTAAGGTTTATTTTTTGATCTTTTACTAAAGGAGAAATCCTTAGTATCAAAAATATTATTACTGTTGAAATAGGTAATTGTGGTATATAAGCTTTAAGAATGGATTTTATAATACTCTTTTCTATTTTAGGATTTGGATAATAAAAGTAGATCCCTTATTCCTTCCTTCGGATTCCACCCAAATCCGACCGTTATGCATTTCTACTATTTTTTTCGAAATATATAACCCTAAACCGCTTCCTTCTGTGTTAAGGTTTAATCCATTTCCATATCGTTCAATTTTTCCAAACTTTTTGAATAATATTTGTTTTTCACTTTCTGTAAAGCCGATTCCCGTGTCAGAAATTGAAAATTCAACTAAAATGCCTCTATCTTTGATCAGTACGGAAATGGTCCCATGTGGAAGCGTATATTTTATTGAGTTTAGCAAAATATTCGAAATTACTTGTTTAAATCGCAATTCGTCTACTTTGGCGTAACAAATACCTTCAGAATCGAAATTAATTATAATATCTCTTTCGGATGCGAAGAATATCATGTCATCAATTACTTCTAACGCTAATCTCGTGACATCGATGTCTTTTAAATTCATCGATAACGCTCTATTGTCGATTTTAGATACATCAACGAGATCGTCAACTAATGACCTAAGTCTTTTGCCACCTCGCTCCACTACATCAATTAAAGATTTTACTTTCTCGCTATATTGCCCTGCGTAGACTTCCTTTATGAGATCCGCCGCTCCGCAAATTGATACTAAAGGTGTTCTTAGTTCGTGGGTTATTCTAGTAAGAAAATCCTGTCGCATCTTCTCCAATTCCATTAATCTTTCGTTTTTCTTTAGGATAATTTGCTCAGCTTTCTTCTTCTCGGTAATATCTCGTATATATGCCGAGTAGCCGTTTGGATTACCTTCGCTGTCGTAATTTAACGACATCTTAACGCTTATGGGAACAATAACACCATCTTTTCTAACAAATTCTTCTTCAAATTCGTCTGAAATACTGCGTTCTTTTACTTGTTCATTGATTATTCTATGTTCATTCTCGTGCCACATGGAAGGGACAAGTTCTCGAGAGGTGAGACTTTTTAATTCATTTAACGAATATCCTGTGAGGTTCATAAACGCTTCATTACAATCAAGTATGTTAGCTTTTAAGTCTGTTAAAACAATCCCGTCGACAAAATGATCGTAAAGGTTTTTGTATTTTTCCTCAGACTCTTTTAACTTCAGTCCCGCTTGAGTTTTTTCAGTTACATCAATTATTGTTGTTAAAATTCCAATTCCATTTTTATAAGCAAGACCTCTCGAATAATTATCAATTATTTTAATCTCCTTAGTCCTAGTCAATCCACGGAATTGGTAGTGACTAATCTCAGGTATTCCTAATAGTTTATTTTTCTCTCTCCTTAATACCAGCTCTCTATCTCCGGGATGAATTATCTTCGAATATTCTAATGTTTCCCAACTCGTCATCTCTTCGGGGGTATAACCAAAAATTTTCGCAAATTGCTTATTAACATAATCGAATTTATAGTTATGTAAGATTGCTATACCCATTAACGATTGCTCGGCGAGATTTCTAAATTTTAATTCGGATCCTACTAAATCTTTCTCTGCTTTTATTCGAGCTGTTATATCTTCTCCTGAATAAAGTACACCGCTGATTTTTCCTAATTTATCCGATATTATCGCATTCTCCCAAGAAATTTGCCTAATTTCCCCGTTTTTCGTTATAATTGGATATACATATTTTCCTTTCTTTCTATGTTTTTTACCTATATATTTGTTAAATTCGTTGTACATTTGTACTCTATCTTCATAAGGAAGGCATGTTTCAAACCAATTCTTTCCCAATAGCTCTCCTTCGTCGTATCCAAGAATTTCACATCCTTTTGAATTTAGTAAGGTAATCTTGCCGTCCATATTCAATCCAACCAAAATTACTCTCGCAGAATCTATGTATAGATCTATTCTTTCTTTTTCTTCCTTAAGTAGGAGTTGTGTTTGTTTTAACTCGGTAATATCTTGAAAAATAATTTGAATAAATTTTTTATCGTAGATCTCGATTAACCGTCCCCTAATATAGAAGTACCAAGTTTCGTTTTTAAAATCCCTAGCAATAATTTCTTTTGGCTCTATTTTAGAGCTTAATCTGATCTCTTTGAGTAATTCTTCCGATAATTGAGATGGATTTTCAATTTTTAATGTTTTCAGTAAAAAGCTTAGGGGTTTCGACTTTAATTCTGCCTTTTTTAGTCCGGAAATTTCTTCTATTTTTAGGTTGCAGTCTAAAATAATTCCGTTAGAATTTAGTACCGCCACAGAAAAACACGCTTTTTCGAATAGAACTTGGTAACGGAGTTGTATCTCTAGGAGTAATTTTTTAGACTCTTCATGTTCAGTAATATTCCTTATCAGTGCCCACATACCAATAACATCCTCATTAGGATCCCTTATTGCCCAGGTGGTAACCGATGTGTGTATTAAGGAACCATCTTTTTTAATGTATTCAATTTCGTATTCTTTAGACTCTCTTTTCTTTTCTAAGATTTCTTCAATGATTTCTGTTTCAAGATCTTCCCATAGTGGTCGAGTCAGCTCTGTGTAATGCATTTTTAACAGTTCGCTCTCGCTATATCCAACCATCTCTCGAAACGCTCGATTACAACTGATAATACATCCCAATTTATTCAAAATAACCACTCCGTCTCGGTTAGCATTGTACAAGTCTTTAATTATTGATTCCAAGATAACAGAAGGAGATAAGTCACTCTTTTCAACTTCATTAGCATCTTTCACAATTGAAACTGGAGTTTTAACTGTTAAATCGTCGTTACATTCCTTCTGTTTAACCTTCTCGAAAAGTTTCATGAAAAAACCAAATTTAACTAGTGGGCTGTTAAGAAAAAATGAAAATTAAACTATTGTACGATACTCAAGTTTTAAAAGATTATATTATAATTATTATACCAATATTGTTTTACTAAAATGTATATTCATTTATACAGCAATATCAAATTTAAACTTCCGTTTAATGTATTATGTGAGGTATTTAATTACGAACATCCAGTAATCATTTAATTTAAATATAAATTCACTATTTCCTTGTCGTTATTGTTCTCTCAAACACTAATATAAATATATTCGATATAAATTTTAATATATTTTTTGTTTATTTTGAACTCTTTAAAGAGATTACCTATTATTATATAAATGATTATTCAACATTTATTATATTTTATTGTGGTATCAAAGTACCTCACGGAACGACAATTCAATTTGAGTTTTCCACTTTACTTTTAAAGGTTACTATAATAAAATGAAAACTTTGACTACTTGCCGTCTTAAAGTGTATTCCATGATTTTTGCGGCAAAATCATTTCTTGAGTGGAATTTGTTAAAAAAAGCTTTTAAAATTTTATCTCTACTAGTAAGGTTTCAATATCCATGTCTCTCTCGCCTTCTTTCTAGATTTTAATTCTTCAAGTATATCTCTTGGAACACGGCTAAGCCATTTTCTTGAACTCACTTTTCCAGAAGGGACTTCGATCTTTTTAAAGATCTCAAAACCACAATTTGTAAAGAATTTTTCAGCTGATTTAAAGCTATCAAATATGTGTTCCTCTATACTATGAGTTGTCAGAAAATCTCTTCCACCCTTACAAATAATATCAAACGAGAGCGTAGATTGTTGGTCTTTTTTTAGATAAACATCTGCGGTTATCCAACACCCACCTCGTTGTAGTAAAATATCTCGGAGGATGGAATACAATTTTTCTTTTTGTTCCTTTTTAAGATACATTAAGAATCCTTCGTTCACAATTGCGATTGGACTATTTGAAAATTAAGTTGCAATTTTGGTAAAAGTCTCTTTATCTAAAATGTTCAATTTTTCAAGTTTCAGATTATTTATTGCATAGAGGCAATACTTTTTAGACAGTTCTCCGATCATCTTCGCTTTAATTTTTTGAATTTGAGGCAAATCCATATCAATATAGAAGATTTCTGGATTACTGCATTTACTTAATCCACGAAACGATTATCCAGAAGAAAATTCAAGGATGTTGTTTAAATTTACTACTGAGAGAACCTCATTGATTGATAAATACCTAGTTTCAAAATGAATACACCTTAAAATGAATTGATATGAATTCAATTGGTTGTATAACTGTTGTAAACTATTTTCACCACCCATTAATTTAACTGCTTCTTTAGCAAAAGGTATAGTGGTCAAAGATTTAGTTAAAAGTAATGATTTAGCAAAAGAACTAATGGATTTAAAAGAGGAGTTTAATGAAACGCCCATGAATTAGAATAAGTTATAATAATATTTAAGTTTTGAAATATAACTTCGTCAGTTCCTTGAACCAATCGTTAAATCTCTAATTTCATGTTTAGTTATCTTTAAAAAGGTCAAAAATTACTCCATTATCCTCTAGTTTTTTCAAATTAACTTTAATTTAGTTTGAACTAAAGTAAATATTTGCAATTTACAAAAAAACATACAAACACATATTTCTATCAAACTATTTTGGGATTACGCATATTTTTCCTAAATGTCGCAACATATATGATAGTCCAATCCCTTTTATATGTCTTTTTTCTATATTATTACAAGAAAAAGTACAAAAAGAAAGAATAATACAAAAAAGCTAGCTAAAATATGTGATTTGCATTGAGTAACAACCAAATCATTAAGAAAGTGTTAGATAATATGATTCAGATAATGGAAATATTTAAACCTCTCTTAAGTAAACTGTTAGAGTTAGAGCAATCCAGAGAATTCTGCCAAAAAGGAGAGTTAGATAAAGCAATCTCTCTTTTCAGAGAAATAACGGAGGATTGCCGTCTATTGGAAGAATCACCGCATTCAGAACACTTTTTAAACGATATAAGGAATTAAAAAAAGTATAACCCCTTTTCCCTTTACTTACCTTTTTTCTTTTTAATGAATATGTATCTGAAAGATGTGTAATAATTTATATATGACTCAATATTTTTACACAAAATATAGTAGAATGCTCATCTTAAACGAATTTTACACACTTATCACTTTTTTTTACAAATAATGAGATCTTTTTGCTAAAGAAAATATTTAAATACAATTTTTTTTATAACTCATTCAATAATAATACTAAAAAAAACAAAATTTAGTAAAAAAACAATAAAAAAGGTGATTTTTGCATGCCAACATTTGAAATACTTGAGTTTATCGCACTGATTATTATACTAATTCCTCTCAGTTTTACATACTATATACTCAAAAAAAGAAGAGACCTGTTTCCATTGCTACCAGGTGCTTGCTTTTTAATTCTATCGTATATATTTACGAATTTGGAAGCAGTAGCGGTACCAGAATTCTTCAATTTCATGGAGCATTTCTCTACATTAATTGGTGGAGTGTTATTTTTTTTAGGAGTGATTGCTATATTCAATAGAAAATCGCCTGAAAAACCTCAAACACAACAACAAGGGATGGTGACGAAATAAACATGGTGGATCCTTTAGACATCTTAGATGGTTCTTTCAATTTTATCGGAATGATTGGTTTCTTTGGTGCAATGATAATAGGAGCGGTTCTGTATATCAGAAAGAAGAGTATGACAAATATTGTAACCATTTTTTTTTCTGTAGGGGGAGCATTGTATGCCTTAGGTAATTTAATGGAAAATTGGGGTTTATGGTCTGAAGAAATTGGAAACGCGTTTGCTAAAGGTTTTATGATTTTTACTTCAGTTGTGGGATTCTTTTTTATTTTGATTCCAATTATGGAAAAAGGACTTGAGGAAATGACCGATAAATTGGGAGAGATTCTTGAAGCCGCACTTCAAGTAAGTATAAACGCTTCAAATATGGCAACGGAATTAGTAGCGAGTGCAAGTGAAGTGGAGATTTCTGCAGAAAACATAGCTGCGACTACTCATAACCTTGATCAAGCAACTCGTGCACAAGTCCTTGCGATTAAAACAGTGGAAGGTCACACTGGAGAGATGAACACATACGCCCAAGAGGTTTTAGAACGTACGAATGATATCGACAAAGTTATGGACATCATCACTAGCATCTCAGAACAAACCGACTTACTTGCGTTAAACGCGAGTATTGAAGCAGGCAGAGCTGGAGATTACGGTCGAGGATTCGCGGTAGTAGCGGACGAAGTTAGAAAGCTAGCTGAAGAATCAAAATCGTCTGTCGCTTCTACAGCTGATAAAATTGAAGAAATCGAAAAGTTGATTCAAAAAACGGTAACATCCATAGTTTCTGCTATAAGTGAGATTAAAAGCGTAGAACAACACGAAGAGGAGAACGAAAAGTCGTTAGAAAGCATAATGTCAGCAGCGGACATCCAGGTTAATTCGATGAAAGAAATTACGACCACTGCAGATCGATTAGGTAATTTGGCAGAAGATTTAAAGAAATCATTAGGAAGTTATCGAAACGAATAAAAAATATTAAGGGTCGCCATATACCCGTTTCTTTTTTTTACAAAAATATGGTACATTAAATATTATTGAAAATTTTACGGTCAATTTGCCATTGACATTCGATAAAATTTGATTAGTTTGGTTGGTGGGGGTTCTACCCCCACTTTTTATAATATTAAAATTTACAATCTATCGCGTAACGCAAATGCAGCAAAAAAAGATTTTAGAAGAACTAATAGAAACTTACCCTAAGATCAACATATACGCATTTACTATATTATCGTGGAATTGCACGAAAGAAATAAGCGATGATTGTATAGTATTCAACTTAGGATTAGATTCAAAAACGATTAGTCAAATCTTACTTTTAAACAAATCCGAGTTAGAATATAGGGATAAATGTTTTCTTAGCACAAAATTCCAGGAATTCATTGTGTTTATCAATTTGAGTTCGAGTAATTTAGGAAAAAAGACGATTTTTATTTACCTAACTGGAAGAGAAACTAGAAGTACTTATTCTGAAATCTACTTGCACGCTCAAGTTTTTTGCGAACAATTTTTGAATAGGAATATTGAACGCATTTTACCGCATTTATTTTCATCCATTACTACTCCAAGATTAAAAGATTTAAAAGGAATTCTTATGGTACATCATAGTGGAGAAGTGTTATACAAAAAGTTAGACAAAGACTTGATAACCCAAAATTCGAATGTGTTAACTATTGGAAACTATCAATTTAGTTACAGATCCGTTGTTCATTCTCTCTATCGGAATCCAGAATATAGTATCTTGAAAAGAATAAAGATCGGCGGTTTTGAAATCTGCGTCAAACTAAAAGAAGAATTCGGCTTTATTTTTATCGTAGAAAACAATAATCCGCTTTTAAAGCAGTACTTAGCTTATATAATTGAAAAATTTTATTTAGACTTTTACGGGGAGCTGTTTCTTAATCCTCGTAATGATTTGGTTTTAAATAATTTTCACACTCTTGTTAGCAAAATCTTCAATATTTCATGAAAGAGGAGGGAATGAAAATATGACAAGTAAAAAAATACGAGTTCTGATCGTAGATGACGCGTTTTTTACTAGAAACGTGTTAAAGGACTCATTTTCTCGAATGGACGCTATAGAAATCTGTGGCGAAGCGAACAACGGAAATATGGCAGTTAAATTGTACAAAGATCTGAAACCAGACTTAGTAACCATGGACATCATAATGCCCGAAAAAGGGGGAATTGAGGCGATTAGAGAAATTATGAGTTACGATCCTAACGCAAATATAATAGTAATATCCGCTTTGGGCCAAGAATCTATGATCCTAGACGCGACGGTAGCGGGTGCAAAAGATTTTCTACAAAAACCTTTTAATTCAGAGGATTTCGTAGAAGTTATGAACAGGATTTTCAAAATATCTTAACTATCAATTTTTTTGTCATTATCCATTGAAGAAGTACTTTTTTTAGTATACTCTAGTTTTAATGTCAAACTTATTTTCGTCAATCGCAAAATCTTACAAATAAGACACTAAATGCAAAAAAACACACAAGTATTACTATGATTTTTCTATAATTTTGATTAAGTTTTGACAAAATTTTATATACAATTATTCGAATTAATGTATATAGGTAATTCGAAACTATAGAAGACCAATCCATTCAAATTTTTTCACTTGTCTTTCATTATGAACGACACTAAACGAATAGGCATACTTGTATCAGAAGACGACAAAAATAAGTGGCAGACTTTTATTGAGCAGAAAAATATTTCTACAATTTCGAAACTCATTAGAAAAGCAGTTAATTTTTTTATAGATAACGACTTGATTATCGAGTACTTCAAAGACTTTTCAAAAATGTCTCACAATTTGAAAGAACCTCTTACTTCCATCCAAGGATTTTCACAATTAATTATAGAGAACAACTCGCAAGATCTAAACCCGGATGTGTTAATAAAAGTAAAAGAAATTTTCGCAAAAAGCGTGTACTTGGAAAATAGAATTAATGAAATTATTCAAGAAATAAATCCGGAGACCTCTAACTACGATGTTCTCATTATCGAAGACGACACTTCGACGATTATGGTATTAACTGAATATTTCGAATCTAAAGGATTAACATGCTTAGGAGTTACTTCGGGAGCCAAAGGTTTGGAATACCTACAACGTACGGTTCCAAAATTGATTTTATTGGATATAATTTTGCCTGACTCTAGCGGATTTGACATATGCAAACGTTTAAAATCTCAGGACAAGTTTAAAGCAATTCCCATATTCTTTATCACCGCAATTCCAGAATCAGAAGTGGTAAAAAACCTAGAAGATTCGGGTGCTGAGGGATACTTTTTAAAACCGTTTAAATTCCATCAATTTAACGAATTAATTAAGCAAGTTTAGACTAATTTTTAGGCAGTTGGATCGTAAAGCAGCTACCTTGGTTTCTTCCTAGTGAACTAACGAAGATGGTTCCATGATGTCGCTCGATTATTTGTTTTGATAGATATAAACCAAGACCTATTCCATCTGTTTTGATGTTCAATTCATTTCTTTTGACTTTTCCGTATTTTTTAAAGAGTTTGCTCATTTCCTCGCTTGTAATGCCGACGCCAGAGTCGCTAATAACGATTTCAACCACAGATTCCATTTCATTAAGAGAGATTTCAACGAATCCTGGAGGGGGGGTGTTTTTAACTGCGTTGGATAAGAGGTTTCTAATTACTTGCTCTATTCTAGTTTTGTCTAAGTCCAAAGAAATGTCGAATAATTTGTTCTGTCTAAAATCTAACCCTCTTTCCTTTATCAGGTAGAAGACATCATCAATGCAATTTAAAATCAAATCCTTAATATTACACAATTTTTTGGTTAATTCAAAAGTACCCGCTTCCAATAGTGAAAAATCCAAAAGAATTTTTATTAACTCTTCCAATCTCTCCCCTCCATTTTTTATCAAGTTTAGCAGGTTGCGATGTCTTTCGTCGAATTTGGATTGATCCGAGTGTAATAGCAACGAGCAAGCCCCAACAACGGAGTTTAAAGGAGTATTAAGCTCGTGCGAAGCGTTTAAAAACATTTGAGCTTGGTGTTTGTTAATTTTTTTCAATTTTGAAATCTTATTTTGAATAAGTTTGTTAAATTTTTTCCTGACGGTAATATCTTGAGAGTGGATTAGAATGTATTTTTCTGTCCCTATGTTGAGTTCGGAAAAAGAATTTTCGTAATATACGATAGTTCCATCCGATTTAACGCAGTGGAACTCTAAAGGTAGGATTAACCTTTCAGAAATTTTCTTGGTTAAGCCCATATCCACCGCATTGCAAGCGTAAATATTGTATAGGTTTGAAAACAAGATCTCCTCCTTAGATGCGTTTAAACTCTCCTCAACCTTTTTGTTGCACTCGAGTATTGTTGCGTCGTAATCAATTAACATAATTAAATTCGGAGAATTGTCGATTAATGTTTTATATAGATCTTCTGAGTTCTTCAATCGTGAGTTTATAGCATTAGTTATTTCTGTCTCTGAATTAGTAATTTTTATCTCCCCTGATTTCTGCGATATTTTACTTTTTGTCTAAAATGTTAGTATTATTCTTCATTTATAACTATTTGGTTTGTTTAATGATTATAGCTTCAAATAAAAATGGTTCAAATTTAGTGTATTCTCGACTTTTTTTGATACAGATTTCCTAAAGAAAGACTTTTTTTAATTAAAATTAATGTTAATGTAAAAAAATAGTATGAGTATATATTATTATGCAAATGTAAAATCTCCAATTGCATAATTACACTTAAAAACTCGACATATCATTTATGAAAAAATTGTATCATCAAATACATAATACGCTTGTAAAACTCAATTAAAAGACTACTTCAATTCTACAAACGCAAGGTTAACTTAAACGAATTTAATCCTTTAAAAAGCGCTTAATTTTTTAAATCCTTTAAAAATTTCTCGGAATGCGGTGACTGTTCAAGAAGTCGACATTGATCCGTTATCTCTCCTAGCAAAGTGATTGCCTGATTAAACATGCCGTTTCGGCTGAACTCTTTGGATTCTTCGAGCTCTAACACCTTATCCAAAAGAGGCTTGAATATTTCCATTATTTGAACCACATTATCTAATACTTTCTTTACGATCTGAAGTTTTTTGTCTAATTCTATCTTTAATTTTAGATACTCATGTTCTTCCATAGTTATACTTTTTATTTTTTCCTATTTAACTTTATCTCTTAAAATGGAAATGGAAAACTTGAAATCATTGTAGGAATTAATTGTTTTCAAAATTAAATCCACATAGTATTTTAGTATGAAAAAAAGGTCAAAATAATGGTTGACCTAATTTAATGTAAACAAAACAGAGCAAAGAAATATGCAAAAAGAACTCGTTATTTGTTTTTTTTTGTTCAACTAATATATAAAAATTAAAGGAGGAAATCAAGAACTACGACTATTTTAAGTAAATTACTTAATTATTTTGTCATAATTTTTACTTATACAATAAATAATAATTATATCTTATGTCATTGGGCAGTATTGGATAATTGGAAATATTTAGTTTAAAACTTTTAGAATTTTTCTATAAAAGTAAAGATCCCCAAAAACATTTTTTTACGCTTTTTCTGATTATTTAGTATCAATTAATAGACAGAATACACACAAATAAAGTCATAATATCTTAAATTAGATTGATGTAAATTACGCTCTACCATTGAGATTCGGTTTTTGATTTGAAAATATTTAAATATAAAATCAATAACTATATATGTAAAAATTTTAGATTTGAATACACAATCTAAAAAAAAACACCAACCAAATTTTAATCGAAAAAATTTATCGGAAAAGTGAATAACATGGCAAAAGAAAAAAAAGGTAAATCACGATTAGGCTTACGGTCTAAATTAATGGTCTTTTTCCTAGTTGTGTCTTTAACTCCTTTCTTATTCATAACCATAACGAGCACGATACTTCTCCAAAACAGCTATACTACGGATAGGATTGCCTCGCTTAACGCTACGGCTGAGGAGAAGCATCATGAAGTAACGACATGGGTGAACCAAAGAAGAGCTGACATCGAAACTTTAGCCAATTTACCAGCGGTAAGAGATTATGTGGATTTCATTATAGAAAGAGGGGTAAATTACGACGAGGGATATAAGCATCTTGGTCAAACATTCGACCAGTTTATAGAAAAAGCAGGTGTGTATCACGAGGTCGCTCTTATAGATACCGACGGAACTGTGGCGTTAGCGCGACAAGAAGAAGGTTACAATGGGTATCAAAGAACTGAAGATGGTTACTATGGTGAAACTCCTGACACTTACACAAATAAAGGTTCTGAGTCGGGTGAATGGTGGTTCACTCCCACATTAGCTAAATCGCTCTCAAAAGCTCTATTTGACTCAGGTAGAAGTTATTTAGCAGACTATCACATAAGAGCGGGAGAAACTGAACCAGAATGGTACATAGCCCATTGCGTGAAGTCTCACGAGAATTACATGAACGGAGAAACATTAGCAATTATTGTAATGTTAATCAGCGACCAACACCTTAACGAAATCATGGGTGAAATACAAGGATTAGGCACCACCGGTGAAGTCTTTTTGTTGAACGAAGAGGGTTACTTCTTAACTCCAAGTAGCTACGATTACTATACTACGGAGACAGGAAAGTACGACGCATTACAAGAAACTATTTTAGCTGAAAAAATATCTACTGCTGCAGTTTTACAGGCTATAGAAACAGGACAGGATACTTCTACAACAGATGATGTTAATTACCGCGGTGTTCAAGTAATGGCTGCGTACCATGTAGGAGCCTTTACCGACGAAAGTGATTTTTGGATTTTAGCAGCAGAAATGGAAGCTCAAGAGGCTCTCGCAGTTCCAAACACGTTATTAGTAATTTCTTTAGTGTTAGCAATTGTTGTATCGATTGTCGTCGTGGCATTCTCGTACATAATCGCTCAAAGGATTTCCAAACCCTTAGTTCAATTAGCGGAAATCACTGAGAAGATAGCAGATGGAGATTTACGAGAACACGAATCAATAATGAAAATACGCAAACCAAGCGATGAGATCGGGGATTTAATAGCCGACTTCGACGAAATGGTCGGACATCTGAACGAAGCTATTAGAGCGACGCATAATGTTAGCGTTAATGTATCAAGCATCGCTTCGGAGCTCTCAGCTAGTGCATCAGAAGTAGAAGCGTCTGCCGAACAGATTGCTGCCACTACGCACGAATTGGATAAATCTACAAGAGAACAAGTTGCAGTTATTAAAGGAGTAGAAACCGAATCAGAACAAATCGACAAAATCGCTCATAATGTGTTAGACCATACAAAAGATATCGATAAGGTTATGGACATTATAACTAGCATCTCAGAACAAACCGACTTATTAGCGTTAAATGCAAGCATAGAAGCGGGTAGAGCTGGTGAATATGGTCGAGGATTCGCAGTGGTAGCTGATGAAGTGCGAAAGTTAGCCGAAGAATCGAAAACATCCGTTGCATCTTCAGCCGAAAAGATTGAAGAGATCGAAAGGTTGATTCAGGAAACCGTAAGTTCTATTGATAAAATGACTGATGAGATTAAAGGAGTCGAAGAACACGAAGAAGTAAACGAAAAAGCGCTAGACCGGATAATGGATGGTTCGGATCAACAGGTAAATTCGATGAAAGAAATCGATTCTACTGCGAGCAGACTTGGGTCTCTCGCTGCCGAGCTTCAAAAAGACCTTGAATTCTTCAAGTTTGAGCTGGAAGCGGAAGTTAACACTGCCCCAACAAAAGTAGTAGAAGAAGAGCAAGTGATTTCGAAAAAGAAGAAGAAAAAGAAGGACAAAAATTAATCATTTAGCATATTTTTTTTATTATATTTTATTTTACACTATTTTTTTTAGATTTTTACTTATTGATTTTGGTACACATTTTGAGTATTATCATAAGTACGCTTAACAAAAAAAAAACCCCTTACCTTATCACTTATTTAAATAAAATCACCGAATACATCTTTAAGTTCAAATAAGTGGTCAAATCTAACTTTTTTGTGAATTTCTGTATCTTGTAGACCCAATAAACAAAGATTTTTAAGGTTTTCTCAACCCTCTAAGGTTTTAATTGGATTTCCGTTTAGTTCTAGTTCTAAAAGGTTTTCCAGGTTTTCCAATCCTTCGATTTTCGGAGCATTTTTATTCGAAATACCTAAATACATTAAGCTCCTTCGAGAGTTCCAAGCCCCCAATCCTTGCGATCTTGTTATCATTTAATTATAGAGTAATTAAGTTTGCGAAGTTTTCTAACCCCGAGATTCTAGTAATACTATTTATATTCGATAGATCTGATTAGATGTAGACTTTGCGATTTTATAACGATTGAATCAAACCTATTTTTTAGCACACAAAACTGATTTTTAATATGATATGAGTACAATAATTACCGACAATAAAATAGTCAAATCTTCGAGTCAATCGGGATAAATATTGCGATTAATTGGTTTTCCTAAAATAAAAATTTAAATACAAATTGTATTATTTTGTATATAAAAATATTTTTGGTATAAGAATATTGTATTTATTTTGTAAAAAAAAACAATATTGTACTAAAAATGTATAAAAAGTCATATTATTTCGAAAATAACACAATAACACACAAAACACATCCTCGAAGTAGTTATATTATCTCTACACTAGGGATAACAATACGCTAAAGCGCAGGAGAAATACCCCGTATCGAAGTAATGCGAAATTATAGCGAGACACTAGAATAATGTATCAAGCAATTGATCATACAATTACACTATGTGAAGGTTTATGATTGTTATGGGAGAAAAAACTCACGATATAGGTAATGACAATTCTCTCCAAATGCTTGGAGTAGGATTGCTACAGCTTGATAGTTCTAGTTCGAGTAATAACAGCGTTAATGTCATATTTCAAAAAGGGATTGGAATGCCTATAATTCAAAACATGCTTGAATTATACAAACACGAGATTATCAAGAAAAAGAAAGGGAATTCGATAATTCCTTTGGATCAGTTCACTATATTCCTACACTTTTTTGAAGTTCAACCAGATAGTATTTACATAATGATATACATGGACAAAAAAGAGACGGAAATAAATTACACCAAGTTATATCTATTGACCAAAAGAATTAATAACTTAGTTCAATCTCAGGAAGACTTTGGCAAAATCGTGGAATTTTGCGACCATGAGGTCCAAATTCCGCAAACCGACGGGTTAATAGCGGTGTTCATTATTGGATCGACGGGAAGTCCATATTTTTCTAAAATCGACAAAAATAGAGCGTCTATCGCTAAAAGCGAAGTTCATATTGGAGGATTCATCTCTGCTTTATATTCGTTTTCGAAAGAGATCATCGGCCAGGAGTCGGGTGCTAGCTTAAAAGAGATTAACTTTGGAAACCAGCGATTCTACATGATCGTGAAGAACGATACGATTTTCGCATATTTGGTCGAAGATTTAAGCCCTTTGTTGGAGAGATACATGTACTTAATCGTAGATGATTTTCTCGAGGAGTTTAAGAGTTATCTAGCGGATTATCAATGTGATATTACACCGTTTAACAAATTTAATGAAACATTTAATAGATATTTTATAATATAAAAAAAAGAATGAAAAAATGTTAAGAGAAGAATTGCAACAAGAAGGAGAGCAGGTATCTGTTATTGTCTTCGAAGTTGGTTCTGAACAATTTGCGGTCGATTTGCTTGATGTGAAAGAAATCATTCAGTCGGGTCAAATTCGGCGGTTACCAAAAAGTTTCGATTACATAGAAGGAATCTATAATTATCGTGGGAACATCATTCACATAATCAACCTAAAGAGGAAGTTAAGATTGGAGGATTATAGAATCTACACCTCTGACAATTCCGCAATGGACCTGGATTCCTCGAAAAATTTCATAATCATAATGAATATTAATAACAATCAAATTGGATTTTTTGTTGATCGTATCACGCAGGTTGCGCATATTAACTACAATCAACTGGAAGAACTAAGCCCAATTTTTCAAACGGGCTTAAATGATATCAGTTACGTGAGAGGGATAATCAAATTCAAAGATCGTCCCAGAGTATTTATTGACCTTCGCAAAGTGCTAAGCGAAGAGGAAAAATCTAAAATAATTAAAGACCAGGCGTCTATAATTTAAAAACAAAATAAGGAGTTGATATTATGTCAAATAATAAGAAAAAGGTATTAATAGTGGACGACGCAGCGTTTACGAGGAACATGCTAAAAAAAATCATCAACACCACCGATTATTCGGAAGTTATCGGGGAGGCTGCCAACGGAAACGAGGCAATTGACTTGTATACTAAGCTTAAACCAGATTTGGTTACGATGGATTTAGTGATGCCCGAAAAAGGAGGAATAGAAACCGTGGAAGAGCTGATTAAAATGGACAGATCCGCTCTAATCGTGGTCGTATCGGCGTTAGGTCAAGAAGCGTTAGTTCTCGAAGCGGCTAAAAAAGGTGCAAAAGACTTCATTCAGAAGCCTTTTAAAAACGAGCAGGTCCTAGATGTAATGGAAAGAATACTGCTTAAGAAAAAATAGATATATTTTACCGAAAAACAACACAAAAGAGGAAAAGAAATGGCTTCAAGTGATGACATAAAGCTGTTTATATCGGAAGCAGAGGATTTGATAAATAAAGTCGAAGAGGAAATTTTGAATTTGGAGGAAAATCCAACAAACAACAAACCGATTCAAGAACTTTATTTTGGATTTCACACGCTTAAAGGTTTAACAGCGATGGTCGGTCTAGAAAATGTATCTAAATTCTGTCATAATTTCGAAAACTTGTTGGACAAGTCAAAAGACAAGAAACTTACCGAAAGGAAAGCTGCTGAGATAGTAGACTTAATGTTTCAGAGCCTTGATGTATTGAAGAAAGTACTTAAAAATGCCGAAGCGGGTAAGATCACGGATATTGACGACAAAATTATTAGAGAGCTAAGAGAAGGATTCGAGGAAGTAGAGAGTGCATATGACATTACATTCATAAAGTCTATTAATCCTAAGCAAGTAAAGGAAATAACAAGCAATAAGAAAAACAACTTCTATAAAATTTCAATTAGACTCCAATCGACCTGCGTGTTTAAGAAAGTTAGGTCGTTTATCATTTTTCGAGCGCTAAATGATATTGGACAAATTTGCTGGAGTAATCCGGAACCACACACCTTAGAAGCAGGAGATATCGATTTAGAGTTTGATGTTTTCTATATTAGTGAAAAAGTATCTGCTAATATCACGAAAGTATTAAACGAAATTTTAGAAATAGAAAACAAGGTAATAAAAAAGTTAAGCCTAAAAGAATTTAACCCCATCCTAGAGAAATCAGCCAGCAAATGGGAAGACCAAAAAACCGAATCGCGTCCCGTTAAACGGGCATCAAATAAGAAGACGGATGAAAAAATTGAACAAATGGATGGCGTAATGGATCTTATCAAGTCGTTCGAGGAAGATACCGGTCAAATAACGTCAGTAAAGGTTAAGATCGAGACTCTCGAAGAACTAATGGATTATTTTGGGGAAGTTATTATCCTTAAAAACCAATTAAATCAAATTCTCTCGGAAAAGGGAGATTGGGGTGTTACACGGTTTTTTGACAGCATGGATAAATTATTCCTGGAAATACAAGAAATTATCTTTAGACTTAAATTGGTAAGAGTCGAATCCACCTTCCGTAGATACAAGCGTTTGGTTCGCGATGTGTCAAAGGAAACTAACAAAAACATTCGTTTCTTGTTAGAAGGTACAGATGTCGAGTTGGATCGCAAAATACTGGAAGAACTAAATAGTCCATTGATTCATTTGATAAGAAACGCTATTTATCACGGTATTGAGACTCCCGAAGAAAGGAGAGTTAGTGGTAAATCAGGCATGGGAACGCTAAAACTGAGATCCGTTAGAAGAGCGGGTTCAGTTAATATAGAAGTTATTGACGATGGAAAAGGTATTGATTACGGTAAAATTAAAGAAAAATTGCTCAACAGCGGTGATTACTCTCCAGAAGAGGTAAGTGAACTCTCAACTCAAGAACTTAATAGTATCATTTTCGCTCCTGGATTTTCAACTTTGTCGGGAGCAAACATGATTTCAGGGAGAGGGATGGGATTAGCAATTGTTGCTGAAAAGATAAAAGAAATAGGGGGATCTGTAGAGTTAGTATCAGAAAAAGGTAAAGGTACAACTTTTATCTTGACTGTGCCTTTCTCAAGAGCGATTTTGAAAGCGCAGCTCTTCAAAGTAGCTGGAGATCTGTATGCTATACCTATAGAAAATATAGAGCAGATCTATTTCTTTAACAAAAATCAGATAGAATATGTAAAGGGAGAAGAATACTATAGAATCGAGAAACGACTAATTCCAGTAATTAGGTTCAGAAAATTCCTCGACATTATCAATATTGATGGAAGTATAGCCGAAAATAAATCAACTGATGGTCCAGCAGAAAATGTCGAAAACCTTGAGATAAACAAAGCAAAAGAAATGATACCATCTGTTTCCAGCGAGAGAATTGCGATATTGTGCAACAAAGACGAAAAAAACTCTGCAATCTTCCTTGTAGATGAAATTATGCATCAGATGGATGTTGTAATCAAACCGTTTCGCTCGAGATATTCCGAGTTTAAAGAAGTATTAGGAGTTTCCATAATTGGGGATGGTTCGATATGTTTAGTCGTCGATGTCGTAAACATAATTTCAAACTTAACTAAAGAAATGAAAACTTTGCAGTCGATCGATATTTCAAATTAAAAATTTTTTGTAAAAATAATAAAAAAAAAACGAGATGATTTTATATGGGATTTAAACGCGTAGATTTAAAAGATTTAGAAACAAAGCTCTCTCCTGCTTTCATAGGGCTTCCTGTGAAGCAAGTAGAAGATTTGGAACAATTAATTCAAACTAAAGAGGTCAAGGAAACAAAGAAACTAGGAGTTTTTTCTGAAGTCGCTTTGAAAAGCGAAGAAATTGTGGATTACGAGTACGATAACAACGGAAACTTATCCAACTTTGTCGGTACGGGTTCCATTCAGGTTGTTAATAACTCTCAAAAAGCCAGAATTTGGGATTCTCGTTTGAAATTGGCTAGATCGGAAAATGTTAATTTAGATCTAAGTGAAGAAATTAAGTTAGAAAATTTTGATCCACAAACAAGCAAGGTTATAAGCTACAATCTAATTTATTCTGATAACTTACCAAAACCATTAATTGTCAAGGAAAAGATAGATGTAGTGAATATTCTAACTGAAAATGTAAGTGATATTCAGTTTCAATATGTTGAAGATATAAGCGATGCTGAAGATGAGAATATAGAAAATAAAAAAAAGAAAAAGAAAATTCTAAGTCCACTGGAACAAATCGAAAATGATTACATGAAAAAAGAAGAGAATCTTCTTGCTGCATTTAAAGAGAAGTACGACGATAAGATTGAAGGTATACAAAAACGAAGAGACGACGCTAAAAGCGAAATCGCCGTTTCTTCACTTACTAAAGAAGAGTATAAAGAAAAGAAAAAATCGTTAAAATCATCTATTAAAAAGCTTAAGAAGGATGTCAAAAAACATTCAAAACGTAAAGAAAAGGCTTATAAGAAAGCCCTAAAAAGCTTAAATATTGATGATATAGAATATAAACAGGAAGATCGAAAGAAATTAGACAAATTTGAAAAACAAATACAAGAGAATAACGCCGAGAAGGAAAAAATTAACAAACAATATTCTAAAAAAGAAGAAGAAATCAGACGCCATAACGACAAGAAATACAACCCAGATATAGAAAAACTTTCAAAAAAGGTTGAAAAAAAGACCACGGTGTACGAAGAACATTACCAAAATGCAAGAGAATGGGATACTAAAGTTAAAACCCACGAGCAAACAATAAAAGACCTAGAATATAAACAAATTACGAAAAATAGGGAAAAAGACAAAGAAATCTCAAATAAAAAGAAAGAATTTGCTAAAGAGAAGAAGGCAAAGCTTAAAGCCGTTGGAGATGGAAATACTGATGTAATCGCGAAGATTGAGGAAGAAACTCAAGAAAAGGAATCAATGTTCTTTGAGAAAACCAATGCGAAATACAACGAACAATTAGACCAATTAAATACTCAAATAGATGAGGAAAAAGCTAAACTAGACGAAGCTACTAAAACTTTAGCAAAATGGTCAGAAAAGGAAAATAAAAGTAAAGCTCAACTAGACGCGATTAAAGAAGAATTAAACAACCTAAGCGTACAGAAGAGTAACGAATTGAACTCGGCTCTCGAGTCGCTATTTATTGAAAGACGCTCAAAAATCGGTGAAGTTGATAAAATGATAGGAAAAATTAAGGCTAACATCGAAGAAATTAACAATAAAACCCTAAAACGTGTCGCTGACGAGCAAACCGATAGCTTTAGCGTTGAATTAGAGAATGTGACCGACGAGCTCAAGGAGAAAGAATCAGAGTTGGAAAGTCTAGAAAAATATAAAAAGAGTGTGGCAGAAAAGAAAAATGAGTTGTCTAATTTAATTGAAACATTGGAAAACGAAATAGCTGAACTGACGCACGAGAGGAATCATCAATTTAACGAGAAAATAGATGATATGAACGAAGAGAAGGAACTTAAAATCCTTCAAACTAAAGAGAAGCTTGAACAAGAAAGGTTAGAAAATCAAAGGAGAATCGAAGCAGAAAAGGCTTTGAAGCTACAGCAAGAAGTTCAACTGAGTGTAAGTAAAAAGCTAGAGCACGAAATTGAGAGAAAATTAGTGCTGTTGTTCAATCGTAAGAACTCTCTTAAGTTCACTTTGGAACTTCAAAATACTTCCAAAAACTTAATGAGAGACATAAAGATTGGCAAGAGATTTTCTGAGGAATTTAGCAATTTCAGATACGAAGGAGCGCATATTTCAAAAATAGATATCAAGAAAGGATCTTTGTTATGCCGGATTAAGGAGTTAAAACCAGGTGAATTCACTTCAATTGTTATATTAACTGACATTGTCCCAGAAAAGAAAACACTCATTAGCACCGGTGGTCTACAGGTTTCTTACATTTACGAAAAGTTCTTGATGTCGGGATTAGAAGTCGAAGATTTTTCAGCTTACTCTCACGCAATGCACGCGATTAAAGTTAAAGAAAAAGAAACCGAACCGAACAAGTGGTCTTGCTGTTTATACTTCAAAAATAACAGCGATTTAGATTTAGAATTAAAATCGGCCATAATTTTAGACAAAGACAAAGAAAAGTCAATTGCTGACATTAAATATGATAGTGATAAGAATAAAAAGATCCTATCTCCAGGAGAGCAATATTTTTCAGAATTATGGGAGGTTGAAGATGAAAACGAACCAAAATTTTTCCGTAAGTTAGAATACACGGTCACCTATAACATAGAAAAAACTACAAGAGTCAACCTAAAAATCGAAGGTAACGCTTTTGACATTATAGATTTGTCTTACAGCAAAAATTTCTCAATTTCAAGTATAAAATCTTTTGAGGAATCACAAATTGAAAACACTATCACCATAAAAAACATAGGCACTATGGCGCTAAAAAGCCTTTCTGTTCGAGAGATGATACCCGCTGATTATATTGTACCAATAGATAAAAAAGGTTACATTCTAAGGACTTCCTCGGGAGTTGTAAAACCGGATAAATTTGAGTTAAATATCGTACCAAACAACGCTAATCCATCAGTAGATCATAAAATTGAATTTCTTGTGAACACTAATAAAGACTCTCAGGACCAATTTCTTGATGTAAACGAATTTTTAGAATTTAAATACAAAATTTTAGCAGTTGCTCCCGACCATCGAAAGAAATACGATTTTCCTTTAGACTTGAGTACATATTACCAAAATTTGTACGCAGTAAATGAACGCGAGCAAAATATGCTGTTCAAATTCGAATATTCGTTGAATCCAAACTTACGACCCAAGATAAACATCATACATAAACGACGGGATTTATTGATTGGAAAAGAGATATTCCCAGGTAGAACCACAGAAGAATTCGGAATTTCAATTATGGTAACTAATAACTCTAATGTTGAAGTAAATGACATTAAAATCGACGATACTCTTTCAAACGCCTTTGAATTGGTATCCTCAAATGTTGAATATAAATTAATTGAAACGAAAGATAAAGCTTCGAACTCTTTAGAATTTGTCATTACATCGTTATTACCCTATCAAGAAACAGAAATTCGATATTATGTTAAGAAGAAAAGTGGTGAGAAGATAGATTTTGCTGAACTTGAATCGTTTATATTTGGATAATAAAATCTAATAACAAAAATAGGAGAGAAAAATAATGAATTTTCAATATTATGAAACCTTAATGGATAAGTCCGACAAAATTATGGAATATTACGCAGAGAACATCAGACCAGTTTTTACAAAAGGAGAATTACCATTGATAACTGGAGATTTGCTAGAGACTAAAGTCGTAAAAAATCAATACGAAGAATCTAAATCAATTAAAGGGTATTACGAGATCGGAGAAGATTACGATGCAATTGCATCTCTATCTAATCTTAAGGCAGACCAATATAAAATATTGTTTCAAGCATTTATAAGTAGAGAACTATGCACCAGGAAGGCGATTAAATGGAGGTTTTATCAGTACATGAAATTTATGAGAGGATTCGTCATTGAATCGCTGTTGACTAATATTTCGAGCAAATCCCACGATGCCGTGGATTTTGTTATAGAAATTGAGGGTGGAGACATTATATTTGTACTATGTACCGAACTCCTAGAAATCGATAACTACATGGAGTTAATTAACAAGTTCATCAACTTTTCTAAAGAAACTAAAATAGTACCGAAAAAAGTAATTATAGCTGCAAACAAAAGCTATAGAAATATTCCAATTCAAGAAACTTTTTTAATTGAAGAAAGTGAAATAGTTCCCGAATTATGGGTTGAATGGGTAGATTTAGAGAAAATTTTCAGCGGTGACGATTTGTTGACCATCGTTCTTAACGATAACGAACAAATTGAACTCGCGGGATATAATTTTAGCAGTACAGAATCTCTATTAGATTATATCTACGAGTATACGGAAGGTGGTCAAATTTCATTGTATAAGCAAGTAGGGTACTTTTCGGAGTTAAGTGAAGAAACCCATCGAGTCGATCTCATATGGAAAGGAATTATGATCAAAACATAAAATTTAAAAAAAAATGAGGTAATAAAACATGCTAGAATCTGAAAAATTTAACTATATCGATGCGGTCGTCATTAAGGTAAAAGAAGAGAAATATCTTTTAGAAGTAAAGGATGTTAAGGAGATCTTCATACCGAAAGACCTGATCGTCCCTGTCCCTCTTACCGATAAAATAATCGTAGGAGTCATCGACATTAGGGGCACTCTATATACGATTATTTCCTTAAAGCAAAAGATATATCCCAGCGATGGTGCATACAATATTGACGATAATACGAGAATTCTATTGCTTGAGTACGAGGGATTAAATATCGCAATTATGGTAGATTCCGTCATTGGAGTGCGAAAACTGCCCATAGAAATATTTGAAACAAAAAGCACTATAGTAGAAACTCACATTGATTACAATTTCATAAAATCACTAGGCGTATTGAACGAAGAGACTTATATTCTTTTAGACTTAGAAACGCTGATTAATCCAGATGAACTTTACGAACTTAAGCGTTCCCAACCTAAGGTAGAGTATAGACCCAGAACTACTAAAGCAACTACCTATGCAAGGGAAGAATATACAGAATTTAACGTACCTGAACTACCAAGATTACCAGAATTAAAATCTAGTAGACTTCAGACTGTTCCTGTAAAGGTGAAAGCCCATCCCTATGAAAGTGGTAAGAAAGTAAATTTATCAAAAGACCAAGAGGATTTACTTAAAGAAATTGGAAACATTGGATCAGGGAATGCTATTACAGCTCTTTCGAGGTTGATAAAAAAGAAGGTTGATGTAGATTTAACTAATGTCGGTATCGTGTCTTTTGAACAAATTCCTTCCCAATTTGGAGGAAAAGAAGTAGAAGTTTGCGGAATTTTTTCTAGACTGCAGAAACCTTCAGCCTCTACGATCCTCCAAGCATTTGAGTTACGACCGTTAATGGAAATTGTAGCTAATTTGGCGGGGAAAGACTCAAAAATTGATCCTACTAAGGTAAAATCTAAAAAAGACCTCGATAAATTCGCAGTATCTACTATCCAAGAAATAGGAAACATAATGGCTGGTCATTACGCATCAGCTTTAGCCGATTTGATTGGCACTAAGATAATGATCGATTTACCAGAATTCGAAGTTAGTAATGCGGGGGTGTTAGGAGACTTTATTAAGCAAGAACTCAAAGATCTATCAAACTTCGTCGTAGCTATATCTACTACGATCAAAATTGTGGATCTTAAGCTAAAGGGTGTGTTTTTCTTCATTCCTGATGTAAATACGCTAAATAGCATTTTCGATAAGTTAGGAATTGAGCACGAGGATCTTAATTTAGCATCAATGGCTATGAAAAGACCCGTGAACTTAGACTCAATTGAGCTTACTGAACTTCAAAGAGATGCGCTTCAAGAAGTAGGCAACATGGGAGCAGGAAACGCGGCTAATGCGCTGGCTAAGATGATTAATAAAAGAGTTGACATTGACATTCCAGCAGTTGAGATGGTAAAACTTGACGACTATTCCAAAACATTGACCAAACGAAACGAAAAGATTTTCATTGCCTGGAGCAATGTACTTGGAAAAACGAGAGCAACCCTTCTTTCGATATTTAAGATCAACGATATCATAAAGATCGCTTCAATTATTATTGATGAGGAGAAAAAGTTAGATGCCAAGAAAATTAATTCGATTCAGAACATTGACGAGTTTTATCGAAGCGCATTGAACGAGATTTGCCACATATTAGCTAGTCATTACGCAAGTGCACTTGGTGATTTGCTTGAAATACGCATGATGACAGAACCCCCAGACATGAGTATTGATAAAGGACAACAGCTGTTCAAAATTTTAAAGGAAGAAATCGGATTGCTTAAAAAACTGTCACTAGTAATAACAACTAACGTGATTATAGCTGATATTAAGATAACAGGCACATTCTTATACATTCCTGACATCGATACACTACAAGAATTACTCGACGCACTCGCTAAATTTTACGAATAAGTAGTTTTTTTTTATAATTTTTATTTACATTATTTTTGCTTATATTAACCAAATAATCAATGGAAGGTGTGAAGATTTTTTGAGTCTTAGTAGCAGTTATCTTGACTATACATATCAAGTTAAAGGAGAGGGTATTGCAAATCGTCCTAATACTTTTTTTGACGAAGAAGGAGTCTACTTAATTATCGATAAATCTATGAAGATGATATGGATTTGGGCAGGTGCTCAAAGCAGACTGTTTCATAGGTACATGGCTTCTAACTGGGCTGGAAAACTCAAAAGTCGGAAGAAATATTACGAATATAAGTATGAAGTAGTAAAGCAAGGAAGAGAACCAAGAGAATTTTTATATATATTTAACGAAATTGTTGAAGGTCGTACGGACTTGTCTTATCCTGGCGAATCGAGAACCTTAGAAATTGAAAGTATGAAATATTCCGCAAGGAAGGGTGAAATCTCGGCAAAATTAACAAAAACCAAGAAGAGCCATATAAAAAAGATTCTCTCGGAAATCGAGGAAATGACCATGCATATAAGATACAGTCTGGAACATATTGGTAAAAGAATAAGACAAATCGAAGATATGATTAACTAATTTTTATTATTACAATTATTTCAATTAAAATAATTCTAATTTTATTTTTCTTGAAAGTCTCTCAGGTTTGAATACTATTAGAATAATTATAATGTAGATTAATTTGATCCACGGCTCAGTTTAATAAAAGATCTTAACAGTAGCACATCCCAAATAATGAAGAAAATAAGGGATGTTGTCAATAGAACGAGTCCAATCAAAGACATATATGTACTTAATGCTACAATGCACGAAACCGTAGCTACAAGCACGACAGATTTGTTGATATGTTTCAAAGTTACATAAAGGGAAAGAATAATTGGAATGATCAACGCTTGATCGATAACATAGAGTAAGTCGAGAGCGACTAAACCCAAAAAGGGATTAGACTGTAATAATTCGAAATATTCGAGTACAGTAGTAGGTCTTGGTGATATTACGAATAAAATATCATCGATAGAGATTAATATCAAAAGAGCTACGCAAAATACACATGAGATTAAGAACAGAGGTTTCCAAGGGGAGAAGTTAGTCTCTTCACAAGTCATTTTTCTAATACCTTAAATTGAATAATTGGATTGTGTACAAAAGGCAATAATTTTTATTTAAATATTGAGAAACGATATATCTGCATTTATTTGCCTTATCCCTAGAGAAATGATTTGAGATATTTTGCTAAAATTTTGTAACTATAATATTCAGATCTATTGTAACCCTTATATTTAGAAAAGACAAAGTTTAATAACAGCGTAAGTCCCAAAGAGGCTCAGTAATAACACGCAATGCCACCTATAGAGAGTTTGATGCTTCCACATCGCAGCAAATACTATAATTATTAAAGTTAGAAGCACAGGAATATCAAAAATAAGTACCGTCAAGGGAATGGTGAATTCGGATATAACGGCTCCGGAACCAGTAGCCAACAAAATGTCACATATATTAGAACCCATTAAATCTCCAATTGCTATACCATTGTCTTTCCTTTTCAAAGCCGTCAGGTCTACGATCAATTCTGGTAAGGAAGTACCTAATCCTATAATAAAAATTCCAATTATTATATCAGGGATGTTTAAATCTTTAGCAAGTTCGTGTCCAGCAAATAATGTTAATTCAGCACCAAATAGAAGCAAGATTAACCCACCTACTAACATTAACAAGTCCAATCTCCACGATTTATTGCTTGGAGCTTTTTTAGTCTTGTTTTTATCAGGAAGTACAATATTATTTCTTTGCTCTATGAATTGCATGATTTCTTTTTCAATGGCTCTCCTTTTCCTGTCGCTATAGATAGTATAACCAATGTATAACGCATAAATTCCCATCATAATTATTGCGTCTAACCGAGAGAGAATACCATCGACAGAGCATACAAAAAAGATTACTACAGAGAGGAACATCATTAAACCTTCTCGCTTAAGCTCCCATTTACTCACGAATATGTGTTGACTTAATGCTAAAATACCCAATATTAATGAAATCTGAGTTAAAAACGATCCTACTTTGTTACCAATGACCAATCCGTCAATTCCCTCTGTAATTCCTGCAAGTTTGTCGATTCCACCTATGATGCTTACAGATATCTCTGGTAAACTCGTACCAATAGAGAGAATAGTTAAACCTATTAAAATTTGGCTAATCCCGTAGCGTAAGGCGAAATTTTCAAGCGATACGACTAAGAATTTTGAACCAAAGTACAATCCTACAATTCCAGTTGTAAGTACCAAAAGTGTAAATAGAATCATTATAAAATGAACTCTAAAGTCCTTTCCCTTAAATACCTGTGATTGATTAAATGGTAACGTAAAAACTTCTAAGTGACTATAAAACACACATTTAAAAACTTTTATAAAAACAAGATTTAAACATTCACTATCTCGTAAAAATAGATTCACGGAGCGAAGCGAATCATTATTCCTAAAAGCACAATAGTTCACTTCCTAAATAGTACAACCTTTACAATTAATCACACAAACTAATTTTTATAGAAAAAATTTGATTTGCTCTAAAAGATTTCTCCAAAGTGGTGTCTTTCTCGTTTACTTTTGAACTTTTTCAATTATTCATAATTGTATAGATGCGTTAAAGATCTAATTAATTTCAATTAAATGGTAAGACTAAATATTACCTTTTATAAAATATACCACTAAAGTTGTATTTATAATTACAATTTCACATTATAATCATTGCTTTTAAATAACTAATGCTACAATTATAGTATGGAACCAATTTAACTATGTAATACGTTTAAAATTGAACCTAAGTTATGTATCCAACTTTTTTTTATAATCCACATGGACATTTTTTATTAGAGGATGTATTTGATAATAAATTATATAGGAGAGCTTATATCTATCTCATATCTTTAATAGGGCTCTCTATTTTTGTTATATATTTTTCTTTAGTCTATTCAAATATAGCGATATATATCTTAGTGTTGTATTTCTGCATAATTTTACCTAGTATTTCCTCTATTATGGTGTGGGATTTATGTCAATTAAAAGATGAAAGCGAGCATAATTCAACAAACGAAACTCGTGGTTTAACGGAAAAGAAAAAGTCAAAATCTGAAGACCCTTTACATTATCAGATGTATCGAAGATTATATTTATCGTCAATTTTAATTGTCTCTATAATTATAACATCGATTTGGATATTAACTCTTTTCATAAATATAGAATTTTGGAGTGTTTTTAGCGTATATTTTATCTTTTATTGGGTGATCCTTCTAACTGTTTCTTTTTACATTATTATTTTTTTAAGTAGCAAGAAAAGTCAGTATAAAATGGGAATAAAAACGAAAATAAAAAGAAAGCTAATAAGAAGACAATTTCTAAGAGAAATTAAGTGGAATTACGAAGAATTAAATAACCTTAACAAAAAATTAGAGGAAGAAGAAACTAAGGAAATAAGAAATTATTTTATAAGGATAGAAAGAAAATATTCTGATTTATTAGGGGATGATTTTTACGATATAGAAGTTCTTGAAGCATTAGAGATCCTGAAAAATAAATTTGAGAAAAGATTAAAATCTTATCATCCCCTAAGACGCCATAATGTAAATTCCTCCATACATCGCAGTACTAATTAATGAAGATATTGTTTCTGTAGGTTAAATAGATTTTATAACAACAATAACATCAACTTCATAAAAGAGGGGATGTTTGGAATTAAAAATCTTTATTATTCTATTATTGATTAAATTTGCTGAGGGTTACTTTTCTTTTTTGAATTCGCTAAGATGTTTAAACCTTCCTCCTAAAATGTTTACCGTATCTGAAGGAATTATAATCCATCCTCCTTCTCTTAGAATGTTGCCTTCTCTCCATTCCAGTCTTTATGAACTCGAATTTTAAATGTCATCTTTCATATAAAAAGAATTAAGTATCTTCTTAAAAATTTTGCTCACAAGTCTCTAGAAAGAATTTGGATTGAATCAATAATTACCCAATTTAAGCGATGAGATCTCCAGTAATCTTGCTTATTTTTAAATGGCGATATTTGCCGTTAAAATCGTACATTTCTTGACCTTTATAAACTTTATCGAAAACCACTTCTGGAAATAAGTACCGAGCAATATGGATAAGAGCATTTTTCTTTTCAATACAATTTAAGAGCTTTAAACACTCACAGGAGTAATAAAGCTCACTTATGAGGTCAAAATTGGTTTTTTCTGAAATTACAAGTATCCCAAGATTTCTATAGATTCTCGAAACGATATTATCAATTAATTCGAATTCCCTCAAAGTCTTCATTGTATTTTGCATATAATGGCTGAAAAGAACATGATATGCAGCTTCGCTGGAAAAAAAACCTTCTCGATATTGATTGATTCCTTCTGGAGTTATTCTTTGTTCGATCTCGTCTATAATTGCTTTAATTCTATTTGAATCAACTTTATGATACACTCCTAATTCCTTGTAGAGTTTAAGGATGATTACTAATTGAGAAGTTTCAAGAGTTTTTAAAAAGTTAGGTTCGAAGTATTGAGGCGTACCTTTTAGTAACTCTTTGATTTGCTCTTCAGATAATTCAAAGTCTACAATCCAGGAAGATTTAAAAAAGTAATCCACTTTATTCGTCGCCTCTATAATTGGCGCTTCGAACTCGTCTATGCTTTCATCGTAAATATCTAACAGGAAATACTTTATTTGGTATTCCTCCTCTTCTTCTATGGTTACATCTAAGTGTTTTAATAGATATATTCCACAATAATACAAATCTGGATTCTTTAATGTTACTAATGGAAGCGTTTCTAACCAATCAGATATATTATCTTTTATGTAATGTTTTATATGGGTGAAATCATATAGTTTCTGAATACCAAAAAACTCAATAATTCTATAAATCATGTAAAATAATTGCATTTTATTATTTGGATTTTCAAAATCTTCAATTTGCTCGATTTTATTCTTATCTTCCCGTAATTTTTCGACAATCTTTTCTTTTATCTTGATGTATTTTCTTAATTGATTCTTTTTAGCAGGTTCCCCATCGTATAATTGTTTAAAGTTCCGCAATTCCATCATGAACTCTATTGGTAATAAGGACCTCTTTTTAAGATATTTCATGGTGATGTTAGTGTTAGGGTCATCAACTAAGTATTCTAAAATTTTTTCTAAGAGGGTCTCAAAAACGATTGGAGCAAATTTAACCGAATAGATTTCAATTATAGTATTTATCTTACTTAATTCCTTTTTATCAATATCTAGGAACTGATCTGATAGTTTTACTTCAATTTGAGAATTTTCTAAACCCAACTCGTGAAATTCGTCAGTTACGATAGCATTTATTGTCTCTATCACTGAATCTATCTTTTCCTTGTTTAATTTCAGATCTAATTCGTTCGATATTCTTAGTTTGAAATACTTGTCAATTGAATAATGGAATAAGTCCAATTGATTGAAATAAAGACTTAAAATGTTGAACAATCCTTGAAATATCATAATTTAAAGATAGCTTATCTTTTATTAATCGGAAAAAGAAGTTATATAAAAAGTTATGCAAAACCATAAGAGAAATAGACACGGGAACAAAATAATAGTAAAATTTCTTATAGGTGTTATATTTGAATAATTAAAAATATGTTAATTTATTATATCTTTTTGGAAAACTTTAAAATATCAATGTACCATATATGAAACAAATAAAAAATTTCAAATAAGGGACAAGTATGAATGGAAAGCAAAAGTTTTTTCTTTTATTAGCACTCTTTCAGTTTATCCTTTTGTTTACGGTGTTTTTTTCGATCAACGGCATTGTAACATTTGTAGAAGCACAAACGCAAGAAGCGAGCTCGTATGATTATTATAACACTTTTGCTGCGGGGATGCTGGCGATTGCTGCCTCTATAGCCCTAGGT